>NZ_JBIBHU010000103.1:0-1000 GCF_042957205.1 Kitasatospora sp. NPDC008115 | reverse complement strand
TCGAGTTCGCGACGGACCTGTACGACCGGTCGACGATCGAGGCGCTGGCCGAGCGCTGGGCCCGGCTGCTGAAGGCGGTCTCCGCCGACCCGTCCCGGCCGATCGGGTCGCTCGACTTCCTCACCGAGGGTGAGGAGGCCCGGCTCCGGGACTGGGTGACCACGTCCCGGCCCGAGGTCGAGGAGTCGACGCTGTCCGGGCTGTTCGAGGCCAGGGCGGCGCTTTCGCCGGACGTGGTGGCGCTGGAGGCCGGCGATGAGATCTGGACGTATGCGGAGCTGAACGCGCGGGCGAACCGGATCGCGCACTGGCTGATCGGCCGGGGCATCGGTGCGGAGCAGCTCGTCGGCCTGGCGCTGCCGCGCGGCGCGGAACTGTTCGCGGCGATCCTGGGTGTGGTGAAGGCGGGCGCCGGCTACCTGCCGGTCGACCCGGACTACCCGGCGGATCGCATCGCGTACATGTTGGCGGATGCGGCTCCGGCCCTGCTGCTCAGCAGCGGGCGGCTGGCGGAGGAGTTGCCGGACGGGCTGGCGGTCGAGGGGCTGGCCGGGGTCTGGGACGGGCAGCCGGTGACCGATCCGACGGATGCGGAGCGGGTCGCGCCGTTGACGGCGGCGAACACCGCGTACGTCATCTACACCTCCGGTTCCACCGGCCGGCCGAAGGGTGTCACGGTCACGCACGCGGGTCTGGCGTCGCTCGCCTCGACGCTGGTCGAGCGCTGCCGTACCACTGACCGGAGTCGGGTCGTTCAGCTGGCCTCGCCCAGTTTCGACGCCTCCGTGCTGGAGTTGCTGATGGCCCTCAGCGGCGGCGGTGCCCTCGTGGTGCCCCCGCCCGGCCGTCTCGCGGGGGAGGACCTCGCCAGGGTCCTGGCGGACCGGCGGATCACCCACGCGTTCATCCCGCCGTCCGTCCTGGCCACCCTTCCGGCCCAGGCGCCCGGCACGCTCACCGAGCTCTCCGGCCTCATCGTCGGCGCCGAGGCGTGCCCGCC
>NZ_JBIBHU010000102.1:0-1023 GCF_042957205.1 Kitasatospora sp. NPDC008115 | reverse complement strand
GCCGGATTGGCCGCAGCTGCCGGTGCAGTACGCCGACTACACGTTGTGGCAGCGTGAGCTGCTCGGTGACGACGGCGACCCGGAGAGCGCGTTCAGCCGCCAGAACGGTTACTGGGCGGAGCAGTTGGCCGGCCTGCCGGAGCAGGTCACCTTCCCCGCCGACCGGCCCCGCCCCGCCGTCGCCGGCAACTCGGGTGACACCATCGCCTTCAGTCTCGACGCGGACCTGCACCGGGACCTCGCCGAGCTGGCCCGCAGCACCGACACGACCGTGTTCATGGTGCTGCAGGCCTCCCTCGCCGTCCTCATGACCCGCCTCGGCGCCGGGACCGACATCCCGATCGGTTCCCCGATCGCCGGGCGTACCGACGAGAACCTCGACGACCTGGTGGGCTTCTTCGTCAACACCCTGGTCCTGCGGACCGACACGGCCGGCAGCCCGGCCTTCACGGATCTGCTGGCGCAGGTCCGCCGGGCCACCCTGGCCGCCTATGCGCACCAGGACGTCCCGTTCCAGCACCTGGTGGAGAAGCTCAACCCGCACCGCTCCGCTTCGCACCACCCGCTCTTCCAGGTCATGCTGGCTCTGCAGAACAACGAGCAGGCCGACTTCCAACTTCCCGGGCTGCGAGTCAGCCCCGAGCCGATCCCCACCGGCACCGCGCGATTCGACGTGTTCATCACTGTCGGCGAGGAGCGTGGCGAAGCCGGCGCGCTCGCGGGAATCAACGGGTTCGTCGAGTTCGCGACGGACCTGTACGACCGGTCGACCGTCGAGGTCATGGCCGAGCGGTGGGCGCGCCTGCTGCGGGCCGTCGTCGCCGATCCGCAGCTGACCGTCGACACGGTCGAGATCCTCGACCAGGCCGAGCGCCGGCGCATCCTCAGCGAGTGGAACGACACTGCCGCCGAGATGACGTCCGTCACGCTGCCCGGGCTGTTCGAGGCCAGGGTGGCGGTGGCGCCGGACGTGGTGGCGTTGGAGGCCGGTGATGAGGTCTGGACGTATGCGGAGTTGAACGC
>NZ_JBIBHU010000101.1:0-1030 GCF_042957205.1 Kitasatospora sp. NPDC008115 | reverse complement strand
CTGAGGACAAGCCCTCGGCCTATTAGTACCGGTCAACTCCACCCCTCACGAGGCTTCCATATCCGGCCTATCAACCCAGTCGTCTACTGGGAGCCTTACCCTCTCAAGGAGGTGGGAGTGCTCATCTCGAAGCAGGCTTCCCGCTTAGATGCTTTCAGCGGTTATCCCTCCCGAACGTAGCCAACCAGCCATGCCCTTGGCAGAACAACTGGCACACCAGAGGTTCGTCCGTCCCGGTCCTCTCGTACTAGGGACAGCCCTTCTCAACACTCCTACGCGCACAGCGGATAGGGACCGAACTGTCTCACGACGTTCTAAACCCAGCTCGCGTACCGCTTTAATGGGCGAACAGCCCAACCCTTGGGACCTACTCCAGCCCCAGGATGCGACGAGCCGACATCGAGGTGCCAAACCATCCCGTCGATATGGACTCTTGGGGAAGATCAGCCTGTTATCCCCGGGGTACCTTTTATCCGTTGAGCGACGGCGCTTCCACAAGCCACCGCCGGATCACTAGTCCCTACTTTCGTACCTGCTCGACCCGTCAGTCTCACAGTCAAGCTCCCTTGTGCACTTACACTCAACACCTGATTGCCAACCAGGCTGAGGGAACCTTTGGGCGCCTCCGTTACCCTTTAGGAGGCAACCGCCCCAGTTAAACTACCCACCAGACACTGTCCCTGATCCGGATCACGGACCCAGGTTAGACATCCAGCACGACCAGAGTGGTATTTCAACGACGACTCCACCATGACTGGCGTCACGGCTTCAAAGTCTCCCACCTATCCTACACAAGCCGAACCGAACACCAATATCAAGCTATAGTAAAGGTCCCGGGGTCTTTCCGTCCTGCTGCGCGAAACGAGCATCTTTACTCGTAATGCAATTTCACCGGGCCTATGGTTGAGACAGTCGAGAAGTCGTTACGCCATTCGTGCAGGTCGGAACTTACCCGACAAGGAATTTCGCTACCTTAGGATGGTTATAGTTACCACCGCCGTTTACTGGCGCTTAAGTTCTCAGCTTCGCC
>NZ_JBIBHU010000100.1:0-1091 GCF_042957205.1 Kitasatospora sp. NPDC008115 | reverse complement strand
CTGGACCGTTCGGGGACCGCGTTGATCACCGGCGCGACCGGCATGCTCGGCTCCCTCATCGCCCGCCACCTCGTCCACCACCACGGCATCCGCCACCTCCTCCTCACCAGCCGACGCGGCCCCAACGCCCCCGGCGCCACCGAACTCACCACCGAACTCACCAACGCCGGCGCCCACATCACCCTCACCGCCTGCGACACCACCAACCCCCAACAACTCCAAACCCTCCTCACCCACATCCACCCCGACCACCCCCTCACCACCGTCATCCACACCGCCGGCACCCTCGACGACGCCCTCACCACCAACCTCACCCCCCACCAACTCCACACCGTCCTCCAACCCAAAATCGACGCCGCCACCAACCTCCACCACCAAACCCGCAACCACCCCCTCACCCACTTCATCCTCTTCTCCTCCGCCGCCGGCCTCCTCGGCGCCGCCGGCCAAGCCAACTACGCCGCCGCCAACACCTACCTCGACGCCCTCGCCCACCACCGCCACACCCACGGCCTCCCCGCCACCAGCCTCGCCTGGGGCGCCTGGACCGACACCAACGGCATGACCGCCCAACTCACCGACATCGACCGCACCCGCATGACCCGCGCCGGCGTCCACCCCCTCACCGAACACGAAGGCCTCACCCTCTTCGACACCACCCTCACCCTCCACACCCCCCACCTCGCCCCCCTCCGCCTCAACCCCCAAACCCTCCAAACCCAAGCCAACAACCACACCCTCCCCCACCTCCTCCACAACCTCACCCGCACCCCCCTCCCCCGAGCCACCACCACCCACACCACCACCAACAACAACCTCACCCACACCCTCACCACCCTCACCCCCACCGACCAACACCGCACCCTCCTCGACCTCATCCGCACCCACACCGCCACCGTCCTCGGCCACACCGACCCCCACACCATCGACCCCAAACGCACCTTCCGCGAACACGGCTTCGACTCCCTCGCCGCCATCGAACTCCGCAACACCCTCAACACCACCACCGGCCTCCACCTCACCGCCACCCTCGTCTTCGACCACCCCACCCCCGAAGACCTCACCACCCACCTCCTCACCCAACTCATGCC
>NZ_JBIBHU010000099.1:0-1102 GCF_042957205.1 Kitasatospora sp. NPDC008115 | reverse complement strand
GCCGGTGCGTCGTCGTGGTCCTGCTTTGGAGCCGTTGTTGTTGTCCGGCGAGGAGCGGGCGGTGCTGACGCGATGGGCCCGGCGGGCGACGTCCGCCCAGGCGCTCGCGTTGCGGGCTCGGATCGTGCTGGCCTGTGACGGCCCGGATGTGCCGTCGGTCGTCGGTGTGGCAAGGGAGTTGGGGATCACCGCGGACACGGTCCGCAAGTGGCGGCGGCGGTTCCTCTCCGAGCGGCTGGACGGGCTGGTGGACGAGCCGCGGCCGGGCCGGCCGCCCACGATCGCGGTTGACGAGGTCGAAGCGGTGGTGGTGGCGACGCTGGAGGAGATCCCGAAGAACGCGACGCACTGGTCGCGGAGCTCGATGGCGGCCCGCAGTGGCCTGTCGAAGTCCACGGTGGGGCGGATCTGGCGGAAGTTCCAGCTCAAGCCCCACCTGGCGGACACCTTCAAGCTCTCCACGGACCCGTTCTTCATCGAGAAGGTCCACGACGTGGTCGGCCTCTACTTCGACCCGCCCGAAGGTGCCGTGGTGCTGTCGGTCGACGAGAAGTCGCAGATCCAGGCCTTGAACCGGTCCCAGCCGGTGCTGCCGATGATGCCCGGCATGCCGGAGCGCCGGACCCACGACTACGTGCGCAACGGCCTGACCACGCTGTTCGCCGCGTTCGACACCGGCAGCGGGAGGGTCATCACCTCCCTGCACCGCCGGCACCGCGCGGCGGAGTTCAAGAAGTTCCTCGTCAAGATCGACCAGGAGGTTCCCGACGGCCTCGACATTCACCTCATCTGCGACAATTACGGAACCCACAAGACCCCGGCGATCCGAGCCTGGCTGTCCCAACACCCCAGGTTCCACATGCACTTCACCCCGACCGGGTCATCGTGGATCAACCAGGTCGAGCGCTGGTTCGGCTTCCTCACCGACCAGATGATCCGCCGCGGATCCCACAAGAACGTCCAGGCCCTCGAACGCGACATCCGCACCTGGATCAAGAACTGGAATGAGGACCCCACACCGTTCACCTGGACCAAGACCGCCGACGAGATCCTCGACTCCCTCGCCCGATTCTGCCGACGGATCTCCGGCGCAGGACACTAG
>NZ_JBIBHU010000098.1:0-1123 GCF_042957205.1 Kitasatospora sp. NPDC008115 | reverse complement strand
TCCCCACCACCCACCACCGACACCACACCCTCCACATCCCCACGCTCCACCGCACCCCAAAACTCACCCTCCACCCCACCCACCACACCAACACCCTCAACCCCAACCCCACCCACACCCTCAAGCCAGAACCGCTCCCGCTGAAACGCATACGTCGGCAAATCCACCCGCCCGGCATCGAGCCCCACGAAGAGCCGCGACCAGTCGACGGGCACGCCGCGCACGTACGCCTCGGCCAGGGAGGTCAGGAACCGGCCGGTACCGCCCTCTCCCCGACGCAGCGACCCCTGGGCCGTCACCTGGATCTCCAGCTGATCGGCTGTCTCCTGGACGGCCATGCTCAGCACCGGGTGCGGGCTGGCCTCGACGAAGACGCCGTGGCCCTGCCGCATCAGACCGCGAACCACCGATTCGAACTGCACCGTCTCGCGCAGGTTCCGGTACCAGTACCCGGCGTCCATCACCGCCGTGTCGATCCGCTCACCCGTCACCGTCGAGTGGAACGCCACCTCCGACGACCTCGGCCGCACCGGGGCCAACGCCTCCAAAAGCTCCGCCTCCAGGAGCTCCACCTGCGCGGAGTGAGAGGCGTAGTCCACCGCGATCCGCCGCGCCCGCACCCCCCGCTCCTCACAGCCGACCATCAACGCCTCCAGGGCCTGCGGCTCACCGGAGACCACCACCGACGCGGGGCCGTTCACCGCCGCCACCGACACCCCACCCACCGAGTCGGCCAGCAACTCCTCCACCAACGCGCGCGAGGCGCTCACCGAGACCATGCCGCCCAGCCCCGACAGGCGCCCCGCCACCAGCTGCGAGCGGACCGCCACGATCCGCGCCCCGTCCTCCAGCGACAGCGCGCCCGCCACGACCGCCGCCGCGACCTCACCCTGCGAGTGGCCCACCACCGCCGCCGGCTCCACGCCCAGCGAACGCCACAGCGCCGCCAGTGACACCATCACCGCCCACAGCACCGGCTGCACCACATCCACCCGCGCCCACCGCGGGTCCTCCTCACCCGCCCCCACCACATCCCGCAACGACCACTCCACGAACGGCGCCAACGCCCGCTCACACGCCGCCATCGACTCCCCGAACACCACCGACGAACCCCACAACTCCC
>NZ_JBIBHU010000097.1:0-1254 GCF_042957205.1 Kitasatospora sp. NPDC008115 | reverse complement strand
CGACGGATCTCCGGCGCAGGACACTAGTGCCGCATCAGGCAACGTTTGCCCTGGTGACGACTTCGCGTAGGCGCTCGTCGGCGGCGTGCTTGTTCCGCCAGATGATGTAGCGGCGGATCATGCTGCCCTGTTCCTTGTGACTCGCGTGGTCGGTCCCGTCGAGGGCGAAGTAGCGCAGGGCGGTGAACTGGGCCTCGATCCGGTTGAGCCAGGAGCTGTTGGTCGGGGTGTAGGCGATCTCCACGTTGTTCGCCTCCGCCCAGGTCCCGACCCGCCGGCACCGCTTCGTCGTCAGGTGCGGCGAGTAGTTGTCGCAGATGATCGCAATACGAACACCGGCCGGGTGCAGGGAGCGCAGGTAGCGGCAGAACTCAAGGAACTTGGAGCGGTTCTTGGTCTTCTTGACGTGGCCGTAGAGCTGGTCCTTGGCGAGGTCGTAGGCGGCGAACAGGTGCCGGACCCCGTGCGGGCGGGTGTAGGTGGCCCGCCGCCGAGGCCTGGGCTCACGGTCGGGGTCCTTGTGCTTCCCGCCCCGTTCGGCCCACTGCCGGCCGGGGTGGGGCTGGAGGTTGAGCGGGCCGAACTCGTCCAGGCAGAAGACGACTTCGGGCTCGCCTTCCTCGGGCACGACCTCGCCGTCGGCGATGGCGTAGAGGTGCTCGACCCTCGCCTTCTTGGCGGCGTAGTCGGGGTCGCGGGAGGTCTTCCAGGTCTTCATGCGTTGAAAGGACACGCCCTCCTCGCGGAGCAGGACCCGAAGGCCCTCGTGGCTGATGTCGTCGACCACCCCCTCGGCGACCAGGAAGTCGGCCAGTTTGGCCAGGCTCCAGGTCGAGAACGGCAGGCCGTGCTCAGCCGGCCTGGACTTGGCGATCTTCTTGATCTCCCGGCGCTCCGGGAGGGTGAACGTCCTCGGCCGTCCACCCTTGTACTTCGGGTAGAGCGACTCGAAGCCGTCGGCGTTGAAGTTGTGGACCACGTCCCGGACCCGGTCCGGGCTGGTGAACGTCACCTCGGCGATCTTCGGCACGGGCATGCCCTGCGCGGACAGGAGCACCATCTGGGCCCGGCGCCAGGTCACCACCGACCCGGTGCCGCGGCGGACGATCCGCAGCAACCGCCTGCCTTCATCGTCATCGATGTCCCGCACTCTCACGCGCTCTGCCACGTGATCATTCTGACCGCTCGGTTGCCGCTAGGCGGCAACCGAGCGGCACATCACAACGAGGCGAACGCAGTCTGATGCGGCACTAG
>NZ_JBIBHU010000096.1:0-1293 GCF_042957205.1 Kitasatospora sp. NPDC008115 | reverse complement strand
TGGGCCGTTCTCGTCGGAGCAGACAACGACACCTTCGGAACCGCCCTCACCACCGCCCTCACCGACAACACCGGCGAGAAACCCGCACGATTCGACACCCTCGACGACCTCCTCACCGCCCTCACCGAAGGCCACCCCACCCCCTCAACAGTCCTCACCACCTGCCCACCCCCCACCACCGACACCACACCCGCCCACGAAGAGGTCCGACGCGTCACCACCCACACCCTCCACCTCCTCCAGCACTGGCTCACCGACGAACGCCTCACCAACACCCAACTCGTCATCCTCACCCACCACGCCACCGCCACCCACGACAGCGAAAACATCACCTCCCTCCCCCAAGCCGCCCTCACCGGACTCCTGCGCACCGCACAAGCCGAACACCCCCACCACTTCCGACTCCTCGACCTCGACCACCACCCCACCACCCTCCACGCCATCCCCCACACCCTCACCACCACCACCGAACCCCACCTCGCCATCCGCACCGGCACCCCCCACACACCCCGCCTCACCCGCACCACCACCCACCCCACCCTCACCACACCCCACAACGACTGGCGCATCGAACGCACCGGCAACGGCACCCTCGAAAGCCTCACCCTCCAACCCAACCCCGACGCCAACCGCCCCCTCACCCCCGGCGAAGTCCGCATCACCGTCCGCGCCGCCGGACTCAACTTCCGCGACGTCGTCATGGCCCTCGGCATGGTCCCCGACGACGGCCACCCCGCCCTCGGCGAAGGCGCCGGCATCATCACCGAAACCGCCCCCGACGTCACCCACCTCCACCCCGGCGACCGCGTCATGGGCCTCTTCGGCATCGGCTCCACCGCCATCACCGACCACCGCATGATCACCACCATCCCCGACCACTGGACCTACACCCAAGCCGCCGGAACCCCCGTCGTCTTCCTCACCGCCTACTACGGCCTCACCCACCTCGCCCACGCCCAACCCGGCGAAACCCTCCTCATCCACAGCGCCGCCGGCGGCGTCGGCCAAGCCGCCCTCCAACTCGCCCGCCACCTCAACCTCACCACCTACGCCACCGCCCACCCCACCAAATGGGACAGCCTCCGCCAACACAACATCCCCGACACCCACATCGCCTCCTCCCGCACCCTCGACTTCGAAAACCAATTCCTCACCGCCACCAACGGCCACGGCGTCGACATCGTCCTCAACTCCCTCGCCCACGAATTCATCGACGCCTCCCTACGCCTCATGCCCAACGGCGGACGCTTCCTCGAAATGGGCAAAACCGACCTCCGCGACCCCCACACCATC
>NZ_JBIBHU010000095.1:0-1302 GCF_042957205.1 Kitasatospora sp. NPDC008115 | reverse complement strand
GGTGGTTTCTAGCGGTTGTCGCAACACGTGGTCGGTTGTCTAGGCCGCGATGAGTCTATGCAGGCGCTCGGCTGGGGTTTCCCAGCCGAGCGTCTTGCGTGGGCGGCCGTTGAGTTCGGCGGCGACGGCGGCCAGGTGCTCGGGAGTGTGGACCGAGAGGTCGGTGCCCTTCGGGAAGTACTGCCGCAGCAGGCCGTTCGTGTTCTCGTTCGAGCCGCGCTGCCAGGGACTGGCCGGGTCGCAGAAGTAGACCGGGATGTCGGTGGCCAGGGTGAACGAGCCGTGCTCGGCCATCTCCGCGCCCTGGTCCCAGGTCAACGAACGCACCAGGTGCCCGGGCAGGGTCCGCACCGTCTCGACCAGGGCGTCGCGCACCTGCTCGGCGGTGCGGCCGTTCGGCAGGTGCAGGAGCATCACGTAGCGGGTGGCGCGCTCGACCAGCGTACCGACCGCCGACGCGCCGTCCTTGCCGATGATCAGATCGCCCTCCCAGTGCCCGGGAACCGCCCGGTCCTCGACCTCGGCGGGACGCTCGCTGATCATGACCATCGGGTGGGCGAACCTGGGCCTGCGCGCGGCGGCCTGCCGGTGGGGGACACGCCGGGCACGGCCGGTACGCAGGGCGCCGGCCAGCTCACGGCGCAACTCACCGCGGCCTTGGACGTAGAGGGCCTGGTAGACGGTTTCGTGGGCCACGTGCATCTCCGGCCGCTCGGGAAAGGTGTCCCGCAGAGCCTGGCAGATCTGCTCCGGACTCCACTTCCGGTCCAGTTGCCGTTGGATGAAGTCCCGCAGCTCCGGGCTGCGGCTGATCTTTCCGGGTTTGGGCCGGGGCCGGCGGGCGTCGGCGCGGGCCTGCGCGGCATGAGGCCGGTAGCTCCCGCTTCCGGGATGGCGGTTGCGCCGGATCTCCCGGCTGACCGTGGAGGGACTGCGGCCCAGCTCGGCCGCGATCGCCCGTACGGTGGCCTTCTCCCGCAGCCGGTCGGCGATGTGGATCCGCTCGCCCTCGCACAGGTACCGGGACGGACCGGACGGCTCTGCCACCACTCGCAGCGGTGGCAGAGCCGTCCTTTGCGTCCCCGTGGGCTTGCGCCCGTTACGCCACTTCTGGCCCGTCCGCTCGTCGATGCCGACGATCCGGCAGGCCTCCTTGTTGCTGTAGCCCTGCTGCATGAGCCGGGAGTATGCCGCCCGCTCCCGGGTCAGCTTCCGCGGACCCTGAGGCGTCCTGTCCCTACGGATCTCGAAGTCCAATGCATCCCCTGAGCTGGGGTGTTGCAACGACTCCTAGAACCCAAG
>NZ_JBIBHU010000094.1:0-1311 GCF_042957205.1 Kitasatospora sp. NPDC008115 | reverse complement strand
CTCTGCCACGTGATCATTCTGACCGCTCGGTTGCCGCTAGGCGGCAACCGAGCGGCACATCACAACGAGGCGAACGCAGTCTGATGCGGCACTAGTACGGCAATGGTGGTTTCTGCGATGAGGTTGCAACTCCTGGGTTGTGGCCTTGCTTCTCGTAGTGGCTGGTTCGGGCTCGGTGTTGGCGTCGGCGCCAGTGGGACCGGTGCAGGACGTGGGCGGTGCCCGCACCGGCCCGCCGCCGGTCCTTGCCCCACAGGGGGATGGAGCCGGGGAGCACCGGGGCGAGACGCCGTGGCGGAGCCTTGTCGCCCGCCTGGCGGAGGTGGTGCGGGCGGCGAGGGCCTGGGCCGTTCGCGTGGTGGGTTCACCACCAAGGTCCTCCTGAGTGTGGGCTGCGCACGGTTCGCGCCCGTGCTGGAGAGGGTCCGCGTCCCACGGACCGGGGCGGGCAGGTGCCGCAAGAAGCCCGGCGGTGTGGCCGCCGACAAGGGCCTGCAGCAATGGGCCGTGCCGCGGTTGCCTGCGCAGATGCGGCATCCGGCACCCGATCCCGGAGAGGAAGGACAGCCGGGCTGTTTGCCTGCGCGAGGGTTCACACGGCGGACGGCCGCCGGGCTTCGACGGCTTGGGTCGTCTGTGCGGCTGGCCATCGGCGTTCCCGAACCGGTGAGCGGGGCAATCAGACGTAGGGGAAGCCGAGTTGAAGCTGGCCGACTGCTCAAGGTCTCGACAGCCCCGGACTGCGTCAGAGGCCCTGTCTTCGTACGCCGGCAAGCGGCAGGATCGCCCGGCCGGGCCGTTCCGGTCGAACCCACGTCCACCAAGATCGACACGGCAGCGGCTTTTGAAAGTCGTGGTCTGTGTTGTGGTGGTGGATAGGGGTGGGGGGTTTGGGTTTTCGGGGTTGTGTGCGAAGGGTCCGGGTATGGTTTGGGGTGTGTGGTGGGGGTGGGTGGTTGGGTGTTCGTGGTCGGGGGGTGTTGGGGGTTCGGGGTCGGTGGCGGGGTGGTTTGTGGTTGTGGTGGTTGTGGGTGGTTCCTGTTTGTGGGTTGGTTGGCTTTGTTTGTGGTGGTGGTCGGGGTGTGGTCGGTGGGGGTTCGGTTTGTGGGGGAGGGGGCCGGGTGGTCGGCGGGGGTCGGCCGGCATGTGGTGAAGGGGTGGTTGGTTGCTGGTCCGGGTTGAGTGGCGCGTGTGGGGGTGTGGTGGTCCGGCTGTCGGGGTCGGGTTGTGGGGGCTGGTGGCGGTCGGGGGCGGGTTGTGGTCTCTCTGGGGGTGGCCGTGGGTGGGGGTGGGTTGGTTTCTGGTCGGTGT
>NZ_JBIBHU010000093.1:0-1352 GCF_042957205.1 Kitasatospora sp. NPDC008115 | reverse complement strand
GGGTGGTCGAGGGTGGTGGCGCCGGGGGTGGTGGGGTTGGTTTTGGGTGTGTGGTGGAGCCAGTAGTGGTGGTGTTGGAAGGGGTAGGTGGGGAGGGGGGTGTGGGTGGTGGGTTGGTGGTGGGTCCAGGTGGTGGGGATGCCGTGGGTGTGGGCGTGGGCGAGGGTGGTGTGGAGGGTGTGGTTGTCGGGTTGGTTGCGGCGGAGGGTGTGGGTGTGGGTGGTGTTGGGGGGGAGGGTGGTGGTGGCGTGGTTGGTGAGGGTGGGGTGGGGGCCGATTTCGATGGTGTGGGTGATGTTGTGGTGGTGGAGGGTTTGGAGGGCTTGGTGGAAGCGGACGGGTTGGTGGATTTGGTTGGTCCAGTAGGTGGGGTCGGTCCAGTGGTCGGGGTTGTCGGGGATGGTGCCGGTGACGGTGGAGACGAGGGGGGTGGTGGGGTGGTGGTAGGTGAGGGTTTGGGCGATGTGGTGGAAGTCGTCGAGGACGGGGTGCATGAGGGGTGAGTGGAAGGCGTGGCTGACGGGGAGTCGTTTGGTGGTGCGGCCTTGGTGGTGGAAGTGGTTGGCGATGGTGGTGATGGTGGTGGTGTCGCCGGAGATGACGAGGTTGTCGGGGGAGTTGATGGCGGCGATGGAGGCGGTGGGGTGGTTGGTGAGGTGGGGGGTGATTTCGTCTTCGGTTGCCTGGATGGCGATCATGGCGCCGCCGGTGGGGAGGTTTTGCATGAGGCGGGCGCGGGTGGCGATGAGGGTGCAGGCGTCGGGGAGGTCGAGGATGCCGGCGGTGTGGGCGGCGGCGAGTTCGCCGATGGAGTGGCCGGTGAGGGCGTGGGGGTGGAGGCCGTGGTGTTGGAGGAGGCGGTGGAGGGCGATTTGGAGGGCGAAGGTGGCGGTTTGGGTGTAGAGGGTTTGGTTGAGGAGGGTGGCGTGGGTGGTGTCGGGGTGGGCGAAGAGGATGTCGCGTAGGGGGTGGTCGAGGTGGGGGTCGAGGTGGTCGCAGATGGTGTCGAGGGTTTGGGCGTAGATGGGGTGGGTGGTGTAGAGCTGGTGGCCCATGCGGGGGTGTTGGGCGCCTTGGCCGGTGAAGAGGTAGGCGTAGCGGGGTTGGTGGGCGGTGGCGGTGATGAGGTGGGGGTGGGGGGTGTTGGTGGCGAGGGCTTGGAGGGTTTGGAGGAGGGTGTCGCGGTTGTTGTGGGTGGTGAGGAGGGCGGCGCGGTGGTGGAGGTGGGCGCGGGTGGTGGCGAGGGTGTGGGCGGTGTGGTGGATGGTGAGGTCGGGGTGGGTGGTGAGGTGTTGGTGGAGTCGGGCGGCCTGGGCCTGGAGGGCTTGGGGACTGGCGGCGGAGAGCAGGAC
>NZ_JBIBHU010000092.1:0-1470 GCF_042957205.1 Kitasatospora sp. NPDC008115 | reverse complement strand
GGGAGTGTCATGAATCAGGTGGACACCCTGACCAAGGGAGACACTGATGAGCTCGCTGACGGATCACCAGATCGGGTCGGTTCCTGATGGAACGGTTTCGTCGGAGTCCGCAGACGCCGATGCCTTGGACATGGGTCCGAGGAAGAACACCGGCGGGTCGGATGTGGTGGCGTCGGTCGCCGAGCTGGCGGCCGAGCAGGCCAGGGCCGGCGGGATGCAGCTGCTCGGTGAGGGCGGGCTGCTCCAGCAGCTGACCCGGCACCTGCTCCAGGAAGCCCTGGAAGCCGAGATGGACGAGCACCTGGCCTCGACCGCGGAGCCGGGCCGCTCGGCCCGCAAGGGTGGCAACGCGCGCAACGGCTACCGGATGAAGACCGTGATGACCGAGGCCGGGCCGGTCACCCTCGAAGTGCCCAGGGACCGGGCCGGCACGTTCGAACCGAAGGTCGTACCCCGGCACGCGCGCCGCACCGAGGGCCTGGACAACCTCGTGATCTCGTTGACCGCGAAGGGCCTGACCAGCGGGGAGATCGTCGCGCACCTGGCCGAGGTCTACGGCATGGCGACCAGCAAGGAGACCGTCTCCACCATCACCGACCGGGTCCTGGAGGGCATGGCCGAGTGGCGCACACGCCCCCTCGACACGGTCTACCCGGTCCTGTTCGTGGACGCTGTGAACATCAAGGTCCGCGACGGCCAGGTCGCCAACCGGCCCATCTACGTGGTCCTGGGCGTCACCGCCGACGGCTACCGCGACATCCTGGGCCTGTGGACCTCCAGCGGCGGCGAGGGCGCCAAGTACTGGCAGTCGGTCCTGACCGAGATCAAGAACCGCGGCGTGAAGGACTGCCTGATCCTCATCTGCGACGGCCTGGCGGGCCTGCCCGACGCTGTCGCCCAGGTCTGGCCCCAGACCGTGGTCCAGACATGCATCGTCCACCTGTTGCGCAACTCCTTCCGCTACACCTCGAAGCGGGACTGGGCGGCCGTGGCCCGGGACCTCAAGCCCGTCTACACCGCGCCGAACGAGCAGGCGGCCCTGGACCGGTTCGCCGAGTTCGCCGCCGCCTGGGAGGCGAACTACCCGGCCGTGGTGCGACTGTGGGAGAGGGCCTGGCCCGAGATGGTCCCCTTCCTCGCCTTCGACGCCGAGATCCGCAAGATCATCTGCACCACCAACGCCATCGAGAGCCTCAACTCCCGCTACCGCCGGGCCGCCGGCGCCTGCGGCCACTTCCCCAACGACCAGGCCGCCCTCAAACGGCTCTACCTGGCCACCCTCGCCCTCGACCCCACCGGGCGCGGCCGACAACGCTGGAGCAACCGCTGGATGGCCGCCCTCAACGCCTTCGACATCGCCTTCGACGGACGCCTGTCAGCCGGACGGGCGTAGGCCACCCGGCCCACGCCCGCCGAGAAGATCAACACCTAGCCCAACCGGGTGCCGTACACCTAGATCGTGATAGTCCC
>NZ_JBIBHU010000091.1:0-1476 GCF_042957205.1 Kitasatospora sp. NPDC008115 | reverse complement strand
ACTGCTCCTCGTCGTTGAACACGACCACAAACGACTGCGAGTCGCCGTCCACAGGGTTCCTCCGGTTCGCCGGGATACGAAGAAGAAAAGGGAAGAAGGAAGGAAGGAAGAGAAGAAGAGACAGAGAGGGGGGCACCAACCACCACACACACCTGCACGCACACACCCACGCGGCGGGCACCCACACACCCACACACACGGGCACGCACACCCACACACGAGCACGACACACCACACACGGCCGGCCAGGAACACCCGACCCCCGTCACGAACACAACCCTCGGAGGCAGACAACCGCGAACGACGAACGGCCACCACACCCCAACGACCACCAGGAACACACCGGCACCAGGTCCCGGCACACACCGCAACCAGCGATCAGACAGCCCCCCACACACACGCGACCGCCAGGAACACGCGATGACACAAACCACCGCCACGACCCAACGACCACAAGGAGCAAACGGACGCCGCTTCCGGTAACCGCATCGCGCAAACGACCGCCAGAGACAGACGGCCGCATCGAACAAGCGGACGCCGTACTCAGACAGCCACCACGAACAAGCGACCGCCAGGAGCAAACGACCGCCGCCACCGGACAGTTGCCCAGGAAGCCGACGACCGCCACAACCACACGACCGCCCAGCACGGACGGACACATGATCCAAGCAACCGACACAACCAGACAGCCACCTGGAGCCGGCAACCGCCACCACCAGACAGCCACCACACCCAGGCAACCACCAGCTGCGCGCGGACGCGTCGTGCAAGCGGACGCCACGGCCGGCCGGACGCCACGACCAGGCGCAAGCGGAAGCATGGTGCAAACGACCGCCAGAGACAGACGACCGCATCGAACAAGCAGACGCCGTACTCAGACAGCCTCGCAGTCCCAACGACCACCAGGAGCAAACGGACGCCACCTCCGTGACCGCATCGCGCAAGCGACCACCATGACCAGACGACCGCTGAATACAAGCCGGCGTCAGGAACCAGCAACCACATAGCGCAAGCGACACCAGAGACAGACGACCGCATCGAACAAGCGGACGCCGTACTCATGACAGCCGCCACGAACAAGCGACCGCCACCACCGGACAGTTGCCCAGGAAGCCGGCGACCACCACAACCACACGACCGCCCAGCACGGACGGACACGTGATCCAAGCAACCGCCACATCCAGACAGCCACCACATCCAGGCAACCGCCAGTCGTGCAAGCGGACGCCACGACCGGACGGACGTCACGTCCAAGCAACCCGCCGGATGCGGGCGGCCCTCACGTCCAGGCGTACGTCACCGCCCTCGACGCGGCGGCAACGGGCATGGCGAGACGAACCAGCACACCGGCAGGCCGTGAACCACGAGCACGGCACCCGGGCCCCCACCACCAGGGACCCGCCCGCACACGACCGGAGAACAGGCCGGCCACCCGGACACCGACACGACGACCACCGCCGCCCCGCACCCGAGACC
>NZ_JBIBHU010000089.1:0-1670 GCF_042957205.1 Kitasatospora sp. NPDC008115 | reverse complement strand
TGGCGGATGCCGTGGTGGTGGACGAGGTGGCGGGCGATGAGGGAGCCGAGCATGCCGGTCGCGCCGGTGATCAACGCGGTCCCCGAACGGTCCAGTGGTTCCTCGAATCCGTCGATCCGGTCGGCGAGCACCTCGGCGGGCTTCATCGCCACCAGCCGGGGCACCAGCGCCCCGCCGGACCGGAACGCGATCCTGGGCTCGCCCGAGCTCAGGGCCGCGCCGAGGACCGCCGGAGCCGTCGGCCGGCCGTCGGTGTCCAGCAGGATGATCCGGCCGGGGTTCTCGCTCTGCGCCGAGCTGACCAGGCCCCAGAGCGCGGCCTGCACCAGGTCCGGCGCGTCCGTCGACCGCTCCGCGACCACGGCGTTCCCGGTCAGCACCACGAGCCGGGTGCCGGCCGACCGTTCGTCCCGCAGCCATGACTGGATGAGGTGGAGGGTGTGCTCGGTGGCCGCGTGCACCCGGGCGACCACGTCGTCCTCGCCGGCATCGGCGTCGGCGCCGGTGGCGAGC
Source organism: Kitasatospora sp. NPDC008115 (assembly GCF_042957205.1). Taxonomy (NCBI): domain Bacteria; kingdom Bacillati; phylum Actinomycetota; class Actinomycetes; order Kitasatosporales; family Streptomycetaceae; genus Kitasatospora; species Kitasatospora sp. NPDC008115. The sequence continues at coordinate 1,157 of NZ_JBIBHU010000089.1, read as the reverse complement.
GGCAGCAGTACGGCGTCGGGGAGCGGGGAGCCCGCCTCGACGGCCCGGGTGAGGGCGGACAGGTCCTCGAACACCTCGGCGTCCTGGCCGGCCGGGCCGAGCAGTGCCTCGGTTCGTGGGCCCCGTGGACCGAGCAGGCCCCAGCGTCCGGTCGGCTCCGCGTCGCCGTGAGGGGCGAGGGCCGTCCAGGACAGCCGGTGCAGACCGTCCCGGAGGATGTCCCGGTCCGCTCCGTCGAGGTCCTCCGGCGAGAGCTCACGCGTCGTCAGCGAGTCGATCGAGGCGACGGGCCGTCCCGCCGCGTCGGCGAAGAACAGCGCGTACGCGTCCGGCCCGGTGGGGGTCATCCTGACCCGGAGGAACGAAGCGCCGTCGGCGTGCAGTGACACGCCGCTCCAGCTGAACGGCAGTCGCCCGGACGTGGACGCCGTGCCGGACGTGGTGAACGCGGCCGTGTGGAGGGCCGCGTCGGCGAGCGCGGGGTGGAGGCCGAAGCGGTGGGCCGCGCCCTGTTCCTCCTCGGGCAGCCTGATCTCGGCGTAGACGTCGTCGCCGAGCCGCCAGACGGACTGCACGCCCTGGAACGCGGGGCCGTAGGTGAATCCGGCGTCGGCGAGGTTGTCGTAGAGGTCGTGGACGGCGAGCGGCTCGGCGCCGGCCGGGGGCCACTGCTCCAGATCGGACCCGGCCGGCCGCCGTTCCGCCGTGAGCACGCCGCTGGCGTGCCGGGTCCACGCCGGGGCGTCCGTCGTTTCGTCCTCCTCGCGGGAGTGGACGGTGAACCGCCGACGTCCCCGGGCATCGGGGGCGGCCACCGCGAGCTGGACCTGGACTCCGCCCTGGGCGGGCAGGAGCAGCGGCAGTTCGAGGACGAGTTCCTCGACATGCTCGGAACCGAGGGTCCTGCCTGCGTGGAGGCCGAGTTCGAGGAAGGCGGTGCCGGGGAGGAGGACGGTGCCGTTGACGGCGTGGTCGGCGAGCCAGGGGTGCGTGTGCAGCGCGATGCGGCTGGTGAAGAGCCAGCTGTCGGAGTCCGCGAGGGTGAGGGAGGCGCCCAGGAGCGGGTGGTCGAGGGTGGTGGCGCCGGGGGTGGTGGGGTTGGTTTTGGGTGTGTGGTGGAGCCAGTAGTGGTGGTGTTGGAAGGGGTAGGTGGGGAG
>NZ_JBIBHU010000088.1:0-1708 GCF_042957205.1 Kitasatospora sp. NPDC008115 | reverse complement strand
CCCTCCACCCCCGCCGACCCGAAACCCACACCTGGCTCCACACCCTCGCCCAACTCCACACCCACGGCACCCCCGTCGACTGGACCACCCACACCGCTCCCGCCACCGGCCGGCCCGTCGACCTCCCCACCTACGCCTTCCAGCACCAGCGCTACTGGCTCACCCACACGCCGACCACCTCGGGCGACGCCTCCACGTTCGAGCTCGATTCGCCCGCCGACCCGAACGCAGAGCGCGACATCCCGCGCTCCGCCACCTCCCCGCTGGCCCGGCGAGTGGCAGGACTGACGGAAAGCCAGCAGCGCCAGATGGTGCTGGAGCTGGTGCGCGCAGAGGTCGCCGCCACGTTGGACTATCGCAGCCCGGACGAGGTGGACGCCGATCAGTCGTTCAAGGAGCTCGGCTTCGACTCCACGATCGCGGTGGAGTTCCGCAACCGCCTCGTCACGTCCACCGGGATCACCCTGGCGACGTCCGTGGTGTACGACTACCCCACCTCCAGCGCGCTCGCCGACCACCTGACGACGAAGGTGTCACCCCTTCGTGCCGGGTCGGCGGCCCACGTGTCCGTCTCGTCGCCGGTCCAGGACGAGCCGATCGCCATCGTCGGAATGTTCTGCCGCTATCCCGGTGATGTCTCCGGAGCCGAAGAGCTGTGGCGGCTGGTGAGCGAAGGAATCGACGCCATCAGCGAATTCCCGGAGGACCGGGGATGGAATCTCGACGAGCTCTACAACCCCGATCCCGACCACTCCGCGACGACCTACGCCAGGCACGGCGGATTCCTCCACGACGCCCCGATGTTCGACCCCGCGTTCTTCGGAATCAGTCCGCGCGAGGCCACTTCCATGGACCCTCAGCAGCGAATTCTGCTGGAGACGTCATGGGCGGCACTTGAGAATGCCCGCATTGAGCCGAGTTCCCTGCGCGGGAGCCAAACCGGCGTGTTCATCGGCGCCACGTCCCTGGACTACGGCCCGGCCCTGCATGAGGAGACACCCGGTTACGAGGGCTATCGCCTGACCGGCAGCACCAGCAGCGTGGCGTCCGGTCGGATCGCGTACACCCTCGGTCTCGAAGGCCCTGCGCTGACGGTGGACACGGCGTGCTCCTCGTCGCTGGTCTCCATGCACCTGGCCAGCCAGGCCCTGCGCCGAGGAGAGTGCTCGCTCGCGCTCGCCGGCGGCGTCACAGTCATGGGTTCGCCGGGCATGTTCGTCGAGTTCAGCAAGCAGCGTGGGCTCGCTCCCGACGGCCGGTGCAAGCCGTTCGCGGCGGGTGCTGACGGCACGGGCTGGGCCGAGGGTGTCGGGTTGGTGGTGCTGGAGCGGCTGTCGGACGCCCAGCGCAACGGACACACCGTGCTGGCACTGGTGCGGGGCAGCGCCGTCAACCAGGACGGCGCCAGCAACGGACTCACCGCCCCCAACGGCCCCTCCCAGGAGCGGGTGATCCGCCAGGCCCTGGCCAGCGCAGGTCTGACCGCCGATCAGGTGGACGCCGTCGAGGCGCACGGCACCGGGACCCGCCTCGGCGACCCCATCGAGGCCCACGCGCTCCTGGCCACCTACGGCCAGGACCGGCCCGCCGACCAGCCGCTGCACCTCGGCTCGATCAAGTCGAACATCGGCCACACCCAGGCCGCCGCAGGCGTCGCCGGTGTCATCAAGATGATCCTCGCCATGCGACACGGCACCCTGCCCCAGTC
>NZ_JBIBHU010000087.1:0-1889 GCF_042957205.1 Kitasatospora sp. NPDC008115 | reverse complement strand
AACACCACCACCGGCCTCCACCTCACCGCCACCCTCGTCTTCGACCACCCCACCCCCGAAGACCTCACCACCCACCTCCTCACCCAACTCATGCCGTCCGCCCGGTCCGCGGTCGACACCGCCCTGGCCGGCGTGACCGGGCTGGAAGCCGCGCTGGCCTCGATCGATCCCGACGACGCCGACCGCGTGCTGGTGACGCAGCGTCTGAAGACCCTCCTCGCCCGATGGAACGGCGCCGGCGACCTGCCGACAGGCCGGGACGACCTCGATTCGGCCACGAACGACGACCTCTTCGACCTGATCGACAAGGGTTTCGGGGTCTCCTGACCCCGAGGACACCGCAACCACTCATCCCGAGGAGCTGAAGCACCATGCCCGAAGAAGAGAAGCTGCGCGAATACCTGAAGCGCGCCATCACCGACGCCCGCCATCTCCAGCACCGACTGCGCGAGATGGAGGACAGGTCGCGGGAACCGATCGCCATCGTCGGGATGGCCTGCCGCTACCCCGGCGGCGTCGCGACCCCCGACGGCATGTGGCGGATGGTGTCCGAAGGCACCGACGCCGTCGCGGGCTTCCCGACCGACCGCGGCTGGGACCTGGACGGACTCTACGGACCCGAGGCGGGCGAGAGCGGCAACGCCACCCCCCTCGAAGGTGGATTCCTGTACGACGCCGCCGAGTTCGACGCTTCCTTCTTCGGCATCTCACCGCGCGAGGCACTGGCGATGGACCCGCAGCAGCGGCTGCTGCTGGAAACCTCCTGGGAGGCGCTGGAGCACGCCGGGATCGACCCGCACTCCGTCCACGGCAGCCGGACCGGCGTGTTCTTCGGCGGCACCTCCCAGGACTTCGCCGGACTGCTGGCGATGTCCGCCAGGGGCGGCCAGGGCCACGGGCTGACCGGCACCACCGGAAGCGTGCTGTCCGGACGGGTGGCCTTCACCCTGGGCCTGGAGGGTCCCGCCCTCACGGTGGACACCGCCTGCTCGTCCTCGCTGGTCGCCCTGCACCTGGCCGTCCAGGCACTGCGCAAGGAGGAGTGCGGCCTGGCGCTGGCCGGCGGCGTCTCGGTGATGTGCACGCCGATGACCTTCACCGAGTTCTCCCGTCAGGGCGGGCTGGCCGTGGACGGCCGGTGCAAGGCGTTCGCCGGCTCGGCCGACGGCACCGGGTGGGGTGAGGGCGTCGGTGTCCTGGTGGTCGAGCGACTGTCGGACGCGCGGCGCAACGGGCACCCGGTGCTGGCGGTGATCCGCGGCAGCGCGATGAATCAGGACGGCGCGTCGAACGGCCTGAGCGCCCCGAACGGTCCGTCGCAGCAGCGGGTGATCCGCCAGGCCCTGGCCGACGCGGGGCTGTCCGCCACCGACGTCGACGTGGTGGAGGCGCACGGGACGGGCACGACGCTGGGTGACCCGATCGAGGCGCAGGCCCTGCTGGCCACCTACGGTCAGGACCGCCCCGAGGGCCGCCCGCTCTGGCTCGGCTCGATCAAGTCCAACATCGGCCACACCCTCTTCGCCGCAGGTGTCGCGGGTGTGATGAAGATGGTGCTCGCGATGGGGCACGGCGTGCTGCCGAAGACGCTGCATGTGGACGAGCCGTCGCAGCAGGTGGACTGGTCGGCGGGTGCGGTGGAGCTGTTGACGGAGACGCGGACGTGGCCGGAGACCGGCGCTCCGCGCCGTGCGGGCGTCTCCTCGTTCGGGATCAGCGGCACCAACGCGCACGTGATCCTGGAACAGGCTCCTGAGGCCGAGCCAGGAGAGGTGGAGACGGTGCCGGTGGCGCTGGGGGGTGAGGTGGTGCCTCTGGTGGTGTCGGGGCGCAGCGAGGCGGCGTTGCGGGAGCAGGCGGCGCGGTTGGTGGGGGTGCTGGCGGAGCCG
>NZ_JBIBHU010000086.1:0-1995 GCF_042957205.1 Kitasatospora sp. NPDC008115 | reverse complement strand
GTGCGGTCGTCCTGCTCGGCGGAGGTCTTCCAGCCGGCCATGACATAGTCGACGACGGCCTCGTCGTTGCCGGCGAGGGCGTACTCGGCGGCGGCGGGGCGGACGGCGACGCCGTACGGCGGGCGGCGTGCCGCTCGGCGATGTCGCGGCGGCGGGCCTCCAGATCGTAGCGGGGCCGGGCGGCGGCGTCGGGACCTGCGCCCTCCAGCAGGCGGTCGATGTCGTGGATCACCGGGATCACTCCTGGTCGTTCTTGGCGGGACCGGGACGCAGCAGACGGCGCGGCGCGAGGCGGCTCGGCTCGGAGGATTCGGATGACGCCTCGGTGTGGAGGTCCTGAGCCCTCCGCTCCGGGACCGCCGACTAAGCGGCCCCGGAGCAGGCCCTCTGGAGCGCCCTTCTCTAGAAGGGTGTTTCCTCCTCGTCGAACTCCCAGATGGGAGCCCGATCGTGACGCTGCCCGTCAATATTTCCAAGTGTCCATGAGATGCATTCTGGACGTTCACCCGTTCCCGTGCGGGCAAACTCCTCCAATGCGGCTCTCACCTTGCTGATGGGCAATGTGCTGGCACGATCATGGAAAAGAGGGTATCCACTATCTGAAACCACTCGAGGGTCGAACTCTGGCGGCTGCGGGTTGTCCGAGATCCAGGCATGTTCAAAGATGCCCCGCTTCAGCGGATTACCGTCCGCGAGGTACCAGATCAGCGCTCCGAACCCGGTGTTCGAGTTCGCGGATACGAGCAGGGTGCTGTCGCCCTCGGCGCCATCACTGAGAGGGTGTTCGGCAAGGCAGAACATGGCCATGGTTCCCGGCGCCAGGATATTATCCCTCCTTTCCTGGTACGGCTTCAGTGCGGCAAGGGTCATGTCAATGAGCGAGCTGGCGTCATTCCAGTTATCGGCGTGACGCCACTGCATGTCGTATCTAGCATTCAGCACCATGCCAGACTACCTCTTCCCACGGGGCCGTGTCCCCTTCAGTGTGGGCGCTTTCGTGGTGTTGCCATTGGAGTCCTTGTACCACACGACTATCTCTTGATCGTCGTAGAGGATCTTCGGGACCGTGATCGGGCACTGGTTGGGACAGACGCCATCAGCATTGTTGATGACGATTTCCATCTTGTTGAACTTTGGATCCGCGGAGTTGCTCATCAGCCAGGCAAGCCTGGTCTCCAGATGTGCCGCTGCCGGGTGAACGGGAAGGCCAGTCGGCATGCCGCTTTGGGCCAAAAACTGAGTAATGGCGGCCGACCGGCTTTCGCTGTGGCCGCTGTTGATCTTTTCGGCGAACTTTTCCAGACCGCCCTTGCCGTCGGAGAAGAAGACCGTTCCCTGGGTCCGACCGTTCGAGTTGGTCCGCTTGTCCAGCCCCGCGAAGGCTTCTTCGATTTGCTTGGGGCAGTTGTGGGTAAGCAGTGGGGTGTCGCCTGCGAGCACGTGGTAGGTGTGCAGATCGGCGACGGCGAGGTTGTAGGCAGGGGCGAGTGCGGTCCAGTGCCGGACGGAGGCCACTAGGACTGCGGTGCCGGTGTCCGTGCGCAGAGTGTCGCCTGGACGAATGTCCGCGGCGTCGGTCCACTGGCCGAGAGTCGGTACCCAGAAGGGGTGGTGGTCAGTGGCGGTGACGGCAGACTGCGTACCGTCAGCAGCCGTTATGATCAGTTCGGTGTAATCGCGGTCGTCGGAGGTGTAGATGACCGCTGCGACCGTGCGCGGGCCGGATTCACCAGTGGTGGGGTCAGCTGCTGCGACCTGGTCGCCGGGCCGAATAGTCTCGATGGGGCGGTTGGTGCCGTCGCCCATGAGGACTCGGGTGCCGCCGGGGAAGCTGTTGAGGCACGGGGGCAGGTTCGGCTTGGGCTTCTTGCCCCAGGGCCACTTGCTTTTGGCCCAGTCCGTGATGTCGTCGGCGACTCCGCTGAGCTTCTTGCCCCATTTCACTCCGACGCTGATGTAGCCGACGAGGGGCACCATGTTGACGCAGGTCAGGAT
>NZ_JBIBHU010000085.1:0-2075 GCF_042957205.1 Kitasatospora sp. NPDC008115 | reverse complement strand
CTCCCCACCTACCCCTTCCAACACCACCACTACTGGCTCCACCACACACCCAAAACCAACCCCACCACCCCCGGCGCCACCACCCTCGACCACCCACTGCTCACCTCGGTCAACGTCCTGCCCGACGACGGCACCCTGCTCCTCACCGGCCGCATCGCCCTGCACACGCACCCCTGGCTCGCCGACCACGCCGTCAACGGCACCGTCCTCCTCCCCGGCACCGCCTTCCTCGAACTGGCGCTCAGGGCCGCCCAGGAGACGGACACGCCGTACGTCGCGGAGCTCACCCTTCTCGCACCGCTCACCCTCGCCGCCGAGCAGCGGGCGGCGGTCACCCTCCAGGTCCGGGTCAACCCGGCCGACGACACCGGCCGGCGGGCACTGACCGTCCACGGTCGCACCGGTGAGGAGGCGTGGGTCCAGCACGCGGCCGGCGTGCTGACCGACCAGCGCCCCGCCGACCCGGAGCCGACGGCCGAGTGGCCACCGCCCGGTGCGACCGCCGTCGACGTGTCGACGCTCTACGACGACCTGTCGGGCGTCGGCTACCACTACGGCCCCGCGTTCCAGGGCGTGCAGTCCGTCTGGCGGCTCGGCGACGACGTCTACGCCGAGATCAGGCTGCCCGAGGAGGAGCAGGGCGCGGCCGAACAGTTCGGCGTGCACCCGGCGCTGCTGGACGCCACGCTCCACGCGTTGGCCTTCGCCGGGCAGCAGTCCGAGGGCGTCCGGCTGCCGTTCAACTGGTCCGGCTGCGTCCTCCACGCGGCAGGGGCCGGCGCGGTACGCGTCCGGCTGACACCGACCGGCCCTTCGTCCTTCTCGGTCCTGGCGAGCGACGACGCCAACCGGCCCGTGATCACCGTCGAGTCGCTGGCACTGCGCGAGACGACGGCGGTCCGGACGCCGGCCGGACCGACCGCCGCGCACGACGACTCCCTGTTCTGGCTGGACTGGAGTCCGCTGACCGTCCCCCCGGCCGACGGCCCGTCCGCCTTCGTGCTCGCCGGGCCGGACCCGCTCGGCCTCGCGGCGTCGGCCGCCGGGACCGTCGGCGACCCGGCCGGGCTGTTCGCACCGGACGCCGGGGACCGGGTGCCCGCCGGGGCGGCCGTGGTCGTCTTCCTTGCCGGCGGACCGGGTCCGGACATCGCGGCCGCTCACGAAGTGGCCGAGCGCGCGCTGGAGTTCACACGTTCCTGGCTGGCCGATGAACGGTACGCGGCCGTCCGGCTGGTGCTCGCCACCACCGGGGCGGTGGCCGTGGGCGACGACCAGGAGATCGCCGATCTCCCCGCGTCCACGCTGTGGGGGCTGATCGGCTCGGTGCAGAGCGAGTTCCCGGGCCGGATCACCCTGGTGGACACCGACCTGGATCCGGCGACCGCCGCCGTGTTCCCCGCCGTCCTGGGCGCCGCCGAACCGCGGTTCGCGGTCCGACAGGGCAGGCTCCTCGCACCGCGACTCGCCCGGATCAGCAGCCATCCCTCGATCCAGCCGCCGGCCGGGGACGTCCCCTGGCGGCTGGACACCACGCGTCCCGGTGTCCTGGAGAGCCTCGAACTGGTCCCGTACCCCGAGGTGTTGGAGCCGCTCGCCCCCGGTGAGGTCCGGATCTCCGTCCGGGCCGCGGGCCTGAACTTCCGTGATGTGATCGTGGCGCTCGGCATCGTGGAGGGGCAGACGGGCATCGGCGGCGAGGCGGCCGGTGTCGTGCTGGAGGTCGGCGAAGGCGTGGAGAACGTCTCGGTGGGAGACCGCGTCCTGGGCCTGTGCCCGACCTCCTTCGGCCCGATGGCGGTCACCGACCACCGGTGGCTCACCCGCATGCCGGACGACTGGAGCTTCGAACAGGGCGCCGCGGTCCCGATCACCTACCTCACCGCGTACTACGGCCTCGTGGACCTGGGCGGGCTACGGCCCGGGGAGTCGGTGCTGATCCACGCGGCCGCCGGCGGCGTCGGCACGGCGGCCGTCCAACTGGCGCGGCATCTGGGCGCCGAGGTCTACGGCACGGCCAGCCCCGGCAAGTGGCCGACCCTGCGCGAGTACGGCCTGGACGACGGGCACATCGC
>NZ_JBIBHU010000084.1:0-2089 GCF_042957205.1 Kitasatospora sp. NPDC008115 | reverse complement strand
TCATTGCCCTGCAACGCATCGAGCGCCTCCTGCGGGAACCGCCCCTCCTCGTCCACCTCCGCCGCGAACGGAGCGATCTTCGCCTCGGCCAGCGAACGCACCGCCTCCCGCAGCATCCCGTGCTCCTCGGAGACCCGGAAGAGATCGAAGTCCTGGCTCATGGTCGGCCACTCCTGTTTCACGACGTTCAAGACGGCACTCAGTACCCTTCATTATGCACGCGCGCGACAAAAAGGGAACTCAGTGCCTTCACAGGATGGCACTGAGTTCCCTATTCTTTTTCCGGCGGTAACGACGAGTTCGCAGGGAGATGACACCGTGGTCCACGCAGCCATCGAAGCCGACACCGAGAGCGCGCCGCTGTACTTCCAGCGCTGCGCCTGGTGCCGCAACCCGACCTTCCAGCGGTTGCTCTGCCCCACCTGCGGCTCCACCGACCTGCGGCTGGAGCGCAGCGAGGGCACCGGGGTGGTGCGGCGCTGCGCCGTCGAGCAGGCCCGTACCCCGCTGGCCCGGCAGAAGTCTCTGATCCGGATGGCGGAGGGGTTCGACGTCTGGTGCATCGTCAACGGACTGCGCTCCACGGTGCCGGTGGGCACCCGGGTGCGGCTGAGCGCGGCGGCCGGGTCCGAGCAGCCGGAGCTGACGGTGCTGCCGTCGGAGGAGCCGGAACGGACGGTGCCCGCCGAACCGCGACCGCTGCCGCCCACCCAGGGCGGGTTCACCCAGCACCTGGCGGCCTTCGCGGAGTAGCCGGGGAATGCGGCGAGGGCGTGGCACCGAGTACCCCGGGGTACTCGGTGCCACGCCCTCGCGGTGTCCGGTGGGTCAGGCCTTGCGGGCCTTGACCTCGGCGGTCAGCTGCGGCAGGACCTCGAAGAGGTCGCCGACGACGCCGTAGTCGGCGAGCTCGAAGATCGGGGCCTCGGGGTCCTTGTTGACGGCCACGATGGTCTTCGAGGTCTGCATGCCGGCCCGGTGCTGGATGGCGCCGGAGATGCCGTTGGCCACGTAGAGCTGCGGGGAGACCTGCTTGCCGGTCTGGCCGACCTGGCTGCTGTGCGGGTACCAGCCGGCGTCGACGGCGGCGCGCGAGGCACCGACGGCCGCGCCCAGGGCGTCGGCCAGCTCCTCGACGACGCCGAAGCCCTCGGCGGCGCCGACGCCGCGGCCGCCGGAGACCACGATCGCGGCCTCGGTCAGCTCGGGGCGGCCGGTGGAGACGCGCGGGGTGCGCGAGACGACCTTGGCGGCGTTGCCGGTGAACGCCACGGTGACGTTCTCGACCGCACCGGCGGCCGGGGCGGCCTCCGGGGCGACCGCGTTCGGCTTGACGGTGATGACCGGGGCGCCGTTGCTGACGCGGGAGTCGACGGTGAAGGAGGCCGCGAAGACGGACTGGGTGGCCACCGGGCCCTGGTCACCGGCGCGCAGATCGACGGCGTCGGTGATGATGCCGGAGCCGATCCGCAGGGCGACGCGGGCGGCGACCTCCTTGCCCTCGCCGGAGGAGGTGACCAGCACCGCGGCCGGGCCGACGGCCTCGGCGATCTGGGCCAGGGCGTCCACCTTGGGGACGACCAGTTGGTCGGTGAACTCGGCGCCGTCGGCGACGTACACCTTGGCGGCGCCGTACTCGGCGGCCTTGGCGGCCAGTTCGGCGGCCTTCTCGCCGGCGCCGAGGACGACGGCGGAGGGCTCGCCGATGCGGCGGGCCAGGGTCAGCAGCTCCAGGGCCGGCTTGCGGACCGCGCCGTCGGCGTGGTCGACCAGGACGAGGATCTCAGCCATTGCTCGATGTCTCCGTGATTCGGTGGGGCGGCAGGGGGCGTTCGGTGCGGGGGATCAGATGAACTTCTGGGTGGCGAGGAAGCCGGCGAGCGCCTTGCCGCCCTCGCCCTCGTCCTTGACGACCGTGCCCGCGGTGCGCGCCGGACGCGCCGCCACCGACTCCACCGCCGTCCAGGCACCCGCCAGGCCGACCTCGTCCGCCTCGATGCCCAGGTCGTCCAGGTCCAGGGACTCCACCGGCTTCTTCTTCGCCGCCATGATCCCCTTGAACGACGGGTACCGGGCCTCGCCCGACTGG
>NZ_JBIBHU010000083.1:0-2117 GCF_042957205.1 Kitasatospora sp. NPDC008115 | reverse complement strand
ACCGGACTCCGCCTCCCCACCACCCTCATCTTCGACCACCCCACACCCACCGCCCTCGCCACCTACATCCACACCCACATCCCCACCACCACGGACAAGCCGGAAACGGCGCCCTCCGATTTCTTCGCACAGCTCGGAGAGATCGACGCGGATCTGCTGGTGAAGACCCTCGACACCGAGGCCCGGGCGCACGCCACGTCCCAACTGCAGCGCCTCCTGGCCAAGCTGGGAGAGAGCTCCACGACCGCCGACGTCGCGCAGAAAATCGACTCCGCGTCGGACGATGAGATCTTCGACTTCATCGACAAAGAGTTCGGCATTTCCTGACCGCACGTATCGACAAATCCAGCCCAGAGGAACGAATCTGTCATGGAAAACGAAGAGAAGCTCCGCGGCTACCTCAAGCGGGTCACGTCGGAACTGCACCAGGCACGCCAGCGGCTGGTCAAGTTGGAGTCGAACCAGCAGGAGCCGATAGCCATCGTGGGAATGGCCTGCCGGATGCCGGGGGACGTGTCCTCCCCGGAGGAGCTTTGGGAACTGCTCGCATCCGGAAGCGACGCGATCGTCGAATTCCCGAACGACCGCGGCTGGGATGTCGAAGGACTCTACGATCCCGATCCCGAGACCCCCGGGAAGTCCACCGTCCGGCACGGCGGTTTCATGCGCGACGTCAGCGGCTTCGACACCGAGTTCTTCGGGATCAGCCCGCGCGAGGCGCTGGCCATGGACCCCCAGCAGCGCCTGCTGCTCGAATGCGCGTGGGAGACCTGCGAGCGCACCGGAATCGACCCGGCCACCCTGCGCGGCAGCCGCACCGGGGTGTTCGCCGGGGTGATCTCCCAGCCCTATGCACCGCCCTTCCACCAGACTCCGCAGGAGGTCGAAGGGTTTCTGCTGACGGGCAGCACCACCAGCGTGGCCTCCGGGCGGGTCGCCTATGCGCTCGGCCTCGAAGGCCCGGCCATCACCGTCGACACCGCCTGCTCCTCCTCCCTGGTCACCCTGCACCTCGCCGGCCAGGCCCTGCGCAACAACGAGTGCGACCTCGCCCTCGCCGGCGGAGTCACCGTGCTGTCCGGGCCGGACGAATTCGTCGAGTTCAGCAAGCAGCGTGGCCTCTCACCCGACGGCCGCTGCAAGCCGTTCGCGGCGGGTGCGGACGGCACGGGCTGGGCCGAGGGTGTCGGCCTGGTCATGCTGGAGCGGCTGTCGGACGCCCAGCGCAACGGGCACACGGTGCTGGCGCTGATGCGGGGCAGTGCCGTCAACCAGGACGGTGCGAGCAACGGACTCACCGCGCCCAACGGCCCCTCCCAGGAACGGGTGATCCGCCAGGCCCTGGCCAGCGCAGGTCTGACCACCGATCAGGTGGACGCCGTCGAGGCGCACGGCACCGGAACCCGGCTCGGCGACCCCATCGAGGCCCACGCCCTCCTGGCCACCTACGGCCAGGACCGCCCTGCCGACCAGCCGCTGCACCTCGGCTCGATCAAGTCGAACATCGGCCACACCGCCGCAGCGGCCGGCGTCGCGGGCGTCATCAAGATGATCCTGGCCATGCAGCACGGTGCCCTGCCGCAGTCCCTTCACATCGACGAGCCGACCCCGCATGTCGACTGGACCGCTGGCAACATCAGCCTGTTGACCGAGCAGACCCCGTGGCCGGTCACCGACCACCCCCGCCGCGCCGCCGTCTCCTCCTTCGGCATCAGCGGCACCAACGCCCACCTCATCCTCGAAGAAGCCCCCACCACGGACATCAGTGATCCGGAGGAGGTGACCGTCGAGGGCCCGAGTGTCTGGCTGCTGTCGGGCAAGTCGGCCGGCGCGCTGGCCGACCAGGCGGACCGACTGCACACCTTCGCCGCCGATCGCCCCGACGTCGATGCCCGTGACATCGCCCATGCCCTGGCGACCACCCGTACCGCGTTCGAGCACCGTGCCGCCGTCATCGCCCACGACCGCGGCGAACTGCTCGACGCACTCGCCGCGCTGAAGGAGGGCCGGCCCTCACCCCATCTGGTGACCGGTCCCGTCGGCCAGCGGGTGCAGGGACGGGGGAAGACCGCGTTCGTGTTCCCCGGTCAGGGCTCGCAGTGGGTCGGCATGGGCCG
>NZ_JBIBHU010000082.1:0-2132 GCF_042957205.1 Kitasatospora sp. NPDC008115 | reverse complement strand
CCTTGTCCGCTAAACCCCGCGGAACGGGGGGCGGGGCCCTTTCTACTATTGGTGCCCCCCCCGCCCCCGGGGGGGGCGCGGGGGGGGGCCCCCCGGCGGGGGGGGGGGGGGGGGTTTGCCCCCCCCCCCCCCCCCCACTCCCTCACATTCTGGCGAATCGGGGGCAACCCGATTGACCTCAATCTTTGCCGGATGAAAGGTTCATGATTTCACTTGCCACGGAATACCAGTCGGTGGAGGACTGGGGTGCAGGCTCCACTCCGGGCCCCAACTCCTCGCGCTCGCCGTTCATGTGCCCCCTGACCCAGTTGATACAGGTGGGCCTGTCTCCGGTTCCTGCCTGGTAAAACTCTTCGAGGACCTTGCGAACCTCGGAGAGAGGGAGCGCGCTCGCCGGCTCCATGAATACAGGGTGGTGGGGGTCAGAAAGGACCCTCGGATCCTCTGCGGGAGGTTCCGGGTTATCGGAAACCCAAGTGTATGCGTAGATTCCGCCCTGCCTGGAGCAGCCGGAACTTACCTGCCAGATTATACCGCCATACCCAGTCGATTGATTCAGCGAAACCTTGAGGCTATTGCTGGCGAAACTACCATCACCGAGGGGTCGGTCATCAACAGAGATCCAGGCGGTATCGCCAAAATCCACACCCTCCAGCACCCTGGAGATCAGCAGTTCGGCATCTTTGGCGCTTGCCCCATGGAACCGCCTGTCGCCTATCGTGACATTAAGAATCACCTAGCCCTCCAGAGATCCCTTTCCTTCAATCAGTTTGGACTGCATCCTACCGGTTACCGGATCCTTCATCCAAACTCGGAGGGCACTGCCCGCGGGGAGGATGTGCTCCGAGGATGCAACGCAGTTGAAGTTGCCAATGGGACCAGCCGGGCAAATCCCCTTCGTGTTATTTATAACGACATTCAGGTTGACGTTCCCTGCACCATTCTTGATAGCGCGCCGCATAGTCCAGGCGAGCCCTGTTTCAACATGGGCTGCGGTCTCAAACGTGGTGTTCGCAGCCTTCCCGAATTTCTTCGCCAGGTACGCGTTGATCTCTGTGACCATTGTGTATAGCCGCTCTCCAGTGGGATTCCCAGCTTCTCAATGCCGTTTTTGCCAATGGTGAAGGCCTGACCGATGGTTTTGTCGCCCACGGCCCACGCGGGGAGCTCGTCGAAGACAGTAAGCGGGTCGAGGCAGTTATGGGTGAGCAGCGGGGTGTCGCCGGCGAACACGTGGAACGTGTGCAGATCGGCGACGGCGAGGTTGTAGGCCGGGGCAAGCGCGGTCCAGTGCCGGACAGAGGCGACCTGTGCCGCGGCACCAGTATCGGTGCGTAGCGTGTCGCCGCGGTTGATGTCGGAGGCGTTGGTCCACTGGCCGGTGTTCTGGACCCCGAAGGGGTGGCGGCTGGTGGCGGTGACGGCAGCTTGCGCACTGTCGGAGGCCGCTATGGTCAGTTCGGTGTAGTTGCGGTCGTCGGGGGTGTAGATGACGGCCGAGACCGTGCGCGGGCCGGATTCACCGGTGGTGGGGTCGGCTGCTGCGACCTGGTCGCCGGGCCGAATAGTCTCGATGGGGCGGTTGGTGCCGTCGCCCATGAGGACTCGGGTGCCGCCGGGGAAGCTGTTGGGGCACGGGGGCAGGCCCGGCTTGGACTTGGGCTTCTTTCCCCAGGGAAGTTTACTCTTGGCCCAGTCGGTGATGTCGTCGGCGACTCCGCTGAGCTTCTTGCCCCATTTCACTCCGACGCTGATGTAGCCGACGAGGGGCACCATGTTGACGCAGGTCAGGATGGTGTCGAGGCCGTCGGTGTTCTTGTATCCGCCGAAGTACTCGCCGGATGTCCATACGCAGTTGGTGCCGTCTGCGGCAAGGTCGCCGACGAGGGGGAAGAGGCCGGCGACGTCCAGGGCGGTGTGCCCGACCACGGAGAAGGTGTCGTACCAGCTCCCGCCGTCGGAGGAGGTGCCGCCGCCCTGGGGCAGGTGGACAATTAGGTCCACGAGTTCCTGGTTCTGCTGAGCCTTCTCCGCCAGCTCCTGCTGGGCCTGGCGGGTAGCCTCCTGGAGGGCGGCGGTGGCGGTGGCGTGGGCTTCGTCGCGGCTCTTGCCGGCGTTCTCGGCGGACTGGC
>NZ_JBIBHU010000081.1:0-2346 GCF_042957205.1 Kitasatospora sp. NPDC008115 | reverse complement strand
CGGCTCCGCCAGCACCCCCACCAACCGCGCCGCCTGCTCCCGCAACGCCGCCTCGCTGCGCCCCGACACCACCAGAGGCACCACCTCACCCCCCAACGCCACCGGCACCGTCTCCACCGCCACCGGCTCCGCCTCGGGAGCCTGCTCCAGCAGCACGTGCGCGTTGGTACCGCTCAGCCCGAAGGAGGACACGCCCGCACGGCGCGGAGCGCCGGTCTCCGGCCAGATCTGTGCCTCCGTCAGCAGCTCGACTGCACCCGCCGACCAGTCCACCTGGTGCGAGGGCTCGTCGACGTGGAGCGTCTTCGGCAGCGTCCCGTGCCGCATCGCCATGACCATCTTGATCACACCGGCGACACCGGACGCGGCCTGGGTGTGGCCGATGTTCGACTTCAACGCGCCGAGCCGCAGCGGACGGCCCTCGGGGCGGTCCTGACCGTAGGTGGCCAGCAGGGCCTGCGCCTCGATCGGGTCACCCAGCGTCGTGCCCGTCCCGTGCGCCTCCACCACGTCGACGTCGGCAGCCGACAGCCCCGCGTCGGCCAGGGCCTGGCGGATCACCCGCTGCTGCGACGGACCGTTCGGCGCCGTCAGACCGTTCGACGCACCGTCCTGATTCATCGCGCTGCCCCGCACCACCGCCAGCACCGGATGCCCGTTACGCCGCGCGTCCGACAACCGCTCGACCACCAGCATGCCCACACCCTCGGCCCAACTGGTCCCGTCCGCCGCCTCGGCGAACGCCTTGCACCGGCCGTCGGCGGAGATGGCGCCCTGCTTGGAGAACTCCGCGAACGTCGCGGGAGTCGCCATCACGGTCACACCGCCGGCCAGCGCCAGATCGCACTCGCCGTTGCGCAGGGCCCGGCTCGCCAGGTGCAGCGCGACCAGCGAGGACGAGCACGCCGTGTCCACCGTCACCGCCGGGCCCTCCAGACCCAGCACGTACGACACCCGACCCGACATCACGCTGCCCGACGAACCGGTCACGCCGAAGCCCTGCGTGTCCTGGGCCGTCATCAGGAGAGCCGTGTACTCCTGGGCCGTGCCGCCGACGAACACACCGGTCCGGCTGCCGCGCAGCGAGGAGGGGTCGACGCCCGTGCGCTCCAGCGCCTCCCAGGAGGTCTCCAGCAGCAGCCGCTGCTGCGGATCCATCACGCCCGCCTCACGCGGCGAGATCCCGAAGAAGTCCGCGTCGAAGTCGCCGGCGTCGTGCAGGAAGCCACCACGCCGCACATCGCCGGAGAGCCACTGCTCCCAGCCACGGTCGACCGGCATCGCGGAGGTCTCGTCGCGCCCCTCGGCGACCAGGCGCCACAGCTCCTCCGGCGAGGTCACGTTCCCCGGGAAGCGGCAGGCCATGCCGACGATCACCAACGGCTCGTCGTCCTGCGAACGCGCCACCACGGCAAGGCCGGAGCCTGCCGCCGTACCGAGGAGTTCATCCCTGAGCAGGCTGGCGAGGGCAGCGGGGGTGGGGTGGTCGAAGACCAGGGTGGCGGGCAGCCGCAGGCCGGTCGCGGCGTTGAGCCGGGAACGGAACTCGACGGCGGTGAGGGAATCGAAGCCGATCTCCTGGAACGGTTTGGCCTCCGTGACCGCCACGGGTGAGGTGTGCCCCAGGACGTGCGCCACCTCGGACCGCACGAGATCCAGCAGCACCGTCCGCTGCTCGGCCTCCCGCAGGCCGGCCAGGCGCTCGCGCAGCGCTCCCGCGACGGAGTCGTCCCCGACCGGGTCGACGACGGCCTCCAGGGCGCGGCGGACCTCGGGGATCTCCTCGATCAGCGGACGGTGGCGCGCGATCATGTAGTTCGGTGCGAATCGCTCCCAGTCCATGTCGGTGACCGTGAGCAGGGTCTCGTCCTGCGCGAGGGCCTGGTCGAGGGCGCTGATCGCGATCTCCGGGTCCATCGGCCGTAGACCCAGCCGGGCCAGCCGCGCGGCCGTCGCGCCGTGGTCCTGCAGCATGCCGCCGGATCCCCAGCCGCCCCAGGAGACGGAGGTGGCGGTCAGACCACGGGCCCGGCGCTCCTGGGCCAGACCGTCCAGATAGGCGTTGGCCGCCGCATAGGCCGCGTTGCCCGCACTGCCCCATACCGCCGCACCCGAGGAGAACAGCACGAACGCGTCCAGCTCCATCCCCGCGGTCAACGCGTCCAGGTGCCGGGCACCCTCCACCTTGGCGGCGTACTGGTACGCGAGTTCCGCCTCGCCGATCTCCAGTACCTCGCCGAAGTCGGCGACGCCCGCCGCGTGGAAGACCGCGGACAGCGGGAGTTCCGCCGGAATCCCCGCCAGCACCCCCTCCAACGCCCCCCGATCCGCCACATCACACGCCAC
>NZ_JBIBHU010000080.1:0-2538 GCF_042957205.1 Kitasatospora sp. NPDC008115 | reverse complement strand
TCGACGACACCAGCGAGAACGCCACATCGGCCTCCCGCAGCCCACCACCCGCCACCAACTCGCCCAACCGCACCGCCTGCTCCCGCAACGCCGCCCCGGTGTCACCCGAGATCACCCACGGCGGGCTGACGGGCTCGAAGACGGGAACAGCCTGCGGCGTGTCGTCCGCCGGCTCCGGTCCTTCCGGTCGCGGGGCCGACAACGGCTCGTCCGCCGGGGCCTGCTCCAGGATCATGTGGACATTGGTGCCGCTCACACCGAAGGAGGAGACGCCGGCACGGCGCGGCGCGCCGGTCTCCGGCCACGCCCGAGCCTCCGTCAACAGCTCCACCGCGCCCGCCGACCAGTCCACCTCCCGGCTGGGTTCCGAGACGTGCAGGGTCTTCGCCATGAACCCGTTCCGGAGCCCCATCACGGTCTTGATCACACCGGCCACGCCGGAAACCGCCTGCGTGTGGCCGATGTTCGACTTCAACGACGCCAACCACAGCGGGCGGTTCTCCTGCCGGTCCTGGCCGTAGGTGGCCAGCAGGGCCTGCGCCTCGATCGGGTCACCCAGCGTCGTGCCCGTCCCGTGCGCCTCCACCATGTCCACGTCGGCGAACGACAGTCCGGCGTTGGCCAGCGCCTGGCGGATCACCCGCTGCTGCGACGGACCGTTCGGGGCGCTCAGGCCGTTCGACGCACCGTCCTGGTTCGCGGCGCTGCCGCGGATCACCGCCAGCACCGGATGCCCGTTGCGCCGCGCGTCGGACAGTCGTTCCAGGAGGACCACCGCGGCACCCTCGCCCCAGCCGATCCCGTCCGCGTCGTCGGAGAACGCCTTGCACCGGCCGTCCACGGCCAGCCCGCGCTGGCGGGCGAAGGTGATGAACCCCGACGGGCTCGCCAGGATGCCGACACCGCCGGCGACGGCCAGCGTGCAGTCGCCCTGGCGCAGGGACTGCACCGCGGAGTGCAGGGCGACCAGCGAGGACGAGCAGGCGGTGTCCACCGTCACCGCGGGGCCTTCGAGTCCGAAGACGTAGGACACCCGGCCGGACAGCACGCTGCTCATCCCGCCGGTGACCGCGTAGCCCTGCTCGGTGGGCGAGTTCATCAACTTCACGGTGTGCTCGATCGCGGTCCCGCCGACGAAGACGCCGGTCCGGCTGCCGCGCAGGGACAGCGGATCGATCCCGGAGCGCTCGAAGACCTCCCAGGACACCTCCAGCAGCAACCGCTGCTGCGGGTCCATCGCCAGCGCCTCACGCGGCGAGATCCCGAAGAGTCCGGGGTCGAAGTCGCCGGCGCCCTCCAGGAAGGCACCTTCACGCGTGTAGGTCTTGCCGGGCCGGTCCGGGTCCGGGTCGTACAGATCGTCCAGGTCCCACCCCCGGTCGGTCGGGAACCCCGCGACCGCGTCGACCTCGTCGACGACCAGCTGCCACAGCTTCTCGGGCGAGTCGGCGCCGCCCGGAAGCCGGCAGGCCATGCCCACGACGGCCAGCGGCTCCCGCAGCCGGTCCTGAGTGGTCTGGAGCTTCTGGCGGGTCTGCTGCAGTTCGGTCGTCACCCGTCGCAGATACGTACGGAGCTTGTCCTCAGTCATGGTGATCCCCACTCGAAGGCAGTAGAAGGACGTGACGATCGGCTGGATCAGGACACGCCGAGGTCGCGGTCGATGAAGTCGAACAGGTCGTCGTCAGTCGCGGACCCCAGGTCGGTGCCCACGCCGCTCTCCTGCCCCGAGCCGTTCAGTTCGTCGAGTTTGGCGAGCAGTTCCTGCAGCCGCTGCACGATGCCCTCCCGGGCCTGTACGTCGTCGGCGAGCAGGGGCAACGCCCGGTCGATCCTTGACAGTTCGCGGCTGATGTCGACCGCGTCGGTCAGCTGGTCCCCGCGGCTCCCGACCAGCTCCGAACGGAGCCGGTCGGCGAGGGCGGCGGGGGTCGGGTGGTCGAAGACCAGGGTGCCGGGCAGCCGCAGGCCGGTCGCGGCGTTCAGCCGGTTGCGCAGCTCCATCGCGGTGAGCGAGTCGAAGCCCAACTCCTGGAAAGGACGGGTCTCCGCGACGGCGTCGGGCGAACCGTGTCCGAGCACGCCGGCGACCTCGGTGCGGACGACATCGAGCAGGGCGTCCAGACGCTCCAAATCCGTCAGCCCGGCGAGGCGTTCGCGCAGCGCCCGAGCCGCGGAGTCGTCACCGGAACGCTCGGCGACCTCCGCTTCCAGGACCTTGCGGACCTCGGGGATGTCCTCGATCAGCGGACGGTGACGGGCGATCATGTAGCCGGGTGCGAACCGTTCCCAGTCCATGTCGGTCACCGTGAGCAGGGTCTCGTCCTGCTCCAGCGCCTGCGCCAGTACTGTCACCGCCATCTGCGGGTCCATCGGACGCAGGCCCACCCGGGCGAGCATCTCGCCGGCCTGGCCGTCCGCCATGCCAGTGCCCTTCCAGCCACCCCAGGAGACGGAGGTCGCGGTCAGACCACGGGCCCGACGCTCCTGCGCCAGACCGTCCAGATAGGCGTTGGCCGCCGCATAGGCCGCGTTACC
>NZ_JBIBHU010000079.1:0-3063 GCF_042957205.1 Kitasatospora sp. NPDC008115 | reverse complement strand
CCGAACGGCAAGATCGACCGCAAGGCCCTCCCCGCACCGGAGTACACGTCCACCGCCGGCGGCCGCGCACCGCGCACCCCGCAGGAGGAGATCCTGTGCGCGCTGTTCGCGGAGATCCTCGGTCTGCCCGGCGTCGGGATCGACGATGACTTCTTCGCGCTCGGCGGCCACTCCCTGCTGGCGACCCAGCTCTCCAGCAGGATCCGGACCACCCTCGGCACCGAGATGCCCCTCCAGACACTCTTCGAGTCGCCGACGGTCGCCAAGCTCGCGCCGCGCCTGACCCGGAACAGCGAGCTGCGCCCGCCGCTCCTGCCCGCCACCCGGCCCAACCCCCTTCCCCTCTCCTACGCCCAGCAGCGACTGTGGTTCCTGCACCAGCTGGAGGGTCCCTCCGCCACCTACAACATTCCGCTCGCCCTGCGGCTGACCGGTGACCTGGACCGGCAGGTGCTGCGGGAGGCCATCAACGACGTCATCGCCCGCCACGAGGCGCTGCGCACGGTCTTCGAGGATGCGGACGGGCAGCCCCGTCAGCGGGTTCTCGGTCCTGAGCACGCCCGGATCGACCTGCGGATCGGCACCACGAGCGAGGACGCTCTCTCCCACCGGCTGCGTCAGGCCGCCCGGCACGAGTTCGACCTGTCGGTCCAGGTTCCGTTGTACGCCGAGCTGTTGACCGTCAGCCCGAGCGAGTCGGTGCTGATGCTGGTGCTGCACCACATCGCCGGTGACGGTTCGTCGCTCGCGCCGCTGGCGCGCGACCTGGTCGCCGCGTACTCCGCCCGGCTGGAGGGTGCCGAGCCGCAGTGGCCGCAGCTGCCGGTGCAGTACGCCGACTACACGCTGTGGCAGCGCGAGCTGCTCGGTGACGACAGCGACCCCGACAGCCTGTTCGCCCGCCAACAGGATTACTGGGCCGGTCAGTTGGCCGGTCTGCCGGAGCAGGTCACCGTGCCCGCCGACCGGCCCCGTCCGGCCGTCGCCAGTTACGCCGGCGACTCCACCACCTTCGGCATCGACGCGGAGCTGCACCAGGCGCTGTCCGAGCTGGCCCGTTCCTCCGGCAGCACCATGTTCATGGTGCTGCAGGCGTCCTTCGCCGCGCTGCTGACCCGTCTCGGCGCCGGTACGGACATCCCGCTCGGCGCGCCGATCGCCGGACGCACCGACGAGAACCTCGACCAGCTCATCGGCTTCTTCGTCAACACGCTGGTCCTACGCACGGACACGTCGGGCAACCCGTCCTTCACCGACCTCCTCGCCCAGGTCCGCCGGACCAGCCTGGAGGCCTACGCCCACCAGGACATCCCGTTCGAGCACCTGGTGGAGAAGCTCAACCCGCACCGCAGCACCACGCACCACCCCCTGTTCCAGGTCATGCTCGCCCTTCTCAACACCGAGCAGCCGAACTTCGACCTGCCCGACCTGCAGGTCGCGGCAGACGGTGTCGCCATGGGCACGTCCAGGTTCGACATGTTCATCAACCTGGGGGAGCACCGGGACGACAACGGCACCCCGGCCGGCATGTCCGGCACGGTCGAGTTCGCCACCGACCTCTACGACCGGTCGACGATCGAGGCGCTGACCGCACGCTGGATCCGGTTGCTCAGGTCGATCGCCGCCGACCCGTCCCGGCCCATCGGATTCCTGGATGTCCTCACTCCTGGTGAGGCCGCCCAGCTCCGGGACTGGGCGAGCGTTCCGGGTGCGGGGACCGGTGCGGCCACGCTGTCGGAGCTGTTCCAGGCACGGGTGCGGGCCACTCCCGACGCCACCGCCCTGGAGGCCGGGGACGCGACCTGGACGTACGCGGAACTGAACGCCCGTGCCAACCGGATCGCGCACTGGCTGATCAGCCGGGGCATCGGCGCGGAGCAGCTCGTCGGTGTGGCCCTCCCCCGTCGCATGGAGCAGCTCGCGGTGATCCTGGGCATCGCGAAGGCGGGTGCCGGTTACCTGCCGGTCGACCCGGACTACCCGGCCGACCGCATCGCGTACATGCTCGCGGACGCGGCTCCCGTTCTGCTGCTCACCAGCGGGCCGCTGGCGGAGGAGTTGCCGGACGGGCTGGCCGTCGAGGAACTGGCCGGGGTCTGGGACGGGCAGCCGGTCACCGATCCGACGGACGCGGACCGGGTCGCACCACTCACCCCGGCGAACACCGCCTACGTCATCTACACCTCCGGCTCCACCGGCCGGCCCAAGGGCACCGCCGTCCCCCACACCGGACTGGCCGGTGTCACTGCCAGCCTGATCGAGTGCTGCGCGACCGGTCCTGACAGCCGCGTCCTGCAACTGGCCTCCCCCAGCTTCGACGTCTCGATCATCGAGATCCTCATGGCCATCAGCCGTGGCGGCGCCCTCGTCGTGCCCCAGCCCGGCCGCCTCGCGGGGGAGGAGCTCGCGCGCACTCTGGCCGACCGCCGCGTCACCCATGCGTTCATCCCGCCGTCGGCGCTGGCGAGCATGCCCGAGGCCACCGCGGCCTCGCTGCGCGACCTGCACACGGTGCTGGTGGCGGGCGAGGCGTGCCCGCCCGAGGTGGTGGAGCACTGGTCGCAGGGCCGCCAGATGATCAACCTGTACGGCACGACGGAGACGTTCGTCAGTTCCATCAGCTCACCGCTGTCAGGCAGGAACGTCACGATCGGGCGGCCGATCGTCCACACGCAGCTCTATGTGCTGGACGAGTACCTCCGGTTGGTGCCGCCGGGTGTCGCCGGCGAGCTGTACAACGCCGGCACGGTCATGGCGCGTGGTTATCTGGGGCGTGCGGGTCTGTCGGCGGAGCGGTTCGTGGCGGATCCGTTCGGTGGTGCCGGGGGGCGGATGTATCGCACGGGTGACCTGGTGCGGTGGAACCGGGACGGTGAGCTGGAGTATCTGGGCCGGGTTGATGACCAGGTGAAGATCCGTGGGTTCCGGATCGAGCCGGGTGAGGTCCAGGCGGTGCTCACCCGGATGTCGGGGGTCGCGCAGGCGCTGGTGGTTCCGCGGGAGGACCAGCCCGGTGATGTGCGGCTGGTGGCCTACGTCGTTCCGGAGCCGGAGCGGGGTGTG
>NZ_JBIBHU010000078.1:0-3181 GCF_042957205.1 Kitasatospora sp. NPDC008115 | reverse complement strand
CGGCGTGCCCGTCGACTGGACCACCGTCCTCGCCGGCCGCGACGCCCGCCGCACCGACCTGCCCACCTACCCCTTCCAACACCAACGCTTCTGGCTGGAGGGGGTCTCCTTCGGGTCGGTCGGCCGCCCCGTGGCACCGCCGGCGGACGACCGGCCGCCGGTCGACGACTCGGCGGCCGCCGAACTGCGCGGGCGGCTCACCGGTGTTACGGAGCCGGAGCGCGCCGCGCTGCTGCTGGATCTGGTCCGCACCCAGGCGGCCCTGGTGCTGGGCCACCGCTCGTCCGGCACCATCGCGGCGGCGAAGCCCTTCAAGGACCTGGGCTTCGACTCGGTCACGGCCATGGACCTGCGCAACCGGCTGAACGCCGCCACCGGCCTGCGGCTGCCCGTCACCCTGGTCTTCGACCACCCCAGCCCGCACGCCCTCGCCGCGTTCCTCGGTGCCCGGCTCACGGGCGAGCAGCCGGGGGCCGACCTCGTGGCCCCGGTGCCGCACGCCCCGGCACTGGACGGCGAACCGCTGGTGATCGTCGGCATGGCCTGCCGCTTCCCCGGTGGCGTCTCCTCGCCGGAGGACCTGTGGCGTCTGGTCGACGAGCGCCGTGACGAGGTCTCGGCCCTGCCCACCGACCGCGGCTGGCAGAGCTCCGGGGTCCCGGCCATGGCCCAGGGCGCGTTCCTGTACGACGCGGGTGAGTTCGATGCCGGGTTCTTCGGGATCTCGCCGCGTGAGGCGCTGGCGATGGACCCGCAGCAGCGGCTGTTGCTGGAGACCTCCTGGGAGGCGTTGGAGCGCGCCGCCGTCAAGCCGTCCTCGCTGCGCGGCAGCCGGACCGGCGTGTTCGTCGGCGGCAGTGGCCAGGAGTTCAGCATGCTGATGGCCAACGCGCCGGACTCCGTGGCCGGTTACGCGCTCACGGGCGCCTCGGGCAGTGTGATGTCGGGCCGGGTGTCGTACGTGCTGGGTCTGGAGGGCCCGGCGGTGACGGTGGACACGGCGTGTTCGTCCTCGTTGGTCGCCCTGCACCTGGCGGTACAGGCACTGCGCACGGGTGAGTGCGATCTGGCGCTGGCCGGCGGTGTGACCGTGATGTCGACGCCGGGCGCGTTCGCCGAGTTCTCGCGTCAGGGCGGTCTGGCGGCGGACGGGCGGTGCAAGGCGTTCTCGGACGATGCGGACGGCACCGGCTGGGGCGAGGGTGTGGGCATGCTGGTGGTCGAGCGGTTGGCAGACGCGCGGCGCAACGGGCATCCGGTGCTGGCGGTGATCCGCGGCAGCGCGGTGAACCAGGACGGCGCCTCGAACGGCCTGACGGCGCCGAACGGTCCGTCGCAGCAGCGGGTGATCCGCCAGGCGCTGGCCAACGCCGGACTGTCGGCCGCCGAGGTGGACGCGGTGGAGGCGCACGGCACCGGAACGAGCCTGGGCGACCCGATCGAGGCGCAGGCCCTGCTCGCGACGTACGGCCAGAACCGCCCTGCGGACCGCCCGCTCTGGCTCGGCTCGCTCAAGTCGAACATCGGCCACACCCAGGCCGCGGCCGGCGTCGCCGGTGTGATCAAGATGGTCATGGCGATGCGGCAGGGCGTACTCCCGGCGACCCTGCACGCCGAGCGGCCCACCACGCACGTGGACTGGTCCGACGGCGCGGTGGAGCTGCTGACGGAGGCCCGGGAGTGGCCGGAGGACCGGCCGCGCCGTGCGGGCGTCTCCTCCTTCGGCATCAGTGGCACCAACGCCCACATGATCCTGGAGCAGGCGCCCGCCGAGGAGCCCGGGCCGGCCGTCGAGCGGGTGTCCGGGCCGCTGCCGTGGGTCCTGTCGGGACACACCGGAGCCGCCCTGCGGGAGCAGGCCGCCCGACTGCTCGCCGCCGTGACCGAGGACTCTCGGAGGGAGGAGGGCGAGGTCGAACTCGGGGACCTGGCCTACGCCTTGACCGCCACCCGGGCCGAGCTGGAACACCGGGCGGTGCTCGTCGCCGAGGACCGCTCCGTCTTCCTGGACGGCTTGGCCGCCATCGCCGGGGGACACGCGTCCGCCGAGGTCCTGCTGGGGACGGCCGTCGAGGGACGCCTCGCCGTCATGTTCTCCGGCCAGGGCTCGCAGCGCCTCGGCATGGGGCGTGAACTCCACGACCGCTTCCCGAAGTTCGCCGCCGCGTTCGACGAGGTGTGCGCGGAGTTCGACCCGCTGCTGGACCGGCCGCTGAAGGAGGTGGTGTTCGCCGAGCCCGGCTCCGCCGCCGTGATCGACGAGACCCGCTACACCCAGCCCGCGCTCTTCGCGGTCGAGGTCGCGCTCTTCCGCCTGGTCGAGGGCTGGGGCGTGCGACCCGAGTTCCTGCTCGGCCACTCGATCGGCGAGTTGGCGGCCGCCCACGTGGCGGGCGTCTGGTCGCTCGCGGACGCCTGCCGCGTGGTCGCGGCCCGTGGGCGGCTGATGCAGGCGCTGCCGGCCGGCGGCGCGATGTTCGCACTGGAGGCGGGCGAGGCCGAGGTCGTGGAACTGCTGGCCGAGGCCGGCGAGGCGGCGGGGACCGTCGGGATCGCCGCCGTCAACGGTCCGGCCGCGGTCGTGGTCTCCGGTGACGCGGCGGCGGCCGCGGCGATCGCCGCCCGACTGGCCGAACGCGGCCGGAAGACCCGGCGGTTGGCCGTGTCGCACGCGTTCCATTCGGAGCTGATGGAGCCGATGCTCGGCGAGTTCGCCGAGGTGCTGGCCGGGGTGGTCTTCGAGGCGCCCCGGGTGCCCCTCGTGTCGAACGTGACCGGTGCGGTGGCCGGTGCGGAGATCCGCACTCCGGAGTACTGGGTGGAGCACGTCCGGGCGAGCGTGAGGTTCGCCGCGGGGGTGGAGGCCCTGCGCGCCGAGGGCGTGACCGCGTTCCTGGAGCTCGGCCCGGACGGTGTGCTGGCCGCGATGGCCAAGGACTGCCTGATCGACGAGCCCGGCGTCGCCGTCGCCGCGGTGACCCGCCGTGAGCGTCCCGAGGTGTCGACCCTGCTGGCCGCACTGGGCCGGCTCCATGTGCACGGCACCGGTGTGGACTGGGCCGCTGTGCTGGGCGGCCGCGCCGGTCGGCGGGTGGATTTGCCGACGTATGCGTTTCAGCGGGAGCGGTTCTGGCTTGAGGGTGTGGGTGGGGTTGGGGTTGAGGGTGTTGGTGTGGTGGGT
>NZ_JBIBHU010000077.1:0-3284 GCF_042957205.1 Kitasatospora sp. NPDC008115 | reverse complement strand
GACCTCGGCCGCACCGGGGCCAACGCCTCCAACAGCTCCGCCTCCAGGAGTTCGACCTGCGCGGAGTGGGAGGCGTAGTCCACCGCGATCCGCCGGGCGCGTACCCCCCGCTCCTCGCAGCGCACCATCAACGCCTCCAGGGCCTGCGGCTCACCGGAGACCACCACCGACGCGGGGCCGTTGACCGCCGCCACCGACACCCCACCCCCGGAATCGGCCAGCAACTCCTCCACCAACGCGCGCGACGCGCCCACCGAGACCATGCCGCCCAACCCCGACAGGCGCCCCGCGATCAACCGCGACCGCATCGCCACCACCCGCGCCCCGTCCTCCAACGACAACCCACCCGCCACCACCGCCGCAGCGATCTCCCCCTGCGAATGCCCCACCACCGCCGCCGGCTCCACGCCCAGCGAACGCCACAGCGCCGCCAGTGACACCATCACCGCCCACAGCACCGGCTGGACCACGTCCACCCGCGCCCACCGCGGGTCCTCCTCACCCGCCCCCACCACATCCCGCAACGACCACTCCACAAACGGCGCCAACGCCCGCTCACACGCCGCCATCGACTCCCCGAACACCACCGACGAACCCCACAACTCCCACCCCATCCCCACCCACTGCGACCCCTGCCCCGGAAACACCAGCACCACCCGCGAATCACCACCCACCACACCCCGCACCACACCACCACCGCCACCACCCACCGCCACCACCCGCAAACCCCCGAGCAACTCCCCCGCCCCCGCACCCAACACCACCGCACGGTGCTCAAACCGCGAACGCCCCGACGCCAACGACCACGCCACATCCACCGGCCGCACCGCCGGCTCCGCCAGCACCCCCGTCAGCCGCGCGGCCTGCTCCCGCAACGCCGCCTCACTGCGCCCCGACACCACCAGAGGCACCACCTCACCCCCCAGCGCCACCGGCACCGTCTCCACCGCCACCGGCTCCGCCTCGGGAGCCTGCTCCAGAATCACGTGGACGTTGGTCCCGCTGACACCAAAGGCCGACACGCCCGCACGACGCGGCGCACCCGTCTCCGGCCACGCCCGCGCCTCCGTCAACAGCTCCACCGCACCCACAGACCAGTCCACCTGCTGCGACGGCTCGTCAACATGCAGCGTCTTCGGCAGCACGCCGTGCCCCATCGCGAGCACCATCTTCACCACACCCGCAGCACCCGCCGCCGCCTGCGTGTGACCGACGTTCGACTTCAGCGAACCGAGCCAGAGCGGGCGGCCCTCGGGACGGTCCTGACCGTACGTCGCCAGCAGGGCCTGCGCCTCGATCGGATCACCCAGCGTCGTGCCCGTCCCGTGCGCCTCCACCACGTCCACCTCGGCCGCCGACAGACCGGCACTCGCCAGCGCCTGACGGATCACCCGCTGCTGCGACGGACCGTTCGGCGCCGTCAGACCGTTCGACGCACCGTCCTGATTCACCGCACTACCCCGCACCACCGCCAGCACCGGATGCCCGTTACGCCGCGCATCCGACAACCGCTCCAACACCACCACACCGACACCCTCACCCCACCCCGTGCCGTCCGCCCCCGCCGCGAACGCCCTGCACCGACCATCCGCCGACAACCCGTTCTGCCGACTGAACTCCACGAAGATCCCCGGCGACGACATCACCGTCACACCCGCCGCCAACGCCAACGAGCACTCACCCGACCGCAACGACTGCGCCGCCAGATGCAACGCGACCAACGACGACGAACACGCCGTGTCCACCGTCACCGCCGGCCCCTCCAACCCCAGCGCATACGACAACCGGCCGGACGCGACACTCGACGACTTGCCGGTCAGCAGGTATCCCTCATAACCCTCGGGGGCCTCGTGCAACCGGGAGGCGTAGTCCTGGTAGGCGACACCGACGAACACACCGGTCGGCGTGCCGTGCAGCGAGGCCGGATCCACGCCTACCCGCTCGATCGCCTCCCACGAGGTCTCCAGCAGCAACCGCTGCTGCGGATCCATCGCCGCCGCCTCACGCGGCGAGATCCCGAAGAACGCGGCGTCGAACTCGTCCGCGTCGTACAGGAATCCCCCCTGCCGCGTGTAGGACTTGCCGGGCCGGCCGGGCTTCGGGTCGTACAGGCCGTCCACGTCCCAGCCGCGGTTGACGGGCAGACCGCCGATCACGTCCCGTTCGTCGACGACCAGCTGCCAGAGCTCCTCCGGCGTGCTCACCCCACCCGGCAGGCGGCAGCCCATCGCGACGATCACGATCGGGTCGTCCCCGCCCGCCGCGACGGACCGCACGGCCGGCTCAACCGAAGCCGCTTCCGCGGGCAGGCCGAGCAGTTCCCGGCGCACCAGCCGACTCACCGCGGTCGGGGTCGGGTGGTCGAAGGCCACCGTCGTCGAGAGCCGCAGACCGGTCGCGGCGTTGAGCCGGTTGCGCAGGTCGACCGCGGTCATCGAGTCGAAGCCCATCGCCTTGAACGACCGGGCGGGCTCGATGGCCTTCACAGTCCCGTGACCGAGCACGTCCGCCGCGCTGCGCTGGACGAGTTCCAGCAGCAGGCGCTCCTGCTCGGGCTGCGGAAGTCCGGCCAGGCGCCGACCGAGCGGCAGTGCCGACGTTCCGTCCTGCTCCGGCCGGCTGCTCTCCTCCTGGATCCGGCGCACCTCCGGCAACTCGTCGAAGAGCGAGGAGTCGCGAGCCGCCGTGAAGAACGGGATGAACCGCGCCCAGTCCACGTCGGCCACCGTCACGCCGGGCCGGCCGTCCCGCAGCGCTTCCTCCAGAGCGCTCAGCCCCCGGTCGGGCGTCATCACCGAGATGCCTTGCCGGCGGAGCCGCTCCTTCTCCTGCGGCCCGACCAGGCCGCCGTCCCAGGCACCCCAGGCCACGGCCGTGGCCGGCAGGCCCACCGCCCGCCGCTGATCGGCGAGCGCGTCGAGGAAGGCGTTGGCCGCCGCGTAGGCCGCCTGGCCGCGGTTGCCCCAGACGCCCATGATCGAGGAGAACAGGACGAACGCGTCGAGCTCCCGGTCCTTGGTGAGTTCGTGGAGGTTGAGCGCCGCGGCCACCTTCGGGCGAAGCGCCTCCGCCATCGCGGACGGGTCCACGGCGTCCACCAGGCCGTCGGCGAGCACTCCGGCGGCATGGATCACGGTGGTGAGCGGGAGTTCCTCGGGCAGCGAGTCCAGCAACGCGCGCAGTTCCTCTCGGTCCGCGACATCACACGCCGCCACCGTCACCCGCACACCCGAAGCCGCCAGCTCCGCCTCCAACTCCGCCACCCCCGGCGCCGACCCACCCCG
>NZ_JBIBHU010000076.1:0-3327 GCF_042957205.1 Kitasatospora sp. NPDC008115 | reverse complement strand
CCACACCTACGCCGACATCACCCTCCCCGAGGACCTCGAAGCCGACGCCTTCGACATCCACCCCGCCCTCCTCGACGCCGCCCTCCACACCATCGTCATGGAGGCGCTGAAATCCCAGGGCAGCGAGATTCCGGTGCCGTTCTCCTGGTCCGGAGTGCGCCTGCACGCCGTCGGAGCCTCCTCCCTCCGCGTCCGCTTCACCACCACAGGCGAGAACACCTTCGCCATCACCGCGGCCGACGCCAACGGAACACCCGTGGCGTCGATCGATGCGCTGACGCTCCGCCCCCTCCCGGCCGAACAACTCGCCGACAGCGCCAAGCCCCTACGCGACAGCCTCTTCCACATCGAGTGGACACCCCTCACCCCGTCCTCGCCGGTGGCGGAAGCGAACTGGGCCTGGCTGGACACCGAGCACTTCCCCCTCGCCGACGGCGAAACGATCACGTCCGACCGCTACGGCAGCATCACCGCACTCGCCGAAGCCCTCGACAACGGCACCCCTGCTCCCGCGACCGTCCTGCTGCCCTGCGTCTTCCAGCCCCTGGCCACCGTCGAAGAACTCCACCAGGCAACCCGCCACCTGCTCGCCCTAATCCAGCAGTGGCTGCTCGACGAACGCCTCACCACCACCCGCCTCGCCATCTGCACCCGCAACGCCATCGCCACCCACCCCGACGAAGACGTCCACGACCTCACCGCCTCACCCCTCTGGGGCCTCATCCGCACCGCCCAGAGCGAAAACCCCGACCGCTTCACCCTCATCGACCTCGACACCCCCCAGACCAACCCCAACACCCTCCACACCGCCCTGGCCACCAACGAACCCCAACTCGCCATCCGCAACAACACCATCCACGCACCCCGCCTCACCCGCACCACCACCACGGACCACACCACCCCGGCAGCCTTCAACCCCAACGGCACCGTCCTCATCACCGGCGGCACCGGCACCCTCGGCAGCCTCCTCGCCCACCACCTGGTCACCCAGGGCCACACCCACCTGCTCCTCGTCAGCCGCAGCGGCCCCAACGCCGAAGGCGCCGACCAACTACGCAAAGAACTCACCGACCTCGGCGCCCACATCACCATCACCGCCTGCGACACCGCCGACCCCGACCAACTCACCACCCTCCTCGCCGACATCCCCGCCGAGCACCCCCTCACCGCCGTCATCCACACCGCCGGCGTTCTGGCCGACGCCACGGTGGAGAACCTCACCCCCGAGCAACTCGACACCGTCCTGCTACCGAAGGCCGACGCCGCCTGGAACCTCCACCACCAGACCCGGCACCTCGACCTCGCCGCCTTCGTCCTCTACTCCTCCATCACCGGAATCCTGGGCAACCCCGGCCAGGCCAACTACGCCGCCGCCAACACCTTCCTCGACGCCCTCGCCCACCACCGCCACACCCAAGGCCTGCCCGCCACCTCCCTCTCCTGGGGACTCTGGGAGCAGTCGAGCAGTCTGACCGGCCACCTCAGCACCGCCGATCTGGCGCGCATGAGCCGCACCGGGATGGCCCCCCTCCCCACGGCGGACGCCCTCGCGCTCTTCGACCACGCCCTCACCACCACCCACCCCCATCTCCTCCCCACCCGTCTCAGCACCACCGCCCTCCAGGCTCAAGCCCACAACGGAACGCTGCCGACGCTTCTGCAGGACGTCGTGCCCGCCCGGCCCCGAAGCGCTGTAGCGAATCGTCGGACGCGCGTCTCCGGCGGCGACTCGGCCCTCTCCGAACGGCTCGCTCCGCTCTCCCCCGCCGGGCAGAGGGAATTCATCCTCGGCATCCTCGGCACCGAGATCGCCACAGTCCTCGGGCACCAGGGATTCGACACGGTCAATGCCGAGCACTCCTTCAAGTCTCTCGGGTTCGACTCACTCGCCGCGGTAGAGCTGCGTAACCGGATAAACAACGTCACCGGCCTGCGCCTCTCCACAACCCTGATCTTCGACTTTCCCTCGCCGGCCGCCCTCGTCGATCACCTGCTCGCCGAACTCACCGGTGCCGGCGAGACCGCGACGATCGCCCCCGCAGCGATGGCGACCGACGACGAGCCGATAGCCATCGTCGCGATGAGCTGCCGCTACCCCGGCGGAGTGCTCGGGCCGGACGACCTCTGGCAGTTGGTCACCGAAGAACTGGATGCCACTTCCCTGTTCCCCGATGACCGGGGTTGGGACGTCGATGCGCTGTACGACCCGGAGCCGTCGAACACGGGGACGAGCTACACCCGCAGGGGCGGGTTCCTCGACCGAGCCGACCACTTCGACGCGGAGTTCTTCGGGATCAGCCCGCGTGAAGCACTCGCAGCCGACCCGCAGCAGCGCCTGCTCCTGGAGTGCGCGTGGGAGTCTTTCGAGCGGATGGGCGTGCGCCCGGCCTCGTTGCGAGGCAGCCAGACAGGCGTGTTCATCGGTCTGATGTACACGGACTACATGAGCCGGCTCCATCACGTGCCCTCGGAGCTGGAAGGCTATATGGGCAGTGGAAGCATCGGCAGTGTGGCGTCCGGTCGGATCGCGTACACCCTCGGTCTCGAAGGCCCTGCGCTGACGGTGGACACGGCGTGCTCCTCGTCGCTGGTCTCCATGCACCTGGCCAGCCAGGCCCTGCACCGAGGAGAGTGCTCGCTCGCGCTCGCCGGCGGCGTCACGGTCATGTCCACCCCCAGCACCTTCATCGAGTTCAGCCGGCAGGGTGCACTGTCGGCGGACGGTCGGTGCAAGCCGTTCGCGGCGGGTGCGGACGGCACGGGCTGGGCCGAGGGTGTCGGCCTGGTGGTGCTGGAGCGGCTGTCGGACGCCCAGCGCAACGGGCACACCGTGCTGGCACTGGTGCGGGGCAGCGCGGTCAACCAGGACGGCGCCAGCAACGGACTCACCGCCCCCAACGGCCCCTCGCAGGAACGGGTGATCCGCCAGGCCCTGGCGAGCGCCGGCCTGACCGCCGATCAGGTGGACGCCGTCGAGGCGCACGGCACCGGCACCCGCCTCGGCGACCCGATCGAGGCCCACGCCCTCCTGGCGACCTACGGCCAGGACCGGCCCACCGACCAGCCCCTGCACCTCGGCTCGATCAAGTCGAACATCGGCCACACCCAGGCCGCCGCAGGCGTCGCCGGTGTCATCAAGATGATCCTCGCAATGCGACACGGCACCCTGCCCCGATCCCTTCACATCGACGAGCCGACCCCGCACGTCGACTGGACCGCGGGCAGTATCCGTCTGTTGACCGAGCAGACCCCCTGGCCGGTCACCGACCACCCCCGCCGGGCCGCCGTCTCCTCCTTCGGCATCAGCGGCACCAACGCCCACGTCAT
>NZ_JBIBHU010000075.1:0-3440 GCF_042957205.1 Kitasatospora sp. NPDC008115 | reverse complement strand
GTACTCGTCCAGCTCCGACAGAAGGCCGTCCACGCCCTCCCGGTCGGTGGTGTGATCGTCCGAGAAACGACGGTCACCCGTCGCGTCCGGCACGTACTTCACACAGACAACGATCCTCAAGCTCACGGCCTGTCTCCTGTACTGGTCTCGTCCGGCGGCTGCGGCTGTTGCAAGCGGGCGCGAAACACGGCTCGCCCCTGCTCCCGGCAGCGTGTTCCCGTGCCGGTCCGGAACTTCCTGGCAGCATACCCGCCAGTAGCCCGACGGTCACTACTCGCCAGTAGCTTACGCCGCGCGGCCCCGGCCGAGCGCCCCGCGGACCCCCTCGGCAGCCCCGGGGAGGCCTCCGGTCCGGCACGGACCGCGGGACGGTCACACCGCCGTCAGGGCCATCCTGCCCCAGCCCACCTCCGACCCCACCCGACGGGGCCACCCCTGCGCCACCCGGTACGCCGCGGAGCCGCCCCGCACGCCCCCGCCCGCACCCCGGCGCCCGCACGGCACCACCGCCAGGCCGCCGTCAGAGCGCCGCGCCCAGCGCCGCGATCACATCCGCCCGCCGCGGCTGCCCGGCCGCCCGCCGCACCACCCCGCCCGCGGCGTCCAGTACCAGCACCGTCGGCGTCCGCGCCACGCCCAGCCGCCGCACCAGCTCCAACCGCTCCTCGGCGTCCAGTTCCACGTGCGCCACGCCGGCCACCATCCCCGCCACCTCGGCCAGCACCCGCCGGGTGGCCCGGCACGGCTGGCAGAACGCCGTGGAGAACTGCACCAGCGTCGCCCGCTCCCCCAGCGGCTCCCCCAGCTCCGCCGCCGACAGCCGCACCGCCCCGTCACCCACCCGCACCCACAGCCTTCCGTCACCCGCGCCACGACGGACACCCCAACGCGCCCGCGGCCACCACAACACCCGTCGCCGCCCCGGTCATCCCGGGGGCCGCCCCGGGACGACCGGGCAGCGAAACCGACCGGACGCCCGGCCGGAAAAAGTTCCCGTCCCAGCTCATCACGCACATCACACCGCCGGAACCGACCGCGCGGCCCGGCTCAGGTGACAGCGGGTACCCGTTCGGGGGATCATCTCCGTGTATCGCCCGTGGCCGCCGCGGTGTGCCGCGCCCCCGGTCGGCCCGCCTACGACGCGGGAACCCGCCGTACCGGGCCACCAGGCCCGTCGAAGTCAGGACTGACCGTGGCAGAGCTCGTGTACCCGCCGGTGATCGGCGCCGCGCTGACCGTCTTCCGCGCGCTCGACGTGCGCATCAGGATCGTCGGCGCCGAACACATCCCCGCCACGGGCGGGGCGGTGCTCGTGAGCAACCACATCAGTTACCTCGACTTCCTCTTCGCCGGCCTCGGCGCCTACCGCGGTGGCAAGCGCAAGACCCGCTTCATGGCCAAGGACGACGTCTTCAAGCACGCCGTCTCCGGCCCGCTGATGCGCGGCATGAAGCACATCCCGGTCGACCGCACCGACGGCCAGCCCGCCTACGAGGCCGCCGTGCGCGCCCTGCGGGCCGGCGAGGTGGTCGGCGTCTTCCCCGAGGCGACCATCAGCCGCTCCTTCATGCTGAAGAAGTTCAAGACCGGCGCCGCCCGGATGGCCGCCGACTCCGGCGCCCCGCTGCTCCCGGTGGTCCTCTGGGGCACCCAGCAGCTGTGGACCAAGGGCCGCCCCAAGACCCTCACCAAGCGGCACGTCCCGGTCACCATCATGATCGGCGAACCGATCGTGCTGAAGCCCGAGGACAAGCCCGTCATGGTCACCCGCCGGCTGCGCGCCGCGATGTCCGAGATGCTCGACCGGGCCCAGCGCGAGTACCCCGGCAAGCCCTCCGGCCCCGACGACACCTGGTGGCTGCCCGCCCAGCTCGGCGGCACCGCGCCCACCCTGGAAACCGCCGAGGCCGAGGACGAGGCGGAGGCCCTCGCCAAGGCCGAGCGCCGCACCGCCAAGGGCTGACCCTCCGCCCGCGCGGATGACTCCGCGTCCCCGAGCGGACGCGGACCGTCGCGTGTCGCCCCGTTCCACCCGCTCCGATCTGACACAGTGACAGCTCCTTCGGGGGGCTCGCGCCCGGCCTCGCCGGACGGATCGGAGACGGAGATGAAACGCGGATGACCCGCACACGGACACGGCTCTCACGGACCACCCCCACCATCCACCGCACCACCCCCGCCACGGCCCGCACCCGCCACCGCGCCGGTGCGGGCCTCCTGCTCGCCGGGGCCCTGCTCACCGGCTGCGGCGCCCAGCCCGGCGACATCCCGCTCAGCGAGATCCGCGCCGAATCCCCCACCCCGACCGCCGAACCGGCCGGCGCCGCCCCCGACGTGGTCGGCGCCGCCGCGGCGACCCCGGCCGCACCCGCCGCCCCGGCCGCCCCCAACGGCCTCATCGCCGGCCGGGTCTTCCTCGACCAGGAGCGCCTCACCAGCGCCATCTTCACGGTCACCGCCGACGGCAGGACCCGTCAACAGCTCACCCGGCCACCCGAGCAGACCCGCGACGACCACCCCTCCTGGGCCCCCGACGGCACCACCCTCGCCTTCGACCGCACCGGCGGCGACTCCCCCGGCCGGATCTGGATCACGGGCACCGACGGCCGGGACGCCCAGCCGCTGGGCTCGCTCTGCCAGGCCGGCGCCCCCGACTGCCTCAACGAGACGGAGACCACGCCCGCCTGGTCCCCGGACGGCACGCAGCTCGCCTTCACCCGCACCTGGGGCGAATCCGACCCGACGACCGAACAGATCCAGTACAGCGACCTCTACGTCATCGGCACCGACGGCACCACCGCCCAGCGGATCACCTTCCTCACCAACGACACCCCGTACTCCGGCACCGTCACCGACCCGGCCTGGTCCCCCGACGGCACACAACTCGTCTTCTCCTACCGGACCAGCTCCACGGGCCAGCCCGCCAACAGCCGCGCGCTCTACATCGTC
Organism: Kitasatospora sp. NPDC008115; assembly: GCF_042957205.1. Lineage (NCBI taxonomy): Bacteria > Bacillati > Actinomycetota > Actinomycetes > Kitasatosporales > Streptomycetaceae > Kitasatospora > Kitasatospora sp. NPDC008115. The sequence continues at coordinate 491 of NZ_JBIBHU010000075.1, read as the reverse complement.
AACGCCGACGGCACCGGCCTGCGCCGCCTCACCCCCTGGGAACTGCGGGCCGGCGAACGCGCCAACTGGTCCCCCGACGGCGGCCACATCGTCTTCACCACCTACCCCACCGACACCGACACCGCCCCCGGCGGCGGCATCTACACCGTCCACCCCGACGGCACCGCCATCGAGGCGCTCACCCCCGGCCCGTCCGACATCGCGTACGGCGTCGCCTCCTACTCCCCCGACGGCACCACGATCGCCTTCGCCCAGACCCCCGCCGGCGGATCCTCCGAGCTCTACACCATGCACCTCGACGGCTCCGGCGTCGCCCGCCTCTCCGACACCCCCGGCCGCGAGGAGAGCCGCCCCGACTGGGGCACCGCCCAGCCACAGGGCTGACACCTGGACGGAAACGCAAAGAACCCCCGCCGGAATACCGGCGGGGGTTCTTCTCAAAATTTGTTCGGCGGCGTCCTACTCTCCCACAGGGTCCCCCCTGCAGTACC
>NZ_JBIBHU010000074.1:0-3926 GCF_042957205.1 Kitasatospora sp. NPDC008115 | reverse complement strand
CCAGCTCATCGGGTTCTTCGTGAACACCCTCGTGGTGCGCACGGACACGGCGGGCAACCCGTCCTTCACCGACCTCCTCGCCCAGGTCCGCCGGAGCAACCTGGAGGCCTACGCCCACCAGGACATCCCGTTCGAGCACCTGGTGGAGAAGCTCAACCCGCACCGCTCCTCCAGCCACCACCCGCTGTTCCAGATCTCCCTGGGACTCCAGAGCACCCAGCAACCGAACTTCCAACTACCGGGACTCCAGGTCGAGTCCGGCGGCATCGGAACCGGTACCGCGCGATTCGACCTCGCCATCGTCGTGACCGAGGAGCGCGGCGACAACGGTGTGCCCGCCGGCATGCACGGGATGGTCGAGTTCGCCACCGACCTCTACGACCGGTCGACGATCGAGGCGCTGACCGAGCGCTGGACCGTGCTGCTGAAGGCGATCGCGGCCGACCCGACCCAGCCCATCGGTTCGCCGGACATCCTCGTCCCCGGCGAACGAAGCCAACTCCGCGACTGGGCGACCACATCCCGCCCTGACCTCGCCGACGCCACCCTGCCCGAGCTGTTCGAGGCCCTGACCAAGGCGGGCCCCGACACGACCGTCCTCGACACCGGCGATGCCACCTGGACGTACGCGGAGCTGAACGCGCGGGCCAACCGGATCGCGCACTGGCTGATCGGCCGGGGCATCGGTGCGGAGCAACTCGTCGGCCTGGCGCTGCCGCGCGGCGCGGAACTGTTCGCGGCGATCCTGGGTGTGGTGAAGGCGGGGGCCGGCTACCTGCCGGTCGACCCGGACTACCCGGCCGACCGCATCGCTTACATGCTCGCGGACGCCGCTCCCGCACTCGTGCTCGCCACCGACGGGTTGGCGCAGGGGCTCTCCGGCAGCGAGACCGAGATCGTCCCCCTCCGGGCCTACTCGGCCGACACGGACCGGCAGCCGGCCACTGACCCGACCGACGCGGACCGGATCGCCCCGCTCACCCCCCGGCACCTCGCCTACACCATCTACACCTCCGGCTCCACCGGCCGCCCCAAGGGCACCACCGTCCCCCACACCGGACTCGCCAGCCTCGCCGCCACCCTGGGCGATCGCGCCGCCACCGGTCCCGACAGCCGGACCCTGCAACTGGCCTCGCCCAGCTTCGACGCCTCGATGCTGGAGTTCCTCATGGCCATCAGCAACGGCGGCACCCTCGTCCTGCCTCCGGCCGGCCGTCTCGCCGGTGAGGAACTCGGGCGCTACCTCGCCGATCGGCGGATCACCCATGCCTTCATCCCGCCGTCCATCCTCGACACCATCCCGGCCGAGACCGCGCGGAACCTGCCCGGCCTCGTCCACCTCCTCGTCGGTGCGGAGCCGTTCCCGCCGCACCTGGTCGAGCTCTGGGCGCCGGGCCGTGCGCTGTACAACGTCTACGGCCCGACGGAGACCACCGTCCTCACCACCATCAGCCGCCCACTCGCCCAGCTGCCGACCCCGATCGGGTACCCGAACCACAACGTCCTCACCTACGTACTGGACGAACGTCTCCAGCCGGTCCCCGTCGGGGTGGGCGGCGAGCTCTACATCGCCGGCAAGGGACTGACCCGCGGCTACCTCAACCGGCCGGCGCTGACCGCCGAGCGATTCGTCGCCGACCCGTTCGGTGCGGCCGGGGGGCGGATGTATCGCACGGGTGACCTGGTGCGGTGGAACCGGGGCGGGGAGTTGGAGTACCTGGGCCGTAGTGACGATCAGGTGAAGATCCGCGGGTTCCGGATCGAGCCCGGCGAGATCCAGTCGGCGCTCACCCGGAACCCCGAGGTCGCCCAGGCCGTCGTCGTCGCCCGCGAGGAGCAGCCCGGCGACGTCCGCCTGGTGGCCTACATCGTCCCGGACGCCGACAAGGGCGAACCCTCCCTGCCGCAGCTCCGCCGTGAGCTGGGACAGCAGCTTCCCGACTACATGGTCCCGGCCGCGATCATGGTGATCGACAGCATCCCGCTGACGCGGAACGGGAAGATCGACCGCAACGCCCTGCCCGCTCCCGTCTACGCGTCGGCCGGCATCGGCCGCGCCGCCCGCACCCCGCAGGAAGAGATCCTGTGCACGGCGTTCGCCGAGATCCTGGGACTGCCCGGGGTCGGGGCCGATGACAACTTCTTCGACCTGGGCGGTCACTCGCTGCTGGCCACCCGTCTGATCAGCCGCGTCCGTGCCGCACTCGGCATCGAGATCCCGCTGCGCGCGATCTTCGAGGCCCCGAGCGTGACCCAGCTTGCCCGCCGATTGGCCGACCACGCGGGCGAACTGCGCCCCGCGCCCGAGCCGGTCGCCCGGCCCGAGGTGCTGCCGCTGTCGTTCGCGCAGGAGCGGTTGTGGTTCCTGCACAAGCTGGAAGGGCCCTCCGCCACCTACAACATGGCCTTCGCCCTGCGTCTCACGGGCGATCTGGACCGGCAGGCCCTGGGGGACGCCCTCACCGATGTGATCGCCCGGCACGAGGCGCTGCGCACCGTCTTCCGGGAGGTCGACGGTCAGCCCAGCCAGCACATCCTCACCCCCGACCAGGCACAGATCATGCTGCGGGCCGTACCGAGCAGTGAGGCCACGCTCCCCGCGCAACTCGACGCAGCGGCCCGGTACGAGTTCGACCTGTCCGGCCAGGTTCCCGTACGCGCCGAGCTGTTGACCGTCAGCCCGAGCGAGTCGGTGCTGATGCTGGTGCTGCACCACATCGCCGGCGACGGCTGGTCGCTCGCGCCGCTGGCGCGCGACCTGATCGCGGCCTACACCGCCCGCCTGACGGGCGCCGAGCCGGATTGGCCGCAGCTGCCGGTGCAGTACGCCGACTACACGTTGTGGCAGCGTGAGCTGCTCGGTGACGACGGCGACCCGGAGAGCGCGTTCAACCGCCAGTACGGTTACTGGGCTGAGCAGTTGGCCGGCCTGCCGGAGCAGGTCACCGTCCCCACCGACCGGCCCCGCCCCGCCGTCGCCGGCAACGCCGGTGCCGCGTGCAACTTCTCCTTCGGCGCGGACCTGCACCGCGACCTCGCCGAGCTGGCCCGGTCGGCCGGGGCAACGGTGTTCATGGCGCTGCAGGCATCCGTGGCCGCTCTGCTGACCCGCCTCGGCGCCGGTACGGACATCCCGATCGGTTCCCCGATCGCCGGGCGCACCGACGAGAACCTCGACGACTTGGTCGGGTTCTTCGTCAACACCCTGGTGCTGCGGACCGACACGGCCGGCAACCCGGCCTTCAGCGACCTCCTTGCCCAGGTCCGCCGGACCAGCCTGGCGGCTCATGCCCATCAGGACGTCCCGTTCCAGTACCTGGTGGAGAAGCTCAACCCGCACCGCTCCGCCGCGCACCACCCGCTCTTCCAGGTCGCGCTCGCCCTGCAGAACAACGAGCAGGCCGAATTCGAGCTGCCGGGAATGCAGATGCGCTCCGAGAGCGCGCACACGAGCACCTCGCGCTTCGACCTGATGATCACCCTGACCGAGGAGTACGACGGCGACCACGAGCCCGCAGGCATCAGCGGAGCCATCGAGTTCGCGACGAACCTGTACGACTTGAGCACGATCGAGACGCTGATCGCGCGCTGGGCCCGGCTGCTGAAGGCGATCGCCGCCGACCCGTCCCGGCGGATCGGCTCGCTGGACCTGATCACCTCCGGTGAAGGCGTTCGGCTCCGGGACTGGGCAACCACGTCCCGGCCCGAGGTCGAGGACTCGACCCTGCCCGGGCTGTTCGAGGCCAGGGTGGCGGTGGCGCCGGACGTGGTGGCGTTGGAGGCCGGTGATGAGGTCTGGACGTATGCGGAGTTGAACGCGCGTGCCAATCAGATCGCGCATTGGCTGATCGGCCGGGGCATCGGGGCTGAGGACCTGGTCGGTGTGGCGTTGCCGCGCGGTGTCGAGCAGGTTGCGGTGATTCTGG
>NZ_JBIBHU010000073.1:0-4128 GCF_042957205.1 Kitasatospora sp. NPDC008115 | reverse complement strand
GTCATCGCCCGCCACGAGGCGCTGCGCACCGTCTTCCGGGAGGTCGACGGACGGCCCGGCCAGCACGTCCTCACCCCCGACCAGGCCCGGATCGCTCTGCACATCCAGCAGATCGACGAGGCCGACCTCACCCAGACGCTGAACCGGGCCACGCGCCACGAGTTCGACCTGTCCACGCAGGTGCCGATGGACGCCCGGCTGTACATCCTCGGTCCGACCGAGTCGGTACTGCTGCTGATCATCCATCACATCGCGGCGGACGGCTGGTCGATGGCGCCGCTGGCCCGCGACCTCATCGTCGCCTACACCGCCCGTCTGACCGGCGACGACCCCGACTGGCCGCAGCTGCCGGTCCAGTACGCCGACTACACCCTTTGGCAACGCCACCTTCTCGGCAAGGAGACCGACGTGACCAGCGTGTTCACCCGTCAGTACGAATACTGGGCCGAGCAGCTCGCTGGTTTGCCGGAGCAGGTCACCGTCCCCACCGACCGGCCCCGCCCCGCCGTCGCCAGCTATGCCGGCGACGTCATCCGGCTGAGCCTTGACGCGAATCTGCACCGGGACCTCGCCGAGCTGGCCCGCAGCACCGACACGACCGTGTTCATGGTGCTGCAGGCCTCCATGGCCGCTCTGATGACCCGCCTCGGCGCCGGGACCGACATCCCGATCGGCAGCGGCATCGCCGGGCGGACCGACGAGAACGTCGACGACCTCATCGGGCTGTTTGTCAACTCGCTCGTGCTGCGCGCCAGCACGGCTCGCAACCCCGTCTTCACCGATCTGCTCGCGCAGGTCCGCCAGACCAGCCTGGCCGCTCACGCACACCAGGACATCCCGTTCCAGTACCTGGTGGAGAAGCTCAACCCGTCCCGCTCCGCCGCGCACCACCCGCTCTTCCAGGTGGCCTTCGTGCTGCAGAACACCGAAGAGGCGGACTTCAAGCTGCCGGACCTCCAGGTCCGCCCGGAGGAGACGCGCACCAGCACCTCACGCCTCGACCTGCTCATCAGCCTTGGTGAGGAGTACGACGTCGAGCGCGCTCCGACCGGAATCAGCGGGTTCATCGAGTTCTCGACCGACCTCTACGACCGGGCCACCATCCAGACGCTGGTCGAACGATGGACGCAGCTGCTGCGGGCCGCGGCCGCCAACCCGTCCCAGCGGATCGGCGCCCTGAACATCCTCACCCTGCGCGAACGCCTCGACCGGGTGGTCCAGTCCGAGCGGGCCGAGCAGCCGACGCTGCCCGAGCTCTTCCAGGCCCAGGTGGAGGCTTCGTCGGACGCCGTCGCGCTGGAAGCCGGGGATCGCCTCCTCACCTACGGGGAGTTGAACGCGCGGGCGAACCAGATCGCGCACTGGCTGATCTCGCGCGGCATCGGGGCCGAAGACCTGGTCGGTGTGGTGCTGCCACGCAGTGTGGATCAGATCGCGGTGATCCTGGGCATCGTGAAGGCGGGTGCGGGCTACCTGCCGGTGGATCCGGACTACCCGTCCGAGCGCATCGCGTACATGCTGGCCGATGCGGCTCCCGTTCTGCTGCTCACCGGTGCGGGACGGGCGGAGGAGTTGCCGGACGGGCTGGCCGTCGAGGGGCTGGCCAAGGTCTGGGACGGGCAGCCGGTGACCGATCCGACGGATGCGGACCGGGTCGCACCGCTGAAGGCGGCGAACACCGCGTACGTCATCTACACCTCCGGTTCCACCGGCCGGCCCAAGGGCGTCGCGGTCACCCACACGGGTCTGGCGTCGTTGACGATGACGCATCTGGAGCGGTTCGCGGTGACCGCGGGCAGCCGGGTGCTGCAGTTCGCCTCGCCGAGCTTCGACGGCGCGGTGTGGGAGCTGGTGATGGCGCTGACGACCGGCTCGGTGCTGGTGGTGGCGGGGTCGCAGCGGCTGGTGGGTGAGGAGCTCGTCCGGGTGCTGGCCGAGCGGCGGATCACGCATGTGGCGCTCCCGCCCTCGGTGTTGGCGACGCTTCCTGCGGGCATCGAGTCGGCCCTGCCCGGCCTGGGCACGATCGTGGTGTCCGGTGAGGCGTGCCCGCCGGAGCTGGTCGAACGGTGGTCGGTGGGCCGCCGGATGATCAACTCCTACGGTCCGACGGAGACGACGGTGGACGTCACGGCCAGTGAGCCGCTGTCGGGTACCCACGTCCCGCTCGGACGCGCGGTGGTCAACACCCAGGTGTACGTGCTGGACGAGAATCTGGAACAGGCGCCGCAGGGTGTCGCGGGTGAGCTGTACGTCGCGGGCCGGGGTCTGGCGCGTGGCTACCTGAACCGTCCCGGTCTGAGCGCCGAGCGGTTCGTGGCGGATCCGTTCGGTGCGGCCGGGGGCCGGATGTACCGCACGGGTGATGTGGTGCGGTGGAACCGGGAGGGTGAGCTGGAGTACCTGGGCCGGGTCGATGACCAGGTGAAGATCCGCGGGTTCCGGATCGAGCCGGGTGAGATCCAGTCGGTGCTCGCGCGGCAGGCCGAGGTCGCGCAGGCGGTGGTGGTTCCGCGTGAGGACCAGCCCGGTGACATCCGCCTGGTGGCCTACATCGTTCCGGAGGCCGGTGCCGGTGCAGGTACGGGCGAACAGGTCGAGGACTGGCGGGAGTTGAACGACTCCGTATACGGCGGGATCGGTGCGCTGCTGGGTGAGGACTTCGCGGGGTGGAACAGCTCGTACACGGGTGAGGCGATTCCGCTGGGGGAGATGCGGGAGTGGCGGGCGGCGACGGTGGAGCGGATCCGTTCGTTCGCGCCGCGGCGGGTGCTGGAGATCGGTGTGGGTTCGGGTCTGTTGATGGCGCCGCTGGCGGGGGAGGTCGAGTCCTACTGGGGCACCGACCTGTCCCAGCCCGTGGTGACCCGGCTGGTGGGGCAGGTCGCGGAGCGGGGATGGGAGCACGTCGAACTGCGCTGCCAGCCCGCCGAGGACTTCACCGGGCTGCCTGCCGGCTACTTCGACACGATCGTGATCAACTCGGTCGCGCAGTACTTCCCGAACCAGGACTACCTCACCTCCGTGCTCACCCAGGCGTTCCACCTTCTGGCCGAGAGCGGCCGGATCGTCCTGGGCGACATCCGCCACGTCGGACTGCTGCGCACCCTCCAGACCGCGGTGCAGGCGCCGAGGGCCGCCAGTGCCGAGCAGCTGCGTTCCGCGGTGGAGCACGCCCTGGTGGTGGAGAAGGAGCTGCTGGTCCACCCGGACTACTTCACCGCTTTCGCCGCCACCCACCGTGCGGGCGTGGACATCCGCCTCAAGCGCGGTGAGGCGCACAACGAGCTGACCCGTCACCGTTACGAGGTCACGCTCCACAAGAGCCCGGCGGAGCTGACCGACGTCGCCGGTTCGGGGGACCTGGCCGGCCGGCCGATCCTGCACTGGGGGAGCGACCTCACAACCCTGGAGCAGCTGGGGGAGCGGCTGGTCGAAGGTGGCGTTCGTGTGGTGGGTGTTCCCAACGCGCGTCTGTCGGGTGAGGCGGCCGCCGTCGAGGCCTTGGCTGAGGGCAGGGACCTGGACGCGGTGCGCTCGGTGCTGGGTTCGGTGGCCGGGATCGATCCGGAGGTCTTCCACCGGTGGGCGGAGGGTCTCGGGTTTCGGGCGGTGGTCACGTGGAGTGCCGACCTGCCGGGCGCGTTCGACGCGGTCCTGCTGGACGCGGCCGACGCCCGGGCGGTGACCGGTGTGTACCGGTCCTCCGGGGGCGGTGCCGCTCTGACCAACTCGCCGGCGCGGGCGCGGACCAGCGGGGCACTGGTGACGGCGCTGCGGCAGGTGTTGCAGGCGCAGTTGCCGGAGTACATGGTGCCGTCGGCGATCGTCACCCTGGACCGCATTCCGCTGACCCCGAACGGCAAGATCGACCGCAAGGCCCTCCCCGCACCGGAGTACACGTCCGCGGGGGGTGGCCGCGCACCGCGCACGCCGCGGGAGGAGATCCTGTGCGCGCTGTTCGCCGAGGTGCTGGGCGTGCCGGGTGTCACGGTGGACGATGATTTCTTCGTGCTCGGCGGTCACTCCCTGTTGGCGACCCAGCTCTCCAGCAGGATCCGGGCCACTCTCGGCACCGAGATGCCCCTCCAGGCGCTCTTCGGGTCGCCGACCGTCGCCAGGCTCTCC
>NZ_JBIBHU010000072.1:0-4133 GCF_042957205.1 Kitasatospora sp. NPDC008115 | reverse complement strand
GCGTCGGCGCAGGCGTGGATGTGGTCGCGGAAGACGGTGCTGGTCCGGAACAGGTCGCGGCCCATGCCGACCCACTGCGAGCCCTGACCGGGGAACACGAACGCGGTCTTCCCCCGTCCCTGCACCCGCTGGCCGACGGGACCGGTCACCAGGTGGGGTGAGGGCCGGCCCTCCTTCAACGCGTTCAGTCCGTCGAGTAGTTCGCCGCGGTCGTGGGCGATGACGGCGGCACGGTGCTCGAACGCGGTGCGGGTCGTGGCCAGGGCATGGGCGATGTCACGGGCATCGACGTCGGGCCGGTCCGTCGCAAAAGCGTGCAGCTGTGCGGCCTGCTCGATCAGTGCGTCAGGGGACTTGCCGGAGACGAGCCAGACACTTGGCCCGTCGGTGGGTGTCTCTTCCGGATCACTGATGTCCGTGGTGGCAGGTTGTTCGAGGATGACGTGGGCGTTGGTGCCGCTGATGCCGAAGGAGGAGACGGCGGCGCGGCGGGGGTGGTCGGTGACCGGCCACGGGGTCTGCTCGGTCAGCAGGCTGATGTTGCCGGCGGTCCAGTCGACGTGCGGGGTCGGCTCGTCGATGTGGAGCGACTGGGGCAGGGTGCCGTGTCGCATGGCGAGGATCATCTTGATGACACTGGCGACGCCTGCGGCGGCCTGGGTGTGGCCGATGTTCGACTTGATGGAGCCGAGGTGCAGCGGCTGGTCGGCGGGCCGGTCCTGGCCGTAGGTCGCCAGGAGCGCCTGGGCCTCGATGGGGTCGCCGAGCCGGGTCCCGGTGCCGTGCGCCTCGACGGCGTCCACCTGATCGGTGGTCAGACCGGCGTTGGCGAGCGCCTGGCGGATCACCCGTTCCTGGGAGGGGCCGTTGGGGGCGCTGAGCTGGCTGCTGGTGCCGTCCTGGTTGACCGCGCTGCCGCGCACCAGCGCGAGCACGGTGTGTCCATTGCGCTGGGCGTCGGAGAGGCGTTCGAGCATGATCAGGCCGACACCCTCGGCCCAGCCGGTGCCGTCGGCGGCCGCGGCGAAGGGCTTGCAGCGGCCGTCGGGGGAGAGGCCGCGCTGGCGGCTGAACTCGATGAAGGTGTTCGGGGTGGCCATGAGAGTGGCGCCGCCGGCGAGGGCGAGGTCGCACTCGTTGTTGCGCAGGGCCTGGGCGGCGAGGTGGAGGGCGACCAGGGAAGAAGAGCACGCGGTGTCGACGGTGACGGCCGGGCCTTCGAGGCCCAGGGTGTAGGAGATGCGGCCGGAGGCGATGCTGCCGGCGCTGCCGATACCGAGGTAGCCCTCCAGGTCCTTGGGCTTTTCCGGGAAGCGGGCGGCGTAGTCGTTGTACATGACGCCGGCGAAGACGCCGGTGCGGCTTCCGCGCAGGGTGGACGGGTCGATGCCCGCGCGTTCGGTCGCCTCCCAGGCGCACTCCAGCAGCAGGCGCTGCTGCGGGTCGATGGTCAGCGCCTCACGCGGGCTGATCCCGAAGAATTCCGCGTCGAACCCGTCCGCCTCGGACAGGAAACCGCCATGGCGCGAGTACGTCTTGTGCGCCGCGTCCGGGTCGGGGTCGTACAGCGCCTCGGTGTCCCACCCGCGCTCCTCCGGGAAACCGGAAATCGCATCCGTCTTCCCCAGGACAAGACCCCACAATTCCTCGGGCGACCGAACGCCACCGGGATAACGGCATCCCATGCCCACCACCGCAATGGGCTCACGTGCTGCGGCAATGAGAAGTTGATTCTGCTGCCGGAGCCTTTCGGTTTCCTTGACGGAGGCGCGGAGGGCGGTTACGACTTGATCGAGAGACATGGCCATGGGAACTTTGCACCTCTGAATTCGTCAGGACTCGGTTTTGGTGCCCAGTGCGATCTGAACCAGACTCTCCGCGTCCATGCTGTCGATCAGGTCTACGGAGGAGCTGTCAGTGGTCAGCGCTTCGTTGTCGGGCGCGGCGAGTTGCAGCAGTGTGTCGAGCAGGCCGGAATTGCGTAGCGTGGCGAGGGGAATGGAGGTCAATGCCTCGCGAACCCTCGTTTCCAGCGCATCGGCTTCGACTTCTTCGCCGGACGTCGTGACCAGTTGCGTTCGCAGGTAGTGCGCGAGTGTGGTGGGGGTGGGGTGGTCGAGTATTGCGGTGGTGGGGAGGCGCAGGCCGGTGGCGGTGCCGATCTTGTTGCGGAGTTCGACGGCGGTGAGGGAGTCGAGTCCCATGTCGAAGAAGCCGCGGTGCTCGTCGATTCCGTTGGGGTTGGTGTGGCCGAGGGCGGTGGCCACGTGGTCGCGGACGAGGCCGAGGAGGAACTGTTCCTGTTCGGTCTCGGTGAGCGGTGTGAGCGTGTGGGTCAGCGACTGTCCGGCGTTGCCGTTGCCGTTGTTCGCGGTGGCGGGCCGGGTGGCCGGCACGAGGGTGCGGTAGATGGGCGGGAGGTCGGGGTTGTTGCGGAGGGCGGTGGTGTTGAGGCGGGCGGCGAAGAAGTGGGGTCGACTGCTCGTGAGGGTGTGGTCGAAGAGTGCGAGGGCGTCCGCAGTCGGGAGAGGCGCGATCCCGGTGCGGTTGAGCCGGGCGCGGTCGGCGCTGCTGAGATGGCTGGTGATCGTGCTGGTTTCCTGCCAGAGCCCCCAGGCCTGGGAGGTGGCCGGCAGCCCGAGCGCCTTCCGGTGGTGGGCGAGGGCGTCGAGGAAGGTGTTGGCGGCGGCGTAGTTGGCCTGGCCGGAGTTGCCCAGGACTCCCGTGACGGAGGAGTAGAGGACGAAGGCGGCGAGGTCGAGGTGCCGGGTCTGCTGGTGGAGGTTCCAGGCGGCGTCGGTCTTCGGGCGGAGAACGGCGCCCAGGCTGTCCGGGGTGAGGTTGGGGAGGGTGGCGTCCTGGACGACGCCGGCGGTGTGGATGACGGCGGTGAGGGGGTGCTCGGCCGGTATGTCGGCGAGGAGGGTGGTGAGTTGGTCGGGGTCGGCGGTGTCGCAGGCGGTGATGGTGATGTGGGCGCCGAGGTCGGTGAGTTCCTTGCGCAGTTGGTCGGCGCCTTCGGCGTTGGGGCCGCTGCGGCTGACGAGGAGCAGACGGTTCTGTCCCTGGGTGACCAGGTGGTGGGCGAGGAGGCTGCCGAGGGTGCCGGTGCCGCCGGTGATGAGGACGGTGCCGTCGGGGTTGAAGGCTGCCGGGGTGGTGTGGTCCGTGGTGGTGGTGCGGGTGAGGCGGGGTGCGTGGATGGTGTTGTTGCGGATGGCGAGTTGGGGTTCGTTGGTGGTGAGTGCGGTGTGGAGGGTGTCGGGGTCGGTCTGGGGGGTGTCGAGGTCGATGAGGGTGAAGCGCTCGGGGTTTTCGCTCTGGGCGGTGCGGATGAGGCCCCAGAGGGGTGAGGCGGTGAGGTCGTGGACGTCTTCGTCGGGGTGGGTGGCGATGGCGTTGCGGGTGCAGACGGCGAGGCGGGTGGTGGTGAGGCGTTCGTCGAGCAGCCACTGCTGGATCAGGGTGAGCAGGTGGCGGGTTGCCTGGTGGAGTTCCTCGACCGTGGCCAGCGGCTGGAAGACGCAGGGCAGCAGGACGGTCGCGGGAGCAGGGGTGCCGTTGTCGAGGGCTTCGGTGAGTGCGGTGATGCTGTCGTAGCGGGGGATCTGGTCGCCGGACGTGATGGTCTCGCCGTCGGCGAGGGGGAAGTGTGCGGTGTCCAGCCAGGCCCAGTTCGCTTCCGCCACCGACGAGGACGGGGTGAGGGGTGTCCACTCGATGTGGAAGAGGCTGTCGCGCAGGGGCTTGGCGCTGTCGGCGAGTTGCTCGGCCGGGAGGGGGCGTGTGGTGAGGGCTTCGATGGTGGCGACGGGGGCGCCGAGGGTGTCGGCGAGGTGGATGCGGATGGTGTCGGGTCCGGTCGGGGTGAGCCTGGCGCGCAGGCGGCGGGCGCCGGTGGAGTGCAGTTCGATGCCGGACCAGGAGAACGGGACGGAGAGGTCGCCGCTGGGGTTGTCCAGTGTCTGGAGGGCGATGGTGTGGAGTGCGGCGTCGAGGAGGGCGGGGTGGATGTCGAAGGCGTCGGCTTCGAGGTCTTCGGGGAGGGTGATGTCGGCGTAGGTGTGCTGGTTGTCGCGCCAGGCGGCGGTGAGGCCTTGGAAGGCGGGGCCGTAGGTGTAGCCGTGGTCGGC
>NZ_JBIBHU010000071.1:0-4827 GCF_042957205.1 Kitasatospora sp. NPDC008115 | reverse complement strand
CCGCTGACCCCGAACGGCAAGATCGACCGCAAGGCCCTCCCCGCACCGGAGTACACGTCCACCGCCGGCGGCCGCGCACCGCGCACCCCGCAGGAAGAGATCCTCTGCACCCTGTTCGCCGAGGTGCTGGGCGTGCCGGCTGTCACGGTGGACGATGACTTCTTCGTGCTCGGCGGTCACTCCCTGCTGGCGACCCAGCTCTCCAGCAGGATCCGGGCCACTCTCGGCACCGAGGCGCCCCTCCAGACGCTCTTCGAGGCGCCGACCGTCGCCAAGCTCGCGCCGCGCCTGACCCGGAACAGCGAGCTGCGCCCGCCGCTCCTGCCCACCACCCGGCCCAACCCCCTTCCCCTCTCCTACGCCCAGCAGCAACTCTGGTTCCTGCACCAGCTGGAAGGCCCCTCCGCCACCTACAACATTCCGCTGGTGCTGCGGCTCACCGGTCAACTGGACCAGCAGGCGCTGCGAGAGGCCATCAACGACGTCATCGCCCGCCACGAGGCGCTGCGCACCGTCTTCGAGGACGTCGACGGGCAGCCCCACCAGCGCGTTCTCGATCCCGGGCGGGCCCGCATCGACCTGCACGTCCAGCAAGTCGAGCAGGCCGACGCCATGCAGGTGCTGGAGCAGGCTGCCCGGCGCGAGTTCGACCTGTCGGCCCAGGTGCCTTTGTACGCCGAGCTGTTGACCGTCAACCCGAGCGAGTCGGTGCTGATGCTGGTGCTGCACCACATCGCCGGTGACGGCTGGTCGCTCGCGCCGCTGGCGCGCGACCTGGTCGCCGCGTACTCCGCCCGGCTGGAGGGTTCCACGCCGCAGTGGCCGCAGCTGCCGGTGCAGTACGCCGACTACACGCTGTGGCAGCGCGAGCTGCTCGGTGACGACACCGATCCCGACAGCCTGTTCGCCCGCCAACAGGATTACTGGGCCCAGCGGTTGGCCGGTCTGCCGGAGCAGGTCACCGTGCCCGCCGACCGGCCCCGCCCGGCCGTCGCCAGTTACGCCGGCGATTCCACTACCTTCGGTATCGACGCGGAGCTGCACCAGGCGCTGTCCGAGCTGGCCCGTTCCTCCGGCAGCACCATGTTCATGGTGCTGCAGGCGTCCTTCGCCGCGCTGCTGACCCGTCTCGGCGCCGGTACGGACATCCCGCTCGGCGCGCCGATCGCCGGACGCACCGACGAGAACCTCGACCAGCTCATCGGGTTCTTCGTGAACACCCTCGTGGTGCGCACGGACACGGCGGGCAACCCGTCCTTCACCGACCTCCTCGCCCAGGTCCGCCGGACCAGCCTGGAGGCCTACGCCCACCAGGACATCCCGTTCGAGCACCTGGTGGAGAAGCTCAACCCGCACCGCAGCACCACGCACCACCCCCTGTTCCAGGTCATGCTCGCCCTTCTCAACACCGAGCAGCCGAACTTCGAACTGCCTGACCTGCAAGCGGAACCGGCCGGCGTGGCCCTGGGCACGTCCAGGTTCGACATGTTCATCAACCTGGGGGAGCACCGGGACGACAACGGCACCCCGGCCGGCATGTCCGGCACGGTCGAGTTCGCCACCGACCTCTACGACCGGTCGACGATCGAGGCGCTGACCGCACGCTGGGCCCGGCTGCTGAAGGCGGTCGCCGCCGACCCGTCCCGGCCCATCGGGTCGCTGGACATCCTCACCCCGGGTGAGCGCCACCAGCTGCGCGGCTGGGCGGCCACCCCCCGGCCCGAGATCGGCGACGCCACGCTGTCGGAGCTGTTCCAGGCCCGGGTGCGGGCCACTCCCGACGCCACCGCCCTGGAGGCCGGGGACGCGACCTTGACGTACGCGGAACTGAACGCCCGTGCCAACCGGATCGCGCACTGGCTGATCAGCCGGGGCATCGGCGCGGAGCAGCTCGTCGGCCTCGCGCTGCCGCGCAGCGCCGAGCAGCTCGCCGTGATCCTGGGCATCGCGAAGGCGGGTGCCGCCTACCTGCCGGTCGACCCGGACTACCCGGCCGACCGCATCGCGTACATGCTGGCCGATGCCGCCCCCGCCCTGCTGCTCACCACCGACCGGTTGAGCGAGGACCTCGGCAGTGCCGCCGGGGCCGGCAGCGAGATCCTCACGATCGAGTCCCAGGCCGAGCTGTGGGACCAGCAGCCGACCGGCGACCCGGCCGATGCGGACCGGATCGCACCGCTCAACCCGGCGAACACCGCCTACACCTTCTACACCTCCGGCTCCACCGGCCGGCCGAAGGGCAGCGTCATCGCCCACTCCGGGCTGGCCGACCTCATAGCCACCGCGGTCGAGCGGTGCGAGGCCGGTCCGGAGAGCCGCGTCCTGCAACTGGCCTCGCCCAGCTTCGACCCCGCCGTGGTCGAGATCTTCATGGCCTTCGCCGCGGGCGCGACCCTCGTGCTGCCGTCCGGCGGTCGCCTGGCGGGCCTTGAGCTCGCCAGGGTCATCGCCGACCGGCACATCACGCACGCCTTCATCACCGCCTCGCGGCTCGCGAGCCTGCCCGAGGGAAGCGAGGCCGAACTCGCCGAGCTGAACGTCCTGGGCATGATCGGTGAGCCCACACCACCGGCGCTGGTGGACCGTTGGTCGTCGGGCCGTCGGATGATCAACGCGTACGGGCCGACGGAGTGCACTGTGTACGCGACGATCAGCCGGCCGTTCGCGGCCGGGCGCGCTCCCATCGGACACCCGATCGCCAACGCCCGACTCCACGTGCTGGACGAGTACCTGCAGCCGGTTCCTCCGGGTGTCGCGGGCGAGCTCTACGTCGCGGGCAAGGGCGTGGGCCGTGGTTACCTGAACCGGCCCGGTATGAGTGCCGAGCGGTTCGTGGCGGATCCGTTCGGTGCGGCCGGGGGCCGGATGTACCGCACGGGTGACCTGGTGCGGTGGAACCGGGGCGGGGAGCTGGAGTACCTGGGCCGTAGCGACGACCAGGTGAAGATCCGCGGGTTCCGGATCGAGCCCGGCGAGGTCCAGGCCGCGCTCACCCGGAACCCCGAGGTCGCCCAGGCCGTCGTCGTCGCCCGCGAGGAGCAGCCCGGCGACGTCCGCCTGATCGCCTACATCGTGCCGGGCGGCGGAGGCGAGCCCGCACTGCCGCAGCTGCGACAGGACCTGCGGCAGCAGCTCCCGGACTACATGGTTCCCGCCGCCGTCATCGTCATCGACCGCATCCCGCTCACCCCGAACGGGAAGATCGACCGCGCGGCTCTCCCGGCTCCCGACCACGCCCCCGTCTCCACCGGGCGTGCCCCCCGCACCCCGCGGGAGGAGATCCTGTGCGCGCTGTTCGCCGAGGTCCTGGGACGGCCGAGTGTCGGGGTCGACGACAGCTTCTTCGACCTGGGCGGTCACTCGCTGCTGGCCACCCGACTGATCAGCCGCATCCGCAAGACCCTGGGCATCGAGGCCCCGCTGCGGGCCTTCTTCGAGGCTCCGACCGTGGCCCAGCTGGCCGAGCGCCTGGCGGAGGGACACGGGCAGACACGGCTCGCCCTGGCGCCGGCCACCCGGCCCGAGGCCATCCCGCTGTCGTTCGCCCAGCAGCGGCTGTGGTTCATCCACAAGCTGGAAGGCCCCTCCGCCACCTACAACATGCCGCTCGCCCTGCGGCTGACCGGTGACCTGGACCGGCAGGCGCTGCAGGACGCCATCAACGACGTCATCGCACGCCACGAGGCGCTGCGCACCGTCTTCCGGGACGTCGACGGACAGGGCAGCCAGTACATCCTCGATCCCGACCGGTCCCGCATCGGCCTGCACGCCGTCCCCGTGGAGGAGGACCGGATCCAGGACGAGCTGAACCGGGCCGCGCGCCACGAGTTCGACCTGTCGGTCCAGGTTCCGCTCCATGCCGAGCTGCTGACCGTCAGCCCGAGGGATTCGGTGCTGATGCTGGTGCTGCACCACATCGCCGGTGACGGCTGGTCGATGGCGCCGCTGGCCCGCGACCTGATCGCCGCCTACACCGCCCGCCTGACGGGTGCCGAGCCGGACTGGCCGCAGCTGCCGGTGCAGTACGCCGACTACACGCTGTGGCAGCGCGAACTGCTCGGTGACGACAGCGACCCGGAGAGCCCGTTCAGCCGCCAGTACCGGTACTGGGCGGATCAGTTGGCCGGCCTGCCGGAGCAGGTCACCGTCCCCACCGACCGGCCCCGCCCCACCACCGCCGGCAACGCCGGTGACGTCTGCGCCTTCTCGTTCGACGCCGACCTGCACCGCGAGCTCGCCGAGCTGGCCCGGTCGGCTGGGGCGACGGTGTTCATGGTGCTGCAGGCCTCCATGGCCGCGCTGCTGACCCGCCTCGGCGCCGGGACCGACATCCCGATCGGCAGCGGCATCGCCGGGCGTACCGACGAGAACCTCGACGACCTGGTCGGGTTCTTCGTCAACACCCTGGTGCTGCGCACGGACACGGCGGGCAACCCGTCCTTCACCGACCTGCTGGCACAGGTCCGGCGGACCAGCCTGGAGGCCTACGCGCACCAGGACGTCCCGTTCCAGTACCTGGTGGAGAAGCTCAACCCCCGCCGTTCCGCGGCACACCACCCGCTCTTCCAGGTCATGCTGGCTCTGCAGAACAACGAGCAGGCCGAATTCCAGCTCCCGGGACTGCGGGTCAGCCACCAGCCCGCGGCCACGGACACCTCCCGCTTCGACCTGTTCGTCAACATCGGTGAGTTCCACGAACGTGACGGCTCGCCCACGGGCGTCGCCGGATACATCGAGTTCGCGACGGACCTGTACGACCGGTCGACGATCGAGGCGCTGGCCGAGCGCTGGGCCCGGCTGCTGAAGGCGGTCTCCGCCGACCCGTCC
>NZ_JBIBHU010000070.1:0-4943 GCF_042957205.1 Kitasatospora sp. NPDC008115 | reverse complement strand
ACCGACCAACACATCGACGCCCGCACCATCCCCGTCGACTACGCCTCCCACTCCGCCCACGTCGAAGTCATCCGCGACCAACTCCTCAACGACCTGAACGACATCACCCCCCAGGCCGGCCACACCCCCTTCTACTCCACCGTCACCGGCACCCTCACCACCGACACCACCACCCTCGACACCCACTACTGGTACCGAAACCTCCGCCAGACCGTCCTCTTCGCCGACACCGCCCACACCCTCATCACCGACGGCCACCACCACCTCATCGAGATCAGCACCCACCCCGTCCTCACCACCAGCATCCAGGACATCCTCGACACCACCGACACCCCCGCCCACGCCACCGGCACCCTCCGCCGCCACAAGGGCGACTGGACCCAATTCCTCACCTCCGCCGCCCAACTCCACACCCACGGTGCACTCGTCGACTGGAGCACCCACACCGCTCCCGCCACCAAGCACCCCGTCGACCTGCCCACCTACGCGTTCCAGCACCAGCGCTACTGGCTCACCCACAAACCCACTCTCTCCGGCGACGCCTCCACGTTCGGACTCGACACCACCCACCACCCCTTCCTCACCGCCAACCTCGAACTCCCCGACGACGGACGCGTCTTCACCGGCACCCTCTCCACAACCACCCACCCCTGGCTGAACGACCACGCCATCACCACCACGCCGCTGCTGCCCGGCACCGCGTTCGTCGACCTCGCCCTCCACACCGGCCACCACACCGGCCACCCCCACCTCGAAGAACTCACCCTCCACGCCCCACTCCTCCTCAACAGCACCCCCCTCGACCTCCAAGCCACCCTCACCCCCTCCGAGGACGAGCGCCGCACCCTCACCATCCGCTCCCGCCCCGACAGCGACAGTCCCTGGACCACCCACGCCACCGCCACCCTCACCACCACCAGCCCGGTCCAGGAGTCACCCGATCTATCCGTCTGGCCGCCGGCCAACGCCATCCCGGTCGACGTCTCCGACGCCTACCCGCTGCTGGCCGACCACGGCTACACCTACGGCCCCGCCTTCCAAGGCCTCACCGCCGCCTGGCGCGACGAGCACCACACCTACGCCGACATCACCCTCCCCGAGGACCTCGAAGCCGACGCCTTCGACATCCACCCCGCCCTCCTCGACGCCGCCCTCCACACCATCGCCCTCCAGGCACTGGACAACCCCAGCGGCGACCTCTCCGTCCCGTTCTCCTGGTCCGGCATCGAACTGCACTCCACCGGCGCCCGCCGCCTGCGCGCCAGGCTCACCCCGACCGCACCCGACACCGTCCGCATCCACCTCGCCGACACCCTCGGCGCCCCCGTCGCCACCATCGAGGCCCTCACCACCCGGCCCCTGCCGGCCGAGCAACTCGCCGACAGCGCCAAGCCCCTACGCGACAGCCTCTTCCACATCGAGTGGACACCCCTCACCCCGTCCTCGCCGGCGGCGGAAGCGAACTGGGCCTGGCTGGACACCGAGCACTTCCCCCTCGCCGACGGCGAAACGATCACGTCCGACCGCTACGACAGCATCACCGCACTCACCGAAGCCCTCGACAACGGCACCCCTGCTCCCGCGACCGTTCTCCTGCCGTGCGTCTTCCAGCCCCTGGCCACCGTCGAGGAACTCCACCAGGCAACCCGCCACCTGCTCACCCTGATCCAGCAGTGGCTGCTCGACGAACGCCTCACCACCACCCGCCTCGCCGTCTGCACCCGCAACGCCATCGCCACCCACCCCGACGAAGACGTCCACGACCTCACCGCCTCACCCCTCTGGGGCCTCATCCGCACCGCACAAAGCGAAAACCCCGAGCGTTTCACCCTCATCGACCTCGACACCCCCCAGACCGACCCCAACACCCTCCACACCGCCCTGGCCACCAACGAACCCCAACTCGCCATCCGCAACAACACCATCCACGCACCCCGCCTCACCCGCACCACCACCACGGACCACACCACCACCCCCGCAGCCTTCGACCCCAACGGCACCGTCCTCATCACCGGCGGCACCGGCACCCTCGGCAGCCTCCTCGCCCACCACCTGGTCACCCAGGGCCACACCCACCTGCTCCTCGTCAGCCGCAGCGGCCCCAACGCCGAAGGCGCCGACCAACTGCGCAAGGAACTGACCGACCTCGGCGCCGAGGTCACCATCACCGCCTGCGACACCGCCGACCCCGACCAACTCGCCACCCTCCTCGCCGACATCCCGGCCGAGCACCCCCTCACCGCCGTCATCCACACCGCCGGCGTCGTCCAGGACGCCACCCTGCCCAACCTCACCCCCGAGCACCTCGACACCGTCCTGAGCCCCAAGGCCGACGCCGCCTGGAACCTGCACCACCAGACCCGGCACCTCGACCTCGCCGCCTTCGTCCTCTACTCCTCCGCCGCCGGCACCCTCGGCAACCCCGGCCAGGCCAACTACGCCGCCGCCAACACCTTCCTCGACGCCCTCGCCCACCACCGGAAGGCGCTCGGGCTGCCGGCCACCTCCCTCGCCTGGGGACTCTGGGAGCAGTCGAGCAGTCTGACCGGCCACCTCAACACCAACGACCTGACGCGCATGAGCCGCACCGGGATCGCCCCCCTCCCCACGGCGGACGCCCTCGCGCTCTTCGACCACACCCTCACCACCCCCCAACCCCACCACCTCACCGCCCGCCTCAACACCACCGCCCTCCGCAACAACCCCGACCTCCCGCCCATCTACCGCACTCTCCTGCCCCTGACTTCGCCCAGGCTCCGCGCGGCAGCAGCCAACAACGGCGAGAGCGAGCAGGGCGGCCTTGCTCAGCGGCTCTCCGCGATGACCGAGCGCGAGCGTGACCAGGTACTGATCAATCTGGTCCGCGAGCAGCTCGCCGTGATCCTCGGCCATGCCAACCCCGCAGAGGTCGAAGCGGACCGCCCGTTCAAGGAACTGGGCATCGACTCCCTCACCGCCGTCGAACTCCGCAACAAGCTCAGCACCACCACCGGAATCCGCCTTCCGGCGACCCTGGTCTTCGACCACCCCACTCCCACCGCGCTCGCCAACTACCTGCGAGACCAGATGGTGAGGCCCCAGGGGACGGAGGCAGCTCCGGACAACGTGCGGGCCACGATCGAGGAACCGGTCGCTGTTGTGGCGATGAGCTGCCGCTTCCCGGCAGGCGTCCGCACGCCCCAGGAACTCTGGCAGTTGCTCGCAGCGGATTCCGACGCGATCGGCGAATTCCCCACCGACCGGGGCTGGGATCTGGAAAATCTCTACGATCAGGCCGAGGGACAACCACACAAGGTCTACACGCGGCACGGCGGCTTCCTCGAAGAAGCGGACTCCTTCGACGCCGAGTTCTTCTCCATGAGCCCTCGCGAGGCACTCGCCACGGACCCCCAGCAGCGGCTGCTGCTGGAATGCGCGTGGGAAGCAATCGAGAGTGCCGGAGTGGATCCGTCCACCCTGCGCGGAAGCCGGACCGGCGTGTTCGCCGGCGTCATGTACAACGACTACGGGACACGCTTCGCTCAGGCGCCGGACGGGCTCGAAGGATTCATGAGCAACGGCAGTGCCGGCAGTGTGGCGTCCGGTCGGATCGCCTATGCCCTCGGGCTTGAGGGCCCGGCCGTGACGGTGGACACGGCGTGCTCCTCGTCGCTGGTCTCCATGCACCTGGCCAGCCAGGCCCTGCGGTACGGCGACTGCGATCTCGCCATCGCGGGCGGCGTCACTCTCATGGCGACCCCGAACACCTTCATCGAGTTCAGCCAGCAGCGCGGCCTGTCAGCGGACGGTCGGTGCAAGCCGTTCGCCGCGAGCGCCGACGGAACCGGGTTCTCCGAGGGTGTCGGCCTGGTGGTGCTGGAGCGGTTGTCGGACGCCCAGCGCAACGGACACACCGTGCTGGCCCTCATCCGGGGCAGCGCCGTCAACCAGGACGGCGCCAGCAACGGACTCACCGCCCCCAACGGCCCCTCCCAGGAACGGGTGATCCGCCAGGCCCTGGCCAGCGCCGGCCTGACCGCCGATCAGGTGGACGCCGTCGAAGCCCACGGCACCGGCACCCGCCTCGGCGACCCCATCGAGGCCCAGGCACTCCTCGCCACCTACGGCCAGGACCGACCCACCGACCAGCCCCTGCACCTCGGCTCCATCAAGTCGAACATCGGCCACACCCAGGCCGCCGCAGGCGTCGCCGGTGTCATCAAGATGATCCTCGCCATGCGACACGGCACCCTGCCCCAGTCGCTCCACATCGACGAGCCGACCCCGCACGTCGACTGGACCACCGGCAACATCAGCCTGCTGACCGAGCAGACCCCCTGGCCGGTCACCGACCACCCCCGCCGCGCCGCCGTCTCCTCCTTCGGCATCAGCGGCACCAACGCCCACCTCATCCTCGAACAACCCGCCACCACCGACATCAGCGATCCGGAAGAGACACCCACCGACGGACCGAACGTCTGGCTGGTGTCCGGCAAGTCGGCGGACGCGTTGGCCGATCAGGCTGCTCAGCTGCACGCGTTCGCCGCCGATCGCCCCGACGTCGATGCCCGTGACATCGCCCACGCCCTGGCCACCACCCGCACCGCGTTCGAGCACCGTGCCGCCGTCATCGCCCACGACCGCGGCGAACTGCTCGACGGGCTGACCGCGCTGCAGGAGGGCCGGCCCTCACCCCACGTGGTGAGCGGTCCGACCGACCACCGGCCGCGAGGGAAGACGGCATTCCTGTTCACCGGACAAGGCTCACAACGCGCCGGCATGGGACGCGAACTGCACGCGGCATCACCCGTGTTCGCGACCGCTTTCGACCAGGCCTGCGAAGCATTCGCCCCCCACCTGCCCCACCCACTGCGCGACGTGATGTGGGCCGACCCCGACACCGACCCCGACACCGCCGCCCTGCTCCACCAGACCCACTACACCCAACCCGCCCTCTTCACCCT
>NZ_JBIBHU010000069.1:0-5086 GCF_042957205.1 Kitasatospora sp. NPDC008115 | reverse complement strand
ATCACCCCCCAGGCCGGCCACACCCCCTTCTACTCCACCGTCACCGGCACCCTCACCACCGACACCACCACCCTCGACACCCACTACTGGTACCGAAACCTCCGCCAAACCGTCCTCTTCGCCGACACCGCCCACACCCTCATCACCGACGGCCACCACCACCTCATCGAAATCAGCACCCACCCCGTCCTCACCACCAGCATCCAGGACATCCTCGACACCACCGACACCCCCGCCCACGCCACCGGCACCCTCCGCCGCCACAAAGGCGACTGGACCCAATTCCTCACCTCCGCCGCCCAACTCCACACCCACGGTGCGCTCGTCGACTGGACCACCCACACCACACCGGCAACGGGACGCCCTGTCGACCTGCCCACCTACGCCTTCCAGCACCAGCGCTACTGGCTCACCCACACGCCGACCACCTCGGGCGACGCCTCCGCGTTCGGGCTCGACACCACCCACCACCCCTTCCTCACCGCCAACCTCGAACTCCCCGACGGCAGCCGCGTCTTCACCGGCACCCTCTCCACGACCACCCACCCCTGGCTGAACGACCACGCCATCACCACCACGCCACTGCTGCCCGGCACCGCCTTCGTCGACCTCGCCCTCCACACCGGCCACCACACCGGCCACCCCCACCTCGAAGAACTCACCCTCCACGCCCCACTCCTCCTCAACAACACCCCCCTCGACCTCCAGGCCACCCTCACCCCGCCCCAGGACGAGCACCGCACCCTCACCATCCGCTCCCGCCCCGACAGCGACACCCCCTGGACCACCCACGCCACCGCCACCCTCACCACCACCAGCCCCGCCGACGACCAGGCAGCCGACCTGACCACCTGGCCACCCGCCAACGCCACGGCTCTGGATGTCAGCGACGCCTACCCCCTGCTGGCCGACCACGGCTACACCTACGGCCCCGCCTTCCAAGGCCTCACCGCCGCCTGGCGCGACAACCAGCACACCTACGCCGACATCACCCTCCCCGACACCGGCGACTCCGACGGCAGCGCCTTCGACATCCACCCCGCACTCCTCGACGCCGCACTCCACGCCATCGCCCTGCAGAACCTGGAGACCCCCGGAGACACCGTCGCCGTCCCGTTCTCCTGGTCCGGAGTGCGCCTGCACGCCGTCGGAGCCTCCTCCCTCCGCGTCCGCTTCACCACCACAGGCGAGAACACCTTCGCCATCACCGCAGCCGACGCCAACGGAACACCCGTGGCGTCGATCGATGCGCTGACGCTCCGCCCCCTGCCGGCCGAGCAACTCGCCGACAGCGCCAAGCCCCTACGCGACAGCCTCTTCCACATCGAGTGGACACCCCTCACCCCGTCCACCTCCGGAACGGACGCGAACTGGGCCTGGCTGGACACCGCACACTTCCCCCTCGCCGACGGCGAGACCATCACGTCCGGCGACCAGATCCCCCGCTACGACAGCATCACCGCACTCACCGAAGCCCTCGACACCGACACACCCGCGACCGTCCTGCTGCCCTGCGCCTTCCAGCCCCTGGCCACCGTCGAAGAACTCCACCAGGCAACCCGCCACCTGCTCACCCTGATCCAGCAGTGGCTGCTCGACGACCGCCTCACCACCACCCGCCTCGCCATCTGCACCCGCAACGCCATCGCCACCCACCCCGACGAAGACGTCCACGACCTCACCGCCTCACCCCTCTGGGGCCTCATCCGCACCGCCCAGAGCGAAAACCCCGAGCGTTTCACCCTCATCGACCTCGACACCCCCCAGACCAACCCCGACACCCTCCACACCGCCCTGGCCACCAACGAACCCCAACTCGCCATCCGCAACAACACCATCCACGCGCCCCGCCTCACCCGCACCACCACCAGCAACTCGCCGGCAAGCACGACCCCGGCAGCCTTCGACCCCGACGGCACCGTCCTCATCACCGGCGGCACCGGCACCCTCGGCAGCCTCCTCGCCCACCACCTGGTCACCCAGGGACAGAACCGTCTGCTCCTCACCAGCCGCAGCGGCCCCAACGCCGAAGGCGCCGACCAACTGCGCAAGGAACTCACCGACCTCGGCGCCCACATCACCATCACCGCCTGCGACACCGCCGACCCCGACCAACTCACCACCCTCCTCGCCGACATCCCGGCCGAGCACCCCCTCACCGCCGTCATCCACACGGCGGGTGCCCTGGCCGACGCAACGGTGGAGAACCTCACCCCCGAACAACTCGACACCGTCCTGCTGCCGAAGGCCGACGCCGCCTGGAACCTCCACCACCAGACCCGGCACCTCGACCTCGCCGCCTTCATCCTCTACTCCTCCGCCGCCGGAACCCTCGGCAACCCCGGCCAGGCCAACTACGCCGCCGCCAACACCTTCCTCGACGCCCTCGCCCACCACCGCCAAGCACTCGGCCTACCCGCCACCTCCCTCGCCTGGGGACTCTGGGAGCAGTCGAGCAGTCTGACCGGCCACCTCAACACCAACGACCACGCCCGCATCAACCGCACCGGCATCGCACCCCTCACCACCACCGACGCCCTCGCACTCTTCGACCACACCCTCACCACCCCCCAACCCCACTACCTCACCGCCCGACTCAACACCACCGCCCTCCGCAACAACCCCGACCTCCCGCCCATCTACCGCACCCTCGTGACGGCCACCCGGCCCGCCACCGCGAACAACGGCAACGGCAACGGCAACGCCGGACAGTCGCTGACCCACACGCTCACACCGCTCACCGAGACCGAACAGGAACAGTTCCTCCTCGGCCTCGTCCGCGACCACGTGGCCACCGCCCTCGGCCACACCAACCCCAACGGAATCGACGAGCACCGCGGCTTCTTCGACATGGGACTCGACTCCCTCACCGCCGTCGAACTCCGCAACAAACTCGGCGTTGCCACCGGCCTGCGCCTCCCCACCACCGCAATACTCGACCACCCCACCCCCACCACACTCGCGCACTACCTGCGAACGCAGCTGGTCACGGATGAATCGGTAAATCCGTCAGACGTCTTTGCCGCACTCGACAAGATTGACGTGGATTCCCTGGCCCCCACCCTGCACGCTGAAGCGCGGACGCGAATCGTGTCGCAGCTGCAAAGGTTCCTCATCAAATTGGGAGAGGACCCGGAAAGCATCCTCGCCACCCAGGAGATCAGCTCCTCTTCCGACGAGGAAATCTTCTCCATGATCGATAACGAGCTCGGCCTCTCCTGACAACGTCCGCGAAACTAGCATCAGAGGAATAACACGCCATGGGGAACGAAGAGAAGCTCCGCGATTACCTCAAGATCGCCACGTCCGAGCTGCAACGAGCGCGCCGACGCCTGAGCAAGCTGGAGGCGGACCAGCGCGAACCTATTGCGGTGGTGGGAATAGGGTGCCGTTTCCCCGGTGGTGTTCGGTCGCCCGAGGAATTGTGGGGTCTTGTTCTGGGGGGCACGGATGCGATTTCCGGTTTCCCGGAGGAGCGCGGGTGGGACACCGAGGCGCTGTACGACCCCGATCCGGACGCGGCGCACAAGACGTACTCGCGCCATGGCGGTTTCCTGTCCGAGGCGGACGGGTTCGACGCGGAGTTCTTCGGGATCAGCCCGCGTGAGGCGCTGACCATCGACCCGCAGCAGCGCCTGCTGCTGGAGTGCGCCTGGGAGGCGACCGAACGCGCGGGCATCGACCCGTCCACCCTGCGCGGAAGCCGCACCGGCGTCTTCGCCGGCGTCATGTACAACGACTACGCCGCCCGCTTCCCGGAGAAGCCCAAGGACCTGGAGGGCTACCTCGGTCTGGGCAGCGCCGGCAGCATCGCCTCCGGCCGCATCTCCTACACCCTGGGTCTCGAAGGCCCGGCTGTAACGGTGGACACCGCCTGCTCCTCCTCGCTGGTCGCCCTCCACCTCGCCGCCCAGGCCCTGCGCAACAACGAGTGCGATCTCGCCCTCGCCGGCGGCGCCACTCTCATGGCCACCCCGAACACCTTCATCGAGTTCAGCCGCCAGCGCGGCCTCTCCCCCGACGGCCGCTGCAAGCCCTTCGCGGCGGCCGCCGACGGCGCCGGCTGGGCCGAGGGTGTCGGCCTGGTCATGCTGGAGCGGTTGTCGGACGCCCAGCGCAACGGGCACACGGTGCTGGCGCTGGTGCGCGGCAGCGCGGTCAACCAGGACGGCACCAGCAGCCAGCTCAGCGCCCCGAACGGCCCTTCGCAGGAGCGGGTGATCCGTCAGGCCCTGGCGAGCGCCGGTCTGACTACTGATCAGGTGGACGCTGTCGAGGCGCACGGCACCGGGACCCGGCTCGGCGACCCGATCGAGGCCCAGGCGCTCCTGGCCACCTACGGCCAGGATCGCCCTGCCGACCAGCCGCTGCACCTCGGCTCGATCAAGTCGAACATCGGCCACACCCAGGCCGCAGCGGGTGTCGCCAGCGTCATCAAGATGATCCTCGCCATGCAGCACGGCACCCTGCCGCAGTCCCTTCACATCGACGAGCCGACCCCGCACGTCGACTGGACCACCGGCAACATCAGCCTGTTGACCGAGCAGACCCCCTGGCCGGTCACCGACCACCCCCGCCGGGCCGCCGTCTCCTCCTTCGGCATCAGCGGCACCAACGCCCACGTCATCCTCGAACAACCCCCTGCACCAGAGCCGGAATCGGCGAGCGCTGACCCCGTCACGCCGACGGACACCTCCTCCGACGGTCCGAGTGTCTGGCTGCTGTCCGGCAAGTCCGCCGGCGCGCTGGCCGACCAGGCGGACCGACTGCACACCTTCGCCGCCGATCGCCCCGAGGTGGACGTCCGTGACATCGCCCATGCCCTGGCCACCACCCGCACCGCGTTCGAGCACCGCGCCGCCGTCATCGCCCACGACCGCACCGACCTGCTCGACGCACTCGCCGCGTTGAAGGAAGGCCGGCCCTCACCCCACCTGGTGACCGGTCCTGTCAGCCAGCGGGTGCAGGGACGGGGAAAGACCGCGTTCGTCTTCCCCGGTCAGGGCTCGCAGTGGGTCGGCATGGGCCGCGACCTGTTCCGGACCAGCACCGTCTTCCGCGACCACATCCACGCCTGCGCCGACGC
>NZ_JBIBHU010000068.1:0-5377 GCF_042957205.1 Kitasatospora sp. NPDC008115 | reverse complement strand
GACGATCTTCGCGGAGGTGGTGGCGCGGGTGGGGGCGGCCGCGTTAGAGCTTGCGAAGTCCACTGAGGACCCTTTCGAGCAGCGTGACGTCGGGCTGGTTTCCGGATTCGCCGCCGGAAGCGGGCTGGTGGATGGCGACCAGGCCGGCCTCGGCCAGGTCGGCCACGAGGATGCGGGCCACTCCCAGGGGAAGGGAGAGCAGCGCCGAGACCTCGGCCACGGACTTGACCTCGGTGCACAGGGTGCAGATCCGCTGGTGCTCGGGGAGCAGGGTGGCCAGGCGTTGCGGATCCACGTTGGCGGAGACGAGTGCCTCCAGGGCGAGCTCGTACCGGGGCCTGGTCCGTCCGCCGGTCATCGCGAAGGGGCGGATCAGTGGGCCGGAGTCGTACTCGTCCTCGAAGTCGTCGCCCGCTCCGGGGTCCTGGGCCGGCCCGTGGTGGCCGGGCGCCGGAGCGGGGTGTCCGGCCGGCTGCCCGGCGGCCGGGCCGCGGCCGGGGAGGTGCCCGGTCGTCCCGTCCGGGTAGCCGGGCGGGGGAGCGTCGTACGAGGGCCGGGGCTGGGAGTACTGGTCGTACTGTCCCGGCGCGTACGGCTGCCGGCCGTACGACGGCTGGCCGTAGGGCCGGCCGTGCTGGTCGTACTGGCCGTGCTGGCCATGTTGGCCGTGGAGCGGCTGGCCGTACTGCTGACCGTGGCCGACGCCGGGTGCTCCGAAGGCGTCATGGCCTGTGCCAGGGTACGGAACGCCGTACTGGCCGCTGCGGTCGTCGGGCGGTGTCACGGTTCCTCTCCTCACAGGGTGCGGCGGTGCGGTGCGAGCTCGGGCACGGGTCCGGAGCCGGTGGTGCGAAGGCCGTACAACGTCCGATCCCGAGCCCGCCGAAGCGGGCCCGGGACGGACGCGGAGGTGCTTCGAATACCTGGACGGTATCCGACGGACCGTCAGTGCAGGAGACTGCCCTGGAGTTCTGCGCGGAGTGCGGGGGTGAGAACGGCGCCGGCCCGGTCGACGAGCAGGGCCATCTCGTATCCGACGAGGCCGATGTCGGAGTCGGGGGAGGCCAGGACGGCGAGCGCGGAGCCGTCGCTGATCGCCATCAGGAAGAGGAAGCCGCGCTCCATCTCGACGACGGTCTGGTTGACCTCGCCGCCCTCGAAGATCCGGCTGGCGCCGTTGGTGAGGGAGGTGAGGCCGGAGGCGACGGCGGCGAGCTGGTCGGCGCGGTCGCGGGGGAAGCCCTCGGACATGCACAGCAGGAGGCCGTCCGCGGAGACCACCACCGTGTGCGACACCCCGGGGGTGTTGTCCACGAAATTGGTGATCAGCCAGTTCAGGTTCTGTGCGGCCTGGCTCATCTGACTCAACTCAACGCTCCTGGTGGTTCGAGCCGCCGAAGAGATCGGTGCTGCGATTCTGCTGTCCGTTGCCGGACGGGTCTACCTGATCGGGGTCGATCCGGAAGCTTCCGGTGGTACCGGCGTTGCGGCCCTGCTCGACGCCGCGGCGCAGGTTGGTGAGACGGCCGCGGACCTCCTCGGGCGAGCGGGACACCTGCGGGCCGTCCTGCGGGGTGGGCTTGGCGTTGCCCGCCACCAGGTTCTGCTTGGGCACGCGCCGGGGCAGGCCGGCCGGGGTGGTGCCGGAGGAGGAGGGTTCGCGGAGCTTCTCCGCGCGCTGCCAGTCACCGTCGTTGGGCGACTGCCAGGCCGCGCTGCCGGCGGCGGTCGGGCCGGTGGGCCCGTAGCCGCCGAGGGCGGACACGTCGTGGCCGCGCGGTTCGGCCGGGGCGGACGAGGTGTCCTTGGCGCCGGTGAACCAGTTCGGGCTCTCACCGCCGCCGTCGTTGGCGTCCGCGGGGCCGGCCGGGAAGCCGCCGCCGGCCAGCTGCTGGCCGGGACGGCGCTGCGGCAGCCCGGACGGCAGGGTGGCGGGGGCGGTGCCGGCGGCCGGGAGGGCGGGCTGCTCGGGGGCGTACGGGTGGCCGGCCGGGGCCTCGTCGGCCTGGCGGCCGTACTGGTCGTCGGCGTACCCGGCCTGGTCGTACCCGTCCCGGTCGTAGCCGGTCTCCTGGCCGTACTCGTCCTGGTGGCCGTAGTCGCCCTGGCGGCCGTACTCGTCGTAGCCCTGCTGCGGGTACTGGCCGTAGCCGTCCTGCCGGTAGCCCTCGGCGTCGTAGCCGGCGCCCTGGCCGTAGTCGTCCTGCTGCCCGTACCCGTCCTGCCCGCCGTACTGGTTGTCGTACCGGTCGTCGGCGTAGCCGGACTGCTGGTAGCCCTGCTGCGGGTACTGGCCGTCCTGGGCGTAGTCCTCGTCGTTGCGGCGGCCGTAGGCCGGGAAGTCGTCCTCGACCTCGGCGTCCACCACCGGCTGCCCGCCGTCGAGCGGTCCGCCGTCGAACGGTCCGGCCTCCAGCGCGGCGCGGCGGACCTGGTCCAGGCGCTGCGAGCGCTGGACGGCCTCCAGGGCCGGGCTGAAGCCGGTGGAGCCGGAGTTGCCGATGCCGGTGAGGTGGTCGTCGAAGCCGAGTTCGGCGGCGCTGCGGACCGGGTCCCGGTCGCCGGCCCACTCGCCGGACGGCTCCTGCTCGGAGAAGATCCGGGAGACGGTGAACTGCTCCTCGGGCTCCGGCGCCGCGGCCATCTGGGTCAGGAACGGCGGCAGCATGACCAGCGAGGTGGTGCCGGCCGACTCGCCGGACGGGCGGAGCTGGACGCGGATGTCGTGCCGCTGGGAGAGCCGGCCGACCACGAAGAGGCCCATGCGGCGGGAGATGGTGGCGTCGACCGTGGGCGGCTCGGCCAGCTTCTCGTTGATCTCCGCGAAGTCCTCGGCGGTGAGGCCGATGCCCTTGTCGTGGATCTCGACGAGCACCCGGCCGTCCGGCAGCCGGGTCGCGTTGACCAGCACCCGGGTCTGCGGGCTGGAGAACGTGGTGGCGTTCTCCAGCAGCTCGGCGAGCAGGTGGACGAGGTCGGTCACGGCGGCGCCGACGACCTCGGCCTCGGGGATGCCGGAGAGCTCGACGCGCTCGTACTGCTCCACCTCGGACGCGGCGGCGCGGAGCACGTCGACCAGCGGGACCGGGGTGTTCCAGCGGCGGCCGGCCTCCTCGCCCGCGAGGACGAGCAGGTTCTCACCGTTGCGGCGCATACGGGTCGCCAGGTGGTCCAGCTTGAAGAGGTTCTCCAGCTGGTCCGGGTCCGCCTCGTTGTTCTCCAGGTCGGTGATCAGCGCCAGCTGGCGCTGGATGAGGCTCTGGCTGCGGCGCGACAGGTTGGTGAAGATCGCGTTGACGTTGCCTCGCAGCAGCGCCTGCTCGGCGGCGAGCGCGACCGCCTGCCGGTGGACCTGGTCGAAGGCCCGGGCGACCTCGCCGATCTCGTCCTTGCCGTGCAGCGGGATCAGGGTGACGTTGGTGTCCACCCGGTCCGGGTCGGTCTTGGAGAGCCGCTCGACCAGCTCGGGCAGGCGGTGGTCGGCGATCTCCAGGGCGGCGTTGCGCAGGGTGCGCATGCCGAGAATCATCGAGCGGGCCACGTAGCCGGTGAGGACACCGGCCAGGATCAGCGCGGTGAGCACGATCAGCGAGTTGAGGATGGCGTCGAAGCGGGCGTTGTCCCGCAGCTCGGCGGCGTCCTTGAGCACGTCGTCCAGCAGCGCGACCTCGGTGGACCGGAGGCTGGAGATGTGGGTGTTGGCGGCCTGGTTCCAGTTCTCCGGGGTGAGGCCGGAGTCCTTGGCGTCCTTGTAGGCGCGGTCCGCGACCTCCTTGCCCTGGGACTGGCCGCTGGCGGCGGCCTGGGTGTAGGCGGTGCCGAGGCTCAGCAGGCCCTGCATGGTCGGCACGCTGCCGTTGGGCATGCGGTAGGCGGCGCGCTGGTCGGCGTTGGCCTGGGCGACCTGGGCGGCGGAGTACTGCGCGGCGTCCTCGGGGGCGCTGCCGGTGTTGAACTCGGAGAGCGCGGTCTGCTCCAGGCGCTGGGCGACCAGCAGCTGCTGGATGAGGTCGACGTTCTCGTACCGGGTGGTCTTCTGGGCGGAGATGCCGACCAGCAGCTGCAGCATGAGGGCGCGCTGGGTCGAGGCGGAGGCCTTGGCCAGCGACATGGCGTAGATCGAGCGGCCCTTGCTGGTCAGGTTGGACGAGCCGAGGCCGACCGAGTTGTCGTAGGACAGCAGCGGGGCGTACATCACCGAGTAGGCGCTGACGGTCGCGGGGGCGAACAGGTTGTCGGCGTAGGCGGCCGCGCGCAGCTGCGGCAGGTGGACGACCACGGACTGGAAGGCCTCGTGGCGCCGGGGGAGCTCGCCGGACTTGTCGCTGGCCTCGTAGGCCGCGTTGTACGCCTTGAGGGCGGCGTCGGTGGTCGAGCGCGCCTTGGTGACGTCGTTGTTCGGGTCCTGCTTGGTGATCAGGGGTATGAGCGTCTTGTCGCGCTCGCTCTCCAGCGCCTCGGCGAGCTCGGTGGCGGCCTTGGCGAGGGCGGCGGTGCGCTGGGCGCGGTCGGCCTTGACGAAGCCGTCGATCGAGGTGTTGACGCGCAGTCCGCCGAAGACCAGGCCGATGACGACCGGGATCAGCAGGATCGCGATCAGACGGGCCGGCACGCGCCAGTTGCGCGGGCGCACGAAGTCGTAGCGGCTGCTCTTGGGGCCGGGGTCGTCCGAGCCGGAACCGGGCGTGGAGCCGGCGCCGGGGGTGGACGCGGAGTCCTTGCCGGGGTTCGGCTGCTGCGGTGCCGGGGCGGCCTGGGGCCGTTCCTCGGTCGGTGTGAACGCCGAGAACCCGCCCGGTTCCGGTGCGGTGCCGTTCGGCTCGCTCTGGCGGGGCTCGGAGCGCCGCTGCGGGGCGACCTGCTGCTTACGCCTCACTCGACAACTACCTCTCGGCCGACAGCCGGCCATGGATCAATCCAGCGCTACCCCCGGGGGCCGCCCGCTCCGGGGAACGGCAGCCGTATGGGATCCAAGGGGTAGCTGGAATTTCAGCACGTGCAGGGATGGGGGACAAACAGCTGCTGGTGGGCGAAGCACGCGGTGCAATTCAGGACATTCGCCGACAAGTTGGCGCAAAACTGTGGTCTTCTGGCGCTGAGCGACGCTGATTCGCTACAAACAGTCATTGTTGATCACGAAATGCCTACCGAACTGTTATCCGCCGCTTATGGGAGGGTCTTGCGCGAGGCGCCCGGACGACACCTCCCCGCAAGCGAACGCGCCCCGGCGCCCCGTCGGCGCGACGGGGTGCCGGGGCCGCCGACCTCGGGTTTCCGCTCAGCGCAGGCGGGCGAGGAGGGCGTGTTCGACGAGGGTGATGAGGGCGCTCTTGGCGCTGTCGCGGCGTCGGGCGTCCAGGGTGATGACGGGGGTGTC
>NZ_JBIBHU010000067.1:0-6320 GCF_042957205.1 Kitasatospora sp. NPDC008115 | reverse complement strand
AGCCACTGCGGAGCATTGGCGACCGACGACAACGCGGCGAGGTGCGTGCCCCGGCGCCGCGGACCCGGCAAAGATCCGCAAGACACGCCCTAGCCGCGGAGGAACTCCAGCACCGCCAGCACCCGGCGGTGCGTCTCCTCCGCCGGGGGCAGGTCCAGCTTCATCAGGATGTTGCCGATGTGCTTGCCCACCGCCGCCTCGGACACCACCAGCTCCCGGCAGATCGCCGCGTTCGACCGGCCCTGCGCCATCAGCGCCAGCACCTCGCGCTCACGCGGGGTCAGCCGCTCCAGGGGGTCCCGGCGGCGGCGCAGCAGCTGGCGGACCACCTCCGGGTCGACCACCGTGCCGCCGGCCGCCACCTCGGCGACCGCCGCCGTGAACTCCTCGATCTGGCCGATCCGGTCCTTCAGCAGGTAGCCGACGCCGGAGCCGTCGCCGGAGTCCAGCAGCTCCGCCGCGTACGAGCGCTGCACGTACTGGCTGAGCACCAGGACCGGCAGGCCCGGGCGCCGCTCGCGCAGGGCGACGGCCGCGCGCAGTCCCTCGTCGGTCTGGCCCGGCGGCATCCGGACGTCGGTGACGACGAGGTCCGGCCGGTGCTCCTCGACCGCCGTCCGCAGCGCCCCGGCGTCGCCGACCGCGGCCACCACCCGGTGCCCGAACCGGGCCAGCAGGCCGACCAGCCCCTCGCGCAGCAGCACGCCGTCCTCGGCGAGCACGATCCTCAGGTTCTCGGGGGCGGTTCTCGGGTTCACCGGGCGGGTCCTCCGTCAGCCGGGGCACAGGGGATCTCCACCCGCACCAGGGTCGGTCCGCCGGGCGGACTGCTGACCGTCAGTGTGCCGTCCACGACCGCGACCCGGTCGGCCAGCCCGGTCAGACCGGTGCCGCGGCCCGGGTCGGCGCCGCCCCGGCCGTCGTCGGCCACCTCGATGGTCAGCCGCCCGTCCGCGTACCGGCCTTCGACGCTCGCCGTGCTCGCGCCGCTGTGCTTGGCGAGGTTGGCGAGGGCCTCGGTGACGGCGAAGTAGCCGGCCGACTCGACCGGCGCCGGGAGCCGGACCGGCAGCGCGAAGCGGGTGGCGACCGGGACCGGCGAGCGGTCGGCGGCGTCCGCGCAGGCCTCCGGCAGACCGCGGTCGGTGAGCACCTGGGGGTGGATGCCGTTGATCAGCTCCCGCAGTTCGGCCAGCACCTCGCCCGCCTCCCGGTGCGCCTCGGCGAGCCGGGCGGCCAGCGGGCCGTCCGGCGGCGCGTCCAGCCGGGCCAGGCCGAGCGTCATCCGCAGCGCCACCAGCCGCTGCTGGGCGCCGTCGTGCAGGTCGCGTTCGATCCGGCGCCGCTCCGCCTCGAAGGCGTCCACCAGCCGGGCCCGGGAGCGGACGAGTTCGCCGATCCGCCGCTCCTGCCGGCCGGGCCCGAGCAGCAGCCGGACCAGGCCCGCCCGGGCGGCCGCCACCAGCGCCAGCGGGTGACCGAGCAGCGGCAGCAGGGCGAGGCCGGCCAGCCCGCACAGGCCCGCCGTCCCCAGCGAGTGGACCTGCCAGATCTTGAGGACGTTGACCTGCTCGCCGTCCAGCAGGAGCAGCGGGACGGCGGCCAGCAGATGGCCGGGGACGACGAGGGCGCAGCCGGCCACCGTCAGGTCGACCGGCCAGAGCACGAACGCGGCCAGCACGGTGAAGCCCAGTTCGCGCCAGGTCGCCCGCTCCCGGTAGCGCAGCCGCAGCCAGGCCGCGAGGCCGGGGCGGTCGGGGACGCGGTGCGGGTCCGGGACCCGTCCGCCGTCCAGGAAGCGGACCAGCCGGCGTTCCCAGGCCGCCACCGGCAGCCCGACCAGGGCGAGCGCGGCCAGCAGCGGCAGCCCGACCAGCAGCACCGCCAGCACCCCGGCGGCCGTCACGGACAGCAGCAGGCCGGCGCAGAGCAGCAGCCCCGTCAGTCCGGTCGCCAGCAGGTACCCGGCCGCCCGCCACGGGGCCGCCGGGCGCGGGAAGCCCACCCGCAGCACTCCGTCCATCATGTCCCTCCCCCGGTGCGCCCACCCTAGAGCCCTTCCGACGGCCCGTCGGTAGTGCCTGCCCTACCCTCCGAGGTGGCCCCTGGCCTGCTGCGCCGCACCACTGCGTGGCGGTTCGCTGGGCGCATGAGAATGCTGCGGATCGCGCTCACGTCCCTGAAGGCCCGCCAGGTCTCGCTGCTCGGCGCCTTCCTCGCCCTCGCCCTCGGCGTGGCGATGACCGCCGTCATGCTGCTCGGCCTCGCCTCCGCCGTGGGCGCGCCCGGCGGGGAGGACCTGGTCTCGCTGGTCGCCGCGCTCGGCACCGCGGGCGGGGTGAGCGCCTTCGTCTCGGCGTTCGTCGTGGCCTCCACCTACTCCTACGCCGTCGCCCAGCGCCGCCGTGAACTCGGTCTGCTGCGCCTCGCCGGCGCCACCCGCGCGCAGGTCCGCCGCGTCGTGCTCGCCGAGGCGCTGCTGCTCGGCGCCGCCGCCTCCGCCACCGGGTGCGTGCTCGGCCGGCTCGGCGCCCCCGCGCTCCTCCGGTGGCTGTCCGGCGTCGGCATGGCCCGGCCCGGTTTCGCGCTCGTCCCCGCCGCCTGGCCGCTGCCGACCGCCTTCGCCACGGGCCTGCTGGTCGCCCTCGCCGGCGTCGCCGTGGCCGCCCGCCGGGCCGGACGGGTCGGACCGCTGGACGCCCTGCGCGCGGCCGACCTCGACAGCGGTGTGCTGACCGCCGGCCGGCTGCTCACCGGCCTCGGCCTGCTGCTCACCGCCGCCGTCCTGGCCGGCGCCGCGCTCGCCGGCGACCCCGCCGACCTGCTGCACCGCAAGACGTACACCACCCAGCCGATGTGGCTGATCTCCGCGGCCGGCCTGCTCTCCCCGCTGCTCGCCCCGCCGCTGGTCCGCCTGCTCGGGCGCGCCCTCCCCGGCCGGTTCACCGGGTACGCGGGACGGCTGGTGCCCGCCAACGCCTCCGCCGCGCTGCGCCGCACGGGCGCGGTCGCCGCGCCGGTGCTGGTGTCGGTGGCGCTGACCGGTTCACTGGCGGGCGCGCTGGACACGGTGGCCGCCGCCCGCGCGGCCGAGGCGAGCGCCCGGACCGCCGCCGACCTGGTCGTCGTCCCGGCCCCCGGCTCCGGGGACGGGCCGCTGCTCGCCGCACTGCGGGCCGTCCCGGGTGTGACCGCGCTCTCCCCCACCGCACCGACCGTCCTCGGCCTCGTCGAGCCGGACGGCGTGACGGTCCGCTCCGAGGCCCGCGCCACCGATCCGGCGGGCCTGGCCGCCCTCGCCCGGCTGCCGCTGCTGGCCGGGTCGACGGCGGGCCTCGACGACCGCTCGCTCGTCCTGCCCGCCGAGTGGGGGCACCGGACGGTCGGCGAGCCGGTCCCGGTGGTGCGCGCCGACGGCAGCCGGACGACGCTGCGGGTGGCCGCCGTGCTGCGCGACGGCGTCGGCGACAACGGCCTGTACGTGACCGCCGCCAACGCCCCGGGTGCCCGGGTCGACCGCGTCGAGGTCCGCCTCGGGCCCGCCGCCCGCGTGGCCGACGTCCGCGCCGCCGCCCTGCCGTACGGCGCCGGCGTCCTCACCCGCGCCGAGTGGCTCGCCGCCGGGACGCCGGCCCGGACGGCGTGGCTGCGGATGGCCCTCGTCCTCGGCCTGGCCCTCGTCTACACCGGCATCGCGCTCGCCAACACGCTGCTCATGGCCACCGCCGACCGCCGCCGCGAACTCGCCCTGCTCCGGCTGGCCGGCGCCACCCGGGCCCAGGTGGTCCGCCTGGTGACCGCCGAATCGGTGCTGGTGACGGCGGTCGGCGCGGTGCTCGGCTGCGTGGTCGCGGCCGTCCAGCTCGGCTCCCTGCGCGCGGCCCTGGCGGTGCTCCACGCGCCCGCCCCGCTCGTCCTCCCGTGGCGCCCGGTCGCGGCGGTGACGGCCGGCGCGCTGCTGGTCGCGGCGGCCTGCGCCGCCCCGGCCGCCGCCTGGGCGCTGCGCTCGCGGCCGGTCACCGCCGCGGCGCGCTGACCGGGGCGCTCCGCTTCAGTCCAGCAGCGTCACCTGCGCCGCTGCCAGCCGGGCCGGGTCCGCGATCACCTCGAAGCCGGCCACCCGGCCGTCGCGCACGGTGAACCGCAGCAGCAGCCGCAGCCGCCCGTCCGGCGCGATCGCCGCCCCGACGGCGCCGTCCACCAGCACCGGCACGCCGAACCGCGCCCGCCGCCCGATCACCCGGGTCTCCCGGGCCACGGCGTCGGCGCCGCGCAGCACCGTCGGACGGCCGGCGGGCAGCGCGGCCGGGTCGGCCCGGCGCACCACGTCCGGGGCCAGCACGGCGAGCAGCGCATCCAGGTCACCGCCGCGGGCGGCGGCCAGGAACGCCTCCACCACCTGCCGGTCGCCCGTCCCCCGCTCCGGCTCCGCCCCCTTGACCCGCTGCCGGGCCCGGCTGGCCAGCTTCTTCGCGGCCACCGCGTTCCGTCCGACGATCGGCCCGATCTCGTCGAACGGCACCGCGAACCCGTCGTGCAGCACGAAGGCGACCCGCTCCGCCGGGCCCAGCCGGTCCAGCACCACCAGCATCGCCCGGCCCACCTCCTCGACCAGCTCCGCCTCCGCCTCCGGCCCGTCCACCACCCCCTCGACCACCGCGACCTCGGTCTTCCGCGCCCGCAGCACGTCCAGGCAGATCCGCGACACCACCGTGGTCAGCCATCCCGGCAGGTTCTCCACCTCCGCCGCGTCGACCCGCTCCAACCGCAGCCAGGCCTCCTGCACGGCGTCCTCGGCCTCCGCCGTCGACCCGAGCATCCGCCGCGCCACCGCCCCCAGCCGCCCCCGCTCGGCCTCGAACCGCACCGCCAGCTCCTCGCGCCCGTCCATCGGTCACCTTTCCGTCCGCACCCGCGTCACGGGGTTGACGATGCCCACCCCCCGAAGGTGACCAGGAGCCCCCTCATGCCCAGCTTGCTCCACCTCGACTCCAGCGCGAGCCCGGCCGACCAGTCCGTCAGCCGCCGGCTGACCGCCCGCTTCGCCCACGACTGGCAGGCCCGCCACCCCGGCGCCGACCACCGCTACCGCGACCTCGCCGCCGACCCGGTCCCGCTGATCGGCGCCGGCTTCGCCTCCCTCGGCGTCCACGTCGAGCGCCAGGCCGCGCCCGTCCCGCTCTCCGCCATCTCCTCCTTCGCCACCACCGCCGCCGAGCAGCACGAGTGGTCCCTCACCCTTCCGCTGGTCACCGAGCTCCACGCGGCCGACACGCTCCTGCTCGGCGTCCCGATGTACAACTTCACGGTCCCCGCCGCCCTCAAGGCCTGGATCGACCGCATCACCTTCCCCGGCGCCCACACCGGCCGCCTCACCGCCACCCGCGTCATCGTCGTCACCGCCCGCGGCGGCGGCTACGGCCCCGGCACCCCGCGCGAGCCCTTCGACTTCCAGACCCCCTACCTGCGCGCCTGGTTCACCGAACACCTCGGCATCCCGGACGCCAACCTCCGCTTCATCCACGCCGAACTCACCCGCGCCGCCGACATCCCCGCCCTCACCCCCTACCGCGACCTCGCCACCACCTCCCTCACCACCGCCCGCACCGAGCTGACCGCCCTGGCCGCCTCCTGAAACCACCGAAGGGCCGGCGGGAACACCCGCCGGCCCTTCTTCCCGTCTGCTACCGCGCGCCCCACGCCTCGTCCGTCGACACGATCTCGCGCCCCAGCGGCATCAGCGACACCGGGATCAGCTTGAGGTTCGCCCACCCGAACGGGATCCCGATGATCGAGAGGAACAGCGGAATGCTGGTGATCAGATGCATCAGCGCCAGCCACCACCCCGCGAAGACCAGCCAGATCACATTCCCGACGCACGACGGCGCCCCGGCGTCCGGCCGCTCGACGGCCTTCCGCCCGAACGGCCAGATCACGAACCCGGCCAATCGGAACGACGCGATGCCGAAGGGAATCGTGATGATCAGAACGCAGCAGATGATCCCGGCGATCACATAGCCGACCGCCATCCAGAACCCGCAGAAGACCAGCCAGAGCACATTCAGTAGGAATCCGATCACCTTCATGCCTGGCACCTTCTCACGTACGACGACTGCCCCCTACGACCACCGATTCCCGCCGCCCACCGTGTCTACGCACGTCAGGGCCACACCTCAGGGACCGCTCCGGGTGCGCCCCCTCCTCACGGAGGAGACCGGGCCCCGCGGGAGTGTCATGAATCAGGTGGACACCCTGACCAAGGGAGACACTGATGAGCTCGCTGACGGATCACCAGATCGGGTCGGTTCCTGATGGAACGG
>NZ_JBIBHU010000066.1:0-8608 GCF_042957205.1 Kitasatospora sp. NPDC008115 | reverse complement strand
CCTCACGACCCTCACCGGCCCCCACCACCACCGACCGCACCTCCACACCCGCACCCGCCAACACCCCCGTCAACGCCTCACCCCAACCCCCGTCCTCCACACCCGCACCCACAACCACCAACCACACACCCGAAACCCGCACTGAAGAACCCGACGCCACCGGACGCCACACCACCCGATACCGCCACCCGTCCACCACCGCCGACTCCCGCGACCGCTCCCGCCACGACGACAACGCCGGCATCACCCCACCCAGATCCACCCCGTCACCCACACCCAACAACCCCGCCAACCCACCCACATCACCCCGCTCCACCACCTCCCAGAACCCACCATCACCACCACCCGACGAGACACCCGACACAACACCCAGCCCAGACGTCTCCAACCAGAACCGCTCCCGCTGAAACGCATACGTCGGCAGATCCACCCACTGACCACCACGCCCATCCAGCACCGAACCCCAATCCACCTCCACACCCCGCACAAACGCCTCTGCCAGGGAGGTCAGAAGCCGCCCAACCCCACCCTCACCACGACGAAGCGAGCCCAGAACGACCGCATCCAGGTCGACCGACTCCGCGCACTCCTGCATCCCCACCATCAGCACCGGGTGCGGGCTGGCCTCGACGAAGACGCCGTGGCCCTGCCGCATCAGACCGCGAACCACCGATTCGAACTGCACGGTCTCGCGCAGGTTGCGGTACCAGTAGCCGGCGTCCATCACCGCCGTGTCGATCCGCTCACCCGTCACCGTCGAGTGGAACGCCACGCCAGACGACCTCGGCCGCACCGGGGCCAGCGCCTCCAACAGCTCCGCCTCCAACAACTCCACCTGCGCGGAATGGGAGGCGTAGTCCACCGCGATCCGCCGGGCGCGTACGCCCCGCTCCTCGCAGCCGGCCATCAGCGCCTCCAGGGCGCCGGGTTCACCGGAGACCACCACCGACGCGGGGCCGTTGACCGCCGCCACCGACACCCCACCCGCCGAGTCGGCCAGCAACTCCTCCACCAACGCGCGCGGGGCGCTCACCGAGACCATGCCGCCCAGCCCCGACAGGCGCCCCGCCACCAACCGCGACCGCACCGCCACGATCCGCGCCCCGTCCTCCAGCGACAGCGCGCCCGCCACCACCGCCGCCGCGACCTCGCCCTGCGAATGCCCCACCACCGCCGCCGGCTCCACCCCGAGCGAACGCCACAACGCGGCCAGCGACACCATCACCGCCCACAGCACCGGCTGGACCACGTCCACCCGCTCCCACCGCGGGTCCTCCTCACCCGCCCCCACCACATCCCGCAACGACCACTCCACAAACGGCGCCAACGCCCGCTCACACGCCGCCATCGACTCCCCGAACACCACCGACGAACCCCACAACTCCCACCCCATCCCCACCCACTGCGACCCCTGCCCCGGGAAGACGAACACCACCCGCCCGTCCTGAACCACCCGACCCCGCACAGCCACGCCGGTGCGGGCACCGTCCGCCAGAGCGGCGAGGCCCTCCAGCAGCTCCGCCGCCGAAGCACCGACCACCACCGCCCGCTCCTCGAACCGCGAACGCCCCGACGCCAACGACCACGCCACATCCACCGGCCGCACCCCCGACCGCTCCAACACCCCCACCAGCCGCGCCGCCTGCTCCCGCAACCCCGCCTCGCTGCGCCCCGACACCACCAGAGGCACCACCTCACCCCCCAACGCCACCGGCACCGTCTCCACCTCTACTGGCTCGGCCTCGGGAGCCTGCTCCAGGATCACGTGCGCGTTGGTACCGCTGATCCCGAACGAGGAGACGCCCGCACGACGCGGCCGGTCCTCAGGCCACGCCTGGGCCTCCGCCAGCAGCTCGACGGCGCCCGCCGACCAGTCCACCTGCGGCGAAGGCTCGTCAACATGCAGCGTCTTCGGCAGCACGCCGTGCTGCATCGCGAGCACCATCTTCATCACACCCGCGACACCCGCCGCCGCCTGTGTGTGACCGACGTTCGACTTCAGCGAGCCCAGCCAGAGCGGGCGGTCCTCGGGACGGTCCTGGCCGTACGTCGCCAGCAGCGCCTGCGCCTCGATCGGATCGCCCAGCGTCGTGCCCGTCCCGTGCGCCTCCACCACGTCCACCTCGGCCGCCGACAGACCGGCACTCGCCAGCGCCTGACGGATCACCCGCTGCTGCGACGGACCGTTCGGCGCCGTCAGACCGTTCGACGCACCGTCCTGATTCACCGCACTTCCCCGCACCACCGCCAGCACCGGATGCCCGTTACGCCGCGCGTCCGACAACCGCTCCAACACCACCACACCGACACCCTCACCCCACCCCGTGCCATCCGCCCCCGCCGCGAACGCCCTGCACCGACCATCCGCCGACAACCCGTTCTGCCGACTGAACTCCACGAAGATCCCCGGCGACGACATCACCGTCACACCCGCCGCCAACGCCAACGAGCACTCACCTGACCGCAACGACTGCGCCGCCAGATGCAACGCGACCAACGACGACGAACACGCCGTGTCCACCGTCACCGCCGGCCCCTCCAACCCCAGCGCATACGACAACCGGCCCGAGAGCACGCTCGTCGCACCGCCGGTGAGGAGGTAGCCCCGAGCCTCCTCCGAGCGCTGGTACAGACGCGGGCCGTACTCCTGGGCCATGGCGCCGACGAAGACGCCCACCCAGTCGCCGTGCAGCGAGGCCGGATCCACACCGGCCCGCTCGATCGCCTCCCACGAGGTCTCCAGCAGCAACCGCTGCTGCGGATCCATCGCCGCCGCCTCACGCGGCGAGATCCCGAAGAACGCGGCGTCGAACTCGGCGGCGTCGTAGAGGAATCCGCCGGCCTGCGGGATCGGGCCGCCGTCCTCGCCAGCCGGGCGGGCGAGGTCCTCCAGGTCCCAGCCCCGGTCGCCGGGGAAGCCGGAGATCGCGTCACCCTCCTCGACGAGCAGTTGCCAGAGCTCCTCGGGGGTGGTCACCCCGCCCGGCAGGCGGCAGCCCATCGCGACGATCACGATCGGTTCGTCCTGGACCGGCACGGAGACCGGCGTGAGGAGGCGGTCCCCGGTGCCCAGCAGCAGGTCGCGCACGTGGTCGGCCACCGCGGTCGGGGTCGGACGGTCGAAGAGCAGCGTGCTGGGAAGCCGGCGACCGAGCGCGGCGCCGACCCGGTTGCGCAGCTCCACCGACATGGTCGAGTCGAAGCCGAGGTCGCGGAAGGTCGAGGTGGCGCGGACGTCGGCCGTTCCGCCGTACCCGAGGACCGCCGCGGCCTCGGCGCAGACCAGGTCGAGGCAACGGCGGCGCTGCTCGGCGGGCGCCAGGCCGAGCAGGCTGCGGCGCAGCAGCGCGAAGGCGTCCTCGTCGGCGTCGCCGTCCCCGTCCGGTGCGGCGGCTTCCGCGAGCCCGTCGGTCACCGGCGTCCCGGACACCGGCGTCCCGCCCGCCGACGGCGGGCTCGCCGCTCCGGTCGCGGGGGCCAGCCAGTGGCTTCGGCGCTGGAAGGCGTAGCCGGGCAGGTCGACCAGGCGTGCTTCCCGGCCGCCGAGCACCTTGGCCCAGTCGACCGCGACGCCGTGCACATGGGCCTCGGCGAGGGAGTTCAGGAAGCGTTCGGAGCCGCCTTCGTCGCGCCGCAGGGAACCGAGGACCACCGCGTCCCGGTCGGTCGCGTCGATGCTCTCCTGGATGCCGACGGTCAGCACCGGATGCGGACTCGCCTCGACGAACACCCCGAACCCGGACTCCAACAACCCCCGCACCACCGGCTCGAACAACACCGGCTGACGCAGATTCCGATACCAGTAACCGGCGTCCAGCACCGCCGTATCGACCCACTCACCCGTCACCGTCGAGAAGAACGACACCCCCGACGACCTCGGCCGCACCGGGGCCAACGCCTCCAACAGCTCCGCCTCCAGGAGTTCGACCTGCGCGGAGTGGGAGGCGTAGTCCACCGCGATCCGCCGCGCCCGCACCCCCCGCTCCTCACACCGCACCATCAGCGCCTCCAGGGCGCCGGGCTCGCCGGAGACCACCACCGACGCCGGACCGTTCACCGCCGCCACCGACACCCCACCCCCGGAATCGGCCAGCAACTCCTCCACCAACGCGCGCGACGCGCCCACCGAGACCATGCCGCCCAGCCCCGACAGGCGCCCCGCGATCAACCGCGACCGCACCGCCACCACCCGCGCCCCGTCCTCCAACGACAACCCACCCGCCACCACCGCCGCAGCGATCTCCCCCTGCGAATGACCCACCACCGCGGCAGGCTCCACCCCCAACGAACGCCACAACGCCGCCAACGACACCATCACCGCCCACAGGACGGGCTGCACCACATCCACCCGCTCCAACCCCGGAGCACCCGCCACCCCACCCAGCACATCCCGCAACGACCACTCCACGAACGGCGCCAACGCCCGCTCACACGCCGCCATCGACTCCCCGAACACCACCGACGAACCCCACAACTCCCACCCCATCCCCACCCACTGCGACCCCTGCCCCGGAAACACCAACACCACCCGCGAATCACCACCCACCACACCCCGCACCACACCACCACCGCCACCACCCACCGCCACCGCCCGCAAACCCCCCAGCAACTCCCCCGACCCCGCACCCAACACCACCGCACGGTGCTCGAACATGCCGCGGGAGACTGCGAGCGACCAGGCCACGTCCTCGGGCCGGGCGGCGTCCGCGGCGGCTCCGACCGAGTCGGCCAGCCGCGCAGCCTGCTCCCGCAGAGCCGCCTCGCTGCGCCCCGACACCACCCAGGCGAGTGCGGACGACTCCAGGACGGCCGACTCGGGGTTGCCGGCGGGGACCGGCGCGGCGTCCCGGCCCGGCTCCCAGCGGGTCAGCACGACATGGCAGTTGGTTCCGCCCATGCCGAAGGAGCTGACGCCCGCGGCGCCCGGCGCGCCGTCGCCGCCGATCGGTTCGAGCCGGACCTGCACGCGCAGGTTCGTCTCCTCCAGCGAGATCGCCGGGTTGGGGGTCTCGAAGTTGAG
Source organism: Kitasatospora sp. NPDC008115 (assembly GCF_042957205.1). Taxonomy (NCBI): domain Bacteria; kingdom Bacillati; phylum Actinomycetota; class Actinomycetes; order Kitasatosporales; family Streptomycetaceae; genus Kitasatospora; species Kitasatospora sp. NPDC008115. Next base: position 3,588 of record NZ_JBIBHU010000066.1, on the reverse strand, counting down.
GCTCGGCACCAGCACGCCGTCACGGAGGCAGAGCGCCGTCTTGACCAGGCCCGCGATGCCGGCGGCGCCCTCCAGGTGGCCGATGTTGGTCTTCACCGAGCCGACCGGCAGCGGGGAGCCGGCGCCGCGGGCGCGGCCCAGCACCGCGCCCAGCGCGGCGGCTTCGACCGGGTCGCCCAACGGGGTTCCGGTGCCGTGCAGTTCGACGTAGGCGAGGTCGGACGGAGCAGTGCCGGCCCGCTGGTGGGCGAGCCGCAGCACCTCCTCCTGGGCGCGCTGGTCGGGGGCGGTCAGGTTGGCTCCGCCGCCGTCGTTGTTGACGGCGCTGCCGGCCAGCAGGCAGTGCACCCGGTCACCGTCCGCCAGTGCCGCCGACAGCGGCTTCAGCACGATGACGGCGCCACCCTCGCCGCGAACGAATCCGTTGCCCCGGGCATCGAACGTGAAGCAACGGCCGTCGGGCGAGAGGGCGCCGAGCTTGGAGATGGCGAGGTTTCCCTCGGGTGCGAGGTTCAGGTGCACGCCGCCGGCGAGCGCGACTTCGCACTCGCCACGGCGCAGGCTCTCGGCGGCGAGGTGGACGGCGACCAGCGAGGAGGACTGGCCGGAATCGACCGTGAGGCTGGGGCCGCGCAGGCCCAGTGCGTAGGAGACGCGGTTGGCGATGATGCCGCGCTGGAGTCCGGTGGCGGTGTGGGGCGTGAAGGCCTCCGCTCCCCCGGCGCGGACCAGGGCCGCGTAGTCGTCGGCGATCGCGCCGACGAAGACACCGGCCTGGCGGGCCCGGAAGCGGGCCGGGGCCATGCCGGCGTCCTCGAACGACTCCCAGGCGAGTTCGAGCACCAGGCGTTGCTGCGGGTCCATCGCGGCCGCCTCGCGCGGCGAGATCCCGAAGAACGCGGCGTCGAAGCGGTCCACCCCGTCGAGGAAGCCACCGCGGGAGACGGCGTCCGCCGCCGGACCCGCGCCGGGCAGCGCCGAACGGCGGTTCTCCGGGATGTCGGTGATGGCGTCGACGCCGCCGGTGAGCAGCGCGGCGAAGGCACGGAGGTCCGCCGCCCCGGGAAGCCGGCAGGCCATGCCGACCACGGCGATCGGCTCGTTCGTCACGGGCTGGCCGGCGGCCGCGCTGACTTCGGACCCGATCGTCATGTTATTTCCTTTGCTCATCCAGGATTTCGGCGGCGTCGCGCCCTCGGCGAGGTGGGATCCGACCCGTCGGGAACAATCCGTCAGGGGCCGATCATGGTCGTACCCGATCTTGTTCGGTGAGTCGCTCCGGCGGGCGCCCGGGTCACTTGACCCGGTAGGCGTGGATGACGTCCGACGGCACCCAGACGTCGCCCTGCTGGGCGAAACTCCGCTTCACGTAGTGGTCCTCGTCGACCACCTCGAACTCCTCCTTGGTGATGAACTGCTGGCCAAACCCGAAGCAGTCGCCGACGAAGCGGATCTTCCCGTCCTCGTCCCAGCCCTTGGCCGAAGGGGTCGAGTGGTTCCCCCAGTTGTCGTGGTAGAGGCCGTAGAAGGAGGAGGACGCGGCGCTCCAGCCGAAGATCCAGCGGCCCTCGATGCCGTGTTCCGGAACGCTCTGCAGCAGCTCGTAGACGTGGCCGTTGTAGACCGACCGGGTGGTCCAGCTCGCGGTGCCCGTGGCCGGCGGGTCGGCGACGAGATTGGTGTACTCGACGCGGAACTCGCCGAGCAGGAAGTCCAGATCGCGCATCCGGTCCGAGACGGGGACGGCGTATTCCTGGGCTGCGGTGGGCTCGGTCTCCTGCGTGCTCATAATCGACTCCAGTGGTCGGCGAGATGGTGGAGAGGCGGGGAATTCCCAACGGGTCTGATCAGCCCGCACCTTCGACGAAACTAGTGAGGCTCCGGGACACCGGCAAGGAATGCCGGCGACGTTAGGGGCGGGGCGGAATCCGAACGCGGTTCAGGGGCCCGCCGATAGGGGCGGGTCCGGGTTCGGGGCCTTCGGCCGGGTGCGCCCGCGGGGCCCCCTACCGGGCCCCGGCCCGCAGCGGGAAAGGCCGAACGGGCGGGTGCGCCGGGGTTCCGTGCGGGGTGCGAGCGATCCTCAACGCGCCAGGGCGCCGGGGCCGTTGACCGCGAAGGGGCGGAGCGGGGTGAGCCGGTCGGCCCCGATCCGCTGCCGCAGCCCGGGGTCGGTCACGCCGAGGCCGGGCTCGGGGGCGAGGCAGAGCACGCCGACCTTCCCCAGGTGGCCGTTGGTCTGGACGAGGCGGGTGGCCTCGGCCACCTGGCTGAGCGGGTACACCGACGACAGCATCGGCATGATCCTGCCCATGGAGATCAGGCGGTTGGTCTCCCACATCTCCTGGTAGTTGGCGGCGTGGCTGCCGATCACCCGCTTCAGCTTCATCCAGAGGTAGCGGTTGTCGAACTGGTGCTGGTAGCCGGTGCTGGAGCCACAGGTCACCACGGAGCCGCCGCGGCGGACCACGAAGACGGAGGTGCCGAAGGTGGCCTGCCCCACGTGCTCGAAGACGATGTGCGGGTCCTCGCCGAACTCCTTGCGGATGATTCCGCCGAGCCGCTTGCCGATCCTGATCACTTCCGCGGGGTCGGGCTCGGCACCGTTGACGAGGCCGATCTCCTCGCGGTTGACCACCAGGTCGCAGCCCAGCGCGCGGGCGGCCTCGGCCTTGTTCTCGGAGCCGACGACGCCCACGGCGATCCCACCGGCGTTCTTCACGAACTGGATCGCGTAGCCGCCGAGCCCGCCCGCCGCGCCCCAGATCAGCACGATGTCCCCCTGCTTGACCCGGGCACCGCGGTCACTGACCAGCATGCGGTAGGCCGTGCCGGCGCACAGGAGGTTGGCCGCGGCCTCCTCCCAGGTCAGGTGGGCGGGCTTGGGCAGCAGTTGACTGGCCCGCACCACCGTGAAGTCCGCGAGCCCGCCGAAGTTCGTCTCGAAGCCCCAGGCCCGCATCTCCAGCCCGAGCATGCCGTCCGCGTGGACGGCCGGCTCCTGGTCGTCCACGTGTACCGGGTTCAGCACCACGTGGTCGCCGACGCGCCACCGGCGGACCCCGGAGCCGACCCGCACGATCACGCCTGACCCGTCCGAGCCGACCACCTGGTAGGGCAGGTCGTGCCGCTCGGCCCACCCGCCCTGCCGGGCGTACTGCTTGAGGAACTGGAACGTCGGCAGCGGTTCGAACATGGCCGACCACACCGTGTTGTAGTTCAGGGCGCTGGCCATCACCGCGACGACCACCTCGTCGGGGGCCAGCTCGGGCATCGCGACGGGCCCGACGCGCAGCGACTTCCGCACGTCCTTGTCGGCGACGCCGCGGAACATCTCCGCGTCCTCGGCCCGAAGGTGCGCCGCCGTGTACTCCTTCGGCAGCTCCGCGCGTTCCAGCTCGCCGGGCGGCGCACCCGCCAGGACCGCTTCAACCAAGGAACTCATCACATACCCCTTCCGTCGGCGTGGCGGGGGGCCCCGGGCGCGGGGGGCCCCGCCCCCCGGGGGCGGGGGGGGGCCGGGGGCCGCCACCTCCCCAGCCCTGTGGTTAGCGCCCGCAGCCGCGCCGGCCGTGGCGGCCCGCGAAA
>NZ_JBIBHU010000065.1:0-8761 GCF_042957205.1 Kitasatospora sp. NPDC008115 | reverse complement strand
TGCAGATGTCGCAATCCACACCGAGCCAGAAGGCCCTCACTCATTTCAAGATCACCACACCGTGAACCCCGTCACCAACCTCCGTGGTCAGTACACCTAGGCCGCCGGGTTCCAGGCGAGTGTCAGGACGAACCAGAGGGCGGCGAGGTAGCGGCGGTGGCGGCGCGGGCCGGGGACCAGCCGCCGCGACAGTTCCGCCCGCCACCGCGGAAGCAGCCGGAGCCGGGCGGCGGCGGTCAGTTGGGGGCCGACGAGCGCGGTCAGCAGGGCGCCCGGCACGCGCAGCAGGGCGTTGCGGCACACGGCGGTGGTGACTTCGAGGACGACGGCTGCCAGCACCGCCGCCAGCAGGGCGGTGCGCCAGCCCGTGACGTCCTCGCCGAGGAGGACGGTATGCGGGGCGGCGGGGGGAACCATGGAGTGCTTCATGCCTCCTCGACGAGGCCGGGGCGCTCGCGCTGTCACCGACGCCCGTGCAAGGAACGGGAGTTCCGCATCGTCGGAGGAGTGAGGGATGGCGACGGACCACCCCCGCGAAGTCCAACGGAAGGACGCCCATGGCGAAGTCGGAAGGGGCGGGCGCTCATGGCTCGTCCCCGTCGGCGCCGATGAGCGAGGCGCATCTCGAGGAGCTCGTCCGCGACCTCCTGCCGCGCCTGGTGACCAGTCTCCACGAGATGACGCACGACGAGCAGACGGCCGAGAACATCGCCGCCAGGACCTGCATGGTCGTGATCAACGAGGTCCGCAAGGGGACGGTGTTCCACCGGCCGGTGATCGCCTACGCCACCACCGTGGCGCGTCGGATGGCCATCGACCACTGGAGGTCGGCCGCCGCCCGCCGGGAGGAGCCGGTCGCGGAGATCCCCGAGGGGAGCCGGCCCGCCACGGCCCGGGACCCCGACCCCGATCGCGCCAATCCGGGCGCCCGGCTGGAGTTCGAGGAACTGCTGCGGATCGTCCACAAGGCGATCGGCGACCAGCGGCAGGCGCGGATCTGGGAGCTCCACCACATCTGGCTCTGGAAGGGGGCCGAGATCGCCGAGACCCTCGGGCTCTCCGCGTCCACCGTCTCCCGCGAGTTGAAGCGGGCGAACGAGCGGGCGCGGACGGCTCCGGTCCCGCTGCCGCGCAGGGAAGCCGACTGAGTGACTGGGTCCGCGTCTAGGGTCCGCGGGCCGGCCGCCCGGCCGGTCCGCGGGTCCGGGTCGGGGCGCCAGAGAGGAGCCTCGAGGGCCGGCGGCCGTCGTCTAGCCCACGACCGACCACCGGCCCCGTCACGGGAAGGAAAACGTATGCAGGAGTTCGTGCGGCCGACATGGGGGGCGTTGCCGCAGAACCAGCAGGGGGCCGGGGGGGCCGACGTGTTCGAGAGCTGGGACCTGGTGTACGCCGAGCTGTCCGCGGGGGCGGACGCCCTCGGCGACGCCGTCGGAGAGCAGGCGGGGGACCTCTCGATGTGGGACGTTCCGTGGTCCGCCACGGAGACGGGGGGAACGCTGTGACGTGTGCGTCGACCGGAAGGCAGGGCACCGCGCTTCGGCCGGTCCCGGCTCCCCTGAGGCTCTAGCCCGGAGCGTCCCGCCGAGCAGGCCTGCTGCCGCCGACCCGGCAGCAGGCCTGCCCGCCTCAGGCGCGGGAAGCGGCGAACTCGCGGAGGTAGGCGCCGGCGTAGGCGGCCGCCTCCTCGCGGCTGGTGCACGGGGTGGCGTCGGGCGCGGGGAGGCCGCGCGAGCCGTCGGCGGCCTGCGCCGTCCACGTCCAGTGGCCGGTGACCGCGTCCTGGATCAGCTCGGCCTCACCGTCGAACAGTTCCAGGATGACGGGGGCCGGAGCGGAGGCCGACGGACGGGGAACGGCGTCCGGCCACTTCTTGCGGGCACCCTGGCGGGTGATGCCCCAGGCGGCGCCCAACTGCTCGTAGCTCGCGCCGTACCCGCCGGCGGTGCCGGCCGCGATCTCGGTCAGCCGCTTGACCTCGGCGTCCACCACCTTCCAGGCGGCGAGCACGCTGAGCGCCACGTCGGCCGGGTCGCCGTCCCACATGCGGTGCTCGGGCTGCCCGGTCGCCCGGGCGCGGACGGCGGAGGCCAGCGGGTTCAGGGCATCGAGGAGGGCCCGCGCCAGCTCGGCCTGCTCTTCGGGTGTGATCCGAGTCTTCTGAGGCTTCGTCATGGCGACAACCATAGTTAACGATCGCCGTTTTGGTAACTGAAGTTGTCAAACTGGCCGGCACAGGAAGTCGGCCGGGCCGACTTCCTGCGCCGGACCCGCTCCGGGCGTCAGGGAACGTAGACGCTCCGGCCGGCGATCGGGGCGTAGATCTCGCCGGGGACGATGATGTGCTCGACCTGGCCCGTACAGCCCGACCCGGTCCAGACCTGGACACCCGAGTCGGTCAGGTTGGCCACCACCGGCTGGACGAAGTCGCCCAACGGGAGGCACCCGCTGGGCTCCGGGTACGCGGCACCGTCGATGATCAGCACCCCGTGCGCCGCGTACGCGGTGTTCGGCACCCCGACGGCCAGCGCGGCCGCCGCCAGCCAGGCCCCGAGAACGGTGGCCGTGCGTCGCTTCATGCGTCCACTTCCTTTCGACCGGAGCGGGGCGGCCCCGTTGCGGCCCCGCCGGTGCGGCTCAAGGTAGTGAGGTGATGACGCGCGGCGACGGAACCGCGGGCGCGGCGGACCGGGCGCGGAGCAGGAAGTCGGACGGGCCGACTTTCTGCGCAGCCGGCTGTCACACGGGACGGCCGGCATCCGTCAGGGAGGCAGGGGAAGACACCACCGCAGAAGGGTCAACAGCATGCTCACCAGGGTCATGTACGCCACCGTCTACGTCACCGACCAGGACCGCGCGCTGCGCTTCTACACGGAGCGGCTGGGACTGGAGAAGCGCATCGACCACACCGGCCCCGACGGCCGCTTCCTGACCGTCGGCGCCCCGGGCCACCCGTTCGAGATCATCCTCTGGCCCCACGCCGCGGCCGCCGGCCAGCCGGCCGGGCGGGAGGACGCGGACGCGCCCGGCCCGATCTTCCTGGAATCGGACGATCTGAGGAAGGACTTCGCGATCTGGCGCGAACGCGGGGTGGAGTTCGACGCGCCCGAGCCGCAGGAGTACGCCTTCGGCATCCGCATCGAGGCCACCGACCCGGATGGCAACCGGATCTCGCTGCGCCAGCAGAAGCCGCCGGCCGCCGCCAAGGGCTGAGGCGGGGAGCCGAGGGGCCTTGCGCCGCGTGACGCAAGGCCCCCGGCGGGTCCGGGCCGGACGCCCGGCGCCGGCTCTACGCCGCCGCCAGCAGCGGGGCGAGTTCGGCGGCCCACTCGGGGTGGAGTGCCACCTTCTCCTCGTGCAGCGCGAGGATCTCGTCGGCCAGGGCGGGCGTCATGTCGTCGGACAGGTCCGGGCCGATGGCGATCCGGGCGAGGTGGGGCAGGATCTGCGGGTCGCCGGCCAGGTGGACCGGGTCGTGCATGTAGCGCCGCAGTGCCGGCAGGTCGGGGATGCCGACGCAGTAGGCGTGGGTGAAGCCGTCGGATTCGCCGAGGCTCTGACCGACCGTCGCGAACGCGACGGACTCCACGGAGGCCGTGCGGCGCATCAGAGCGAGCACGTGCTCGCGGTCCTCGCCGGTCGCGCTCTCCTTGAACGCGAAGCGCAGCATGTGAACGATCACGCCGGTCCCACCCCTTAGGCCTGAAATGAACTCACTGGTTCAGAAATCTGTTCTGATTGGTTCAGCCATAGACTGAACCCATGGGTTCAGAGGTGTCAACCGGCGGCGGGGGCAAGGCTCGTGGCCGCGACGAGCGGCGGCAGGCGATCGTGGGTGCCGCGTTCACGGTGTTCGCGCGGCAGGGATACGCGCGGACGTGCGTCCAGGACGTCGCCCGGGAGGCGGGCGTCGCCAAGCCGACCGTCTACAACCACCTGGCCGACAAGGAGAGCCTCTACCGCCAGGCCGTCGAGTCGGCCGCCGACCGGGTCGGCGCGCAGGGCCTCGCCGTCGTGGACGGGCTGCGCGAGGTGGCGGCGGAGGACGACCCGCGCGAGGCGCTGAGCGCGGTCGGCCGCGGCCTCCTGCGGGTCTGCCACGACGAGGACGCGCGCGCCGTCCACCGGTTGGCGGACGCCGAGGCGGCGCGGTTCCCCGGCCTGGCGGCGAGCGCGCGGGAACGGACGGCGCTGCGGCTGCGCTCCGCCCTCGCGGACCGCCTGGCCCGCCTCGTACTCGCCGGGCGGCTGCGCCCGTGCGAGCCGGAAGTCGCCGCCGAGCACTTCCTCGCCCTGCTCACCGGCCCGCTGGAGTACCGGCCCGACGCCGACCCGGAAGCCGTCGCGGAGGCCGCGGTGGAGGTGTTCCTCCGCGCCTACGGCACCGGCTGAGCCTCCGCCCGGCGTGGCGGCCGCAGTACGAGGCACCGGACCGGCGCCGGGAGCGGGCGGTAGCGCGGTCAGATGGCGCGGCCGGCGGTGCGGAGGCGGTGTTCGGCGAGGGCGGCTCGGGGCGGGGTGGTGGCGAAGAGGACGCGGAGGGGCGAGTCGGTGGTGAGGGTGGTCGCGGCGGCCGTGTCCAGGATGGCGATGAGGACGGCGAGTTGGTCGGACGGCTCGTCGGCGAGCAGGGCGTCGGCGTCCGAGACGAGGACGAGGAGGCGGGTCGTGGCCTCGGCGCCGGGCGGGTGGAGGGCGTCCTGGAGGCACTCCTCGAAGGCGTCCCAGTTGTGGCCGAAGTAGCCCGGGAAGGCGAGGGATTCCGCCCACTCGACGAAGAGGGCGGCCCTGGTGCGGCAGTGGTCGCCGCGGACGAGACGGAGCCGGTGGGTGCCGGTGGCGAACCCGGCCCAGGGGCGGCCCGGCAGGAGGTCCCACCGGGCCGGGGCGAGGGGCTGGTCAGCAGCCATCGGAGATTTCGCGGAAGTTGGCGTAGTGGTCGGCGGTGTACCAGGTGCGGTCGGTGGCCTCGTCGCGGACCAGGCGCTCGGCGTCACGGTGGGTGGTGGGCGTCGGACGGGGGTTGACGTCGTACTCGTGGTAGGCGCCGCCGGCCGGGAGGTCGCCGCTGCGGTTGCCGTACGGGTTGCCGCCGCGGATGAACTCCGGCCCGGGGAGGCGGAAGTCCACCGGACGGGGGTTTGCAGGCCAGCCGAGGCCGAGCCAGATGTGACAGGCGCGCTCGACCTGAGCGGGGAAGTCCTCGACCGGCAGCGGGGGTTGAAGGCCCGCCCGGGTCGCCGGGGCGGACCAGGCGGGGGCGGCAGGGAGGACCGGGCAGGCGAGGGTGAGGACCAGGGCGGCCTGCGCCAGACGACGGAGGGTCATGGGTACCCGTTTCGGTGCAGGGGGTGCGTGCAAGGAAGGGGTACCGCAGGGTGGTTGGGCGAGCGGGCGGGCGCGCCGGGAACGGCGCGACGCCCACCCGCCCGGGTGACGCCGCCTCAGTCGAGACAGAACTCGTTGCCCTCGATGTCCTGCATCACGATGCAGGACTCGTACTCGCCGTCGGCCTCCATGACGCGCACGCACACCGCGCCGAGCGCCGCCAGCCGGTCGCGCTCGGCCTTCAGCGTGGCCAGGCGCTCGTCGCCCACGAGTCCGGTGCCGGCCCGCACGCAGAGGTGCACCCGGTTCTTGACGACCTTGCCCTCGGGGACGCGCTGGAACAGCAGCCGCGGGCCCGCGCCCGTGGGGTCACTGCACGCGAAGTACTGCGGCTGGTCCTCGGGCTTGTGCAGGCAGTCGAAGTCCTCCCAGGTGGCGAACCCCTCCGGCGGGGAGGGTACGACGTACCCCAGCACCTCGCACCAGAAGCGGGCGAGGCGGGTGGGCTCCGCGCAGTCGAACGTGACCTGGAACTGCTTGACCGTGGACATTCGGCCACCGTAACAAGGGGAGCCTCTGCTGTTCGACGCCTTTTACGGCCAGGCCAGGCCGGTGGGCGGGAGAACGCTCGCCCGGGTGGGAGCCGGCGAAGCTACCATGGACGATCACATTCCGGTTGTGAATGGACGGAAACGGTCACCTTCCGCCATCCTGTGGTCCGTCAGAGGCCGTGAGGGTGACGTGATCTGACACTGCCTGGCCGGGGGGCCGGGCGGATCCGACCGCGGAGAGGCGGAGTACATGGCACTGGTCACCGACAGCAGGGCGACCCGCCCGAGCCGTTGGCGAAGACTGCGGCGCGGCATGGCGGCGGCGGTGACGGCCACGGCGCTGAGCACCCTGGGCGCGGTCGCCCCGGCCGCGGCAGGGCCGGCGGAGACGTCGGTGGAGCTGGTCTACGTCGCCAACTACACCGACAATGCGGTCACCGCCTACGACCCGGCGACCCGGACGGTGGTCGCGACCGTCCCCGTCACCGGCCCGCTGGGACGCGTGACCCTCTCCCCGGACGGCAGGCAGGTGTACGTCACCGCGCGCAATGCCGTGGCCGTGATCAACACCGCGACCAACACCGTCATCGGCACCATCCCGGCCGGCCGGGCCACCCATTCAGTGACCTTCTCGCCGGACGGCACCCGCGCCTACGTGGATCACACCGACGGCGTGGACGTGGTCGACACGGCCACCCGGACGGTCACCGCCACCATCCCCATGCCCGGCCTGCCCAGGACGATCGGGCTGACCCCGGACGGCCGCCGGGCCTACGTCGCCAACAACAACGACATCACGGTGTCGGTGATCGACACCGCCACCAACACCGTCACCGCCATCGCCCAGGCCGGCTTCCGCTCCCCGCTGTGGGGGGCGATCCGCCCCGACGGCGCGTTCGCGTACGTCGCCGACAGCAGCAACAACAACGTCTCGGTGATCGACACCGCCACCAACACGGTCGTGACCCGCGTCAAGGTCGGCAAGGCGCCCTGGACGGTGGCCATCACGCCGGACGGGCAGCTCGCCTACGTCAACAACTACCAGGGCGACTCGGTGTCGGTGATCGACACCGCGTCCAACACCGTCATCGCCACCCTGCCGGTCGGTCGCCGGCCGGCGGCCCTGGCGATCGACCCGGCCGGCGACAAGGTGTACGTCACCAACACCAACTCGAACACCATGTCGGTGATCGACACCGCGACGAACACCGTCGCCGAGACCGTCCCCACCGGGCGTTTCCCGTACGGCGCGGCGGTCGGCAACATCGTCCCGCTGACGGTCACCGGCATCAGCCCCGGCCACGGCCCGGCCACCGGCGGCACCACCGTCACCCTCACCGGCCACCGCCTGACCGGCACCACCGACGTCACCTTCGACGGCGTTCCGGCCACCGATGTGACCGTCGTCGACGACAGCACCGTCACCGCGACCGTCCCGCCGCATGCGCCCGGCACCGTCGACGTCACCCTGACCGCCGTGGGCCGCACCTTCCCCGCCAAGCAGTACACCTACGACATCCCGGCGCCCGCTGTGAGCGGTGTCGCGCCGGACCACGGGCCGCTGGCCGGCGGCACGACGGTGACCATCACCGGTACCAACCTGACGGGCGCAACCGCCGTCAACTTCGGGGCCGTTGCGGCCACGGCGTTCACCGTCGACAGCGACACCCAGATCACCGCCACCGTCCCGGCCGCGAGCGCTGCGGGTCCGGTCGACGTCACGGTGACCACCCCGGGTGGCACCAGCGCCCCCGGGAAGTTCACGTACGACGCCCCGGCCCCCGCCGTGAGCGGCATCGCGCCCGACCACGGGCCGCTGGCCGGCGGCACCGTCGTGACCATCACCGGCACCAACCTGACCGGCGCAACCGCCGTCAACTTCGGCACCACTGCCGCCACGGCGTTCACCGTCGACAGCGACACCCAGATCACCGCCACCGTCCCGGCCGCGAGCGCCGCCGGTGCAGTCGACGTCACCGTGACCACGCCGGGTGGCACCAGCGTCGCCGCGCAGTACACCTATGAGGAGGGCTCGTTCGTCTTCGCCAAGTCCGCCGACCCGAAGTCGGGTTCGACGGTCAAGGCGGGCGACAAGGTCACCTACACCGTCACCGTCACCCAGCAGGGCGCGGGCGAGGTCAAGGGCGCCGCGATCGCCGACGACCTGTCCAAGGTCCTGGACGACGCGACGTACAACGGCGACGTCAAGGCCACCTCCGGCACCGCCGAGGTGAAGGACGGCAAGCTGACCTGGACCGGCGACCTGCCGGTGGGCGGCACCGCGACGATCACCTACTCCGTGACCGTCACCGGCAAGGGCGACGCCAAGCTGCACAACGCCGTCACCACGACCGACACCAAGCGCGGCACCTGCGCCACCGAGAAGGGCTGCGAGACCGACCACACGGCAACGGCCGGAAGCACCGCGACGCCCACCCCGACGCCCACGGCCACGGCCACGCCCACGCCGACCGGTACGGCCACGGCGACGCCGACCGGCACTCCCACCCCGGGCACTCCCACCCCCGGCCCGTCGGCCCAGGGCCCGGTGATCCCGCAGGGCCCGTCCGCCCCGCAGCAGGGCCCGCTGGCCCCGATGACCCCGGTGACCCCAGTGGCCCCGCGGGCATCGGGCATCCTCGCCAGCACCGGCGCCACCGTGCTCACCACGGCGACGGTCAGCGGCGCCCTGCTGCTCTTCGGCGGCCTCGCCGTCGCCCTCAGCCGGCGCCGGAGCCGCCAGGGCTGACCTGACGAACCCCCGGGGCGGGGGGGGGGGGGGCGGCCCCCCCCCCCCCCCCCCCCCCCCCGGGGGGGGGGGGGGGGGGGGGGGGGGGGGCGCCCCCGCGGGGGCCCGCCGCGCCCGGGCGGGGGCGGCCCCC
>NZ_JBIBHU010000064.1:0-8834 GCF_042957205.1 Kitasatospora sp. NPDC008115 | reverse complement strand
CTTCCGCGGACCCTGAGGCGTCCTGTCCCTACGGATCTCGAAGTCCAATGCATCCCCTGAGCTGGGGTGTTGCAACGACTCCTAGAACCCAAGGACGGCACCCTGCCCCTTCCCCTTCCCCCTTTTCCCCGTTTCCCCCTTGCCTCCGGTGCCGCGACCCCCGATCCCCCGATCCGGGGGTCGCCGCCCGGTCAGTCCGTCGCGATCGCCGCGAGGACGTTCATCCGCCCGGCCCGGAAGGCCGGTATGAGAGCGGCCAGCAGGCCGATGAGCACCGAGGCGGCCAGCGTGATGACGATCGTGGTGACCGGGACGGCGAGCGCCTCCAGCCCCTGCGACTCCAGCACCTGCTGGCCGGTGATGCCCCAGGCCAGGCCGAGCACCGTGCCGAGGACGGCGCCGAACACCGCGATCACCACCGACTCCAGGCGGATCATCCGGCGCAACTGGCGGCGGGAGAGCCCGATCGCCCGCAGCAGGCCGATCTCGCGGGTCCGCTCGACCACCGAGAGCGCCAGGGTGTTGACCACGCCGAGCACCGCGACCACGATCGCCAGGAAGAGCAGGCCGTAGATCATGTAGAGCAGGGTGTTGACCTGCTCCTGGATGAGGTCCTTGTAGCCGGCCTGGTCGCGGACCGAGGCCTGCGGGTACTCCTTGAGCGCGTCCTCCAGGGCGGTGAGCGTCCTGGCGACATCCGCCCCGGCCGCCGCCTTGCCGAAGATCACGCTGTCCACCGGCTGCTCGGCGGCGGGCACCGCCTGGGTGACGGTGTCGAGCGAGGCGAAGGTGTTGCCGTCGAAGAGCGAGTTGCCCATCGTCATGATGACGCCGACCGGCAGCGACTGGGAGCGCCCCTGACCGTAGTCGATCTTGATGGTGTCACCGATCTTGAGGCCGTGGTCCTTGGCGTAGTCCTCACCGATCGCGAGCGAGCCCTGCTTGAGGGAGTCGGCGCTGCCGGACTTGACCGGCAGCCGGAAGTCCTCGGTGAACCGCCCGGTGACGGCGGAGACATTCCGCTCCGAGGTCTTGCCGTCCGGCGCGGTGAAGCGCGCGCTCAGGTCCTTCCGCCCGGTGACGTGGTCCACGCCCCCGGTCTTGCGCACGGCCTCGACGATCTCCGCGGAGACGCCGTTCTGGCCGGCCTGGATGATGTAGTCGGCGCCCACCGAGCGGTCGATCTGGACGTTGGTGGACTTGATCACCGTGGAGGTGAAGACCGAGGCGCCGACCACCAGCGCCAGTCCGATCATCAGTGCGGCTGCCGTAGCGCCGGTGCGCCGCGGGTTGCGCATCGCGTTGCGCTGGGCGAGCTTGCCGGACGGGCCGAACAGGGCGGGCAGCATGGCGCCGAGCACCCGCACCACGGTGGTGGCCAGCAGCGGGCCGAGGACCACAAAGCCGACCAGGGTGAGCAGCACGCCCAGACCGATGTACTGGCCGCCGGTGGCCGCCTTCTCCGCCTGGGCGGCCAGCACCAGCAGACCACCGCCGCCGACCGTCATCACCAGGCCGATGACCGCCCGGACGGTGTTGGAGCGGGCCTCGGCCGGGGTGCCGTGGTCGCGCAGTGCGGCGATCGGCGCGATCCGGCTGGCCCGGCGGGCCGGGATCCAGGCCGCGAGCACGGTGATCACGATGCCCACCGCGTATCCGGCGACGAACACGTTCGCGCCGATCGAGAGGTCCCCGGCGTCGAGGTGCATGCCGGCCGCGTTCATCAGCTGGATCAGCCCGACCGCCAGGCCGAGGCCGGCACCGATGCCGAGGGTCGAGCCGGCCGCGCCGAGGAGCAGCGCCTCCACCAGCACCGAGCGGTTGACCTGCCGGCGGCTGCCGCCGACGGCGCGCAGCAGGCCGATCTCCCGGGTGCGCTGGGCGACCAGCATCGAGAAGGTGTTGATGATCAGGAAGCCGCCGACCAGCAGCGAGATGCCGGCGAAGCCGAGCATCGCGTACTTCATGAAGTCCAGGAAGGAGCCGACGTCCTTGACGTTCTCCGCCTTCTGCTCGGCCGCCGTCTTCGCCTGGAAGCCGGCGCCGAACGCGGCCAGCATGTCGGACTTCAGTTGCTCGTCGGTGCGGCTGCCGTCGCCGAACACCTCGACCGAGGTGAGCGAGGCGTGCCTGAGCAGGAACTTCTGCGCGGTGGCGGTGTCCAGGAAGGCCAGCGCCGCACCGGGGTTGGTGGTCTTGAAAGTGGCGATGCCGACGATGGTGAAGTCCTGCTTGTCGACGGCGATCACGCGCAGCCTGTCGCCCAGGCCGAGCTTGGCCTTCTTGGCGGTGTCCGCGTCGATGACGACCTGGTCGGCACCCTGCGGAACGTGTCCCGAGGTGATCTCGACCGGGTTGCGCGGGGTGTCCGCCCAGTTGCCGACGATGGTCGGGGCCCCGCTGGTCGGGCCCACGGCCTTGTTTGTCGCCGGGTCGGCCAGGGTGGCGCTCTGCACGCTCACCTGGCCGATCGCCGTCCTCACGCCGGGGACCGCGGCGGCCTTGCCGACGCTGTCGGCCGGGACGGTCAGCGTCCTCCCCCGGGGGTCGTCGCCGAACTCCGGTTTGGCCGGCTGGACCGAGAGGTCGGAGGCGGTCGACGCGAAGAGCCGGTCGAAGGTGCTGGTCGCGGTGTTGGAGAACACCAGCGTTCCGGACACGAAGGCGACCGACAGCACGACCGCGACCAGGGAGAGCAGCATCCGCCCCTTGTGGGCGAAGAAGCTCCGCAGTGATGTCTTGAGCAGCATGGTCCTGTACCCCCCTGCCCGCTCAGCTGGTGCGCTTGCCGTCGAAACGGCGCATGCGCTCAAGGACGGAGTCGGCCGTCGGGGCGTGCATCTCGTCGACGATCACGCCGTCGGCGAGGAACAGCACGCGGTCCGCGTAGCCGGCGGCGACCGGGTCGTGGGTGACCATCACGATGGTCTGGCCCAGCTCGTCGACGCTGCGGCGCAGGAAGGAGAGCACCTCGGCGCCGGAGCGGGAGTCGAGGTTGCCGGTGGGCTCGTCGCCGAAGATGATCTCGGGACGGGCGGCCAGCGCCCGGGCCACCGCGACGCGCTGCTGCTGGCCGCCGGAGAGCTGCGTCGGGCGGTGCTTGAGCCGGCCCGAGAGGCCGACGGTCTCCACCACCCGGTCCAGCCAGGCCTGGTCCGGCTTGCGGCCGGCGATGTCCATCGGGAGCGTGATGTTCTCCAGCGCGTTCAGCGTCGGCAGGAGGTTGAACGCCTGGAAGATGAAGCCGATCTTGTCCCGGCGCAGCCTGGTGAGCTGCTTGTCCTTCAGGCCGGTGATCTCGGTGTCACCGATCCAGATCCGCCCTTCGGTCACCGTGTCCAGACCGGCCAGGCAGTGCATCAGGGTCGACTTGCCGGAACCCGAGGGGCCCATGATCGCGGTGAAGCGGCCGCGCTGGATGTCGACGTCGACCGCGTCCAGGGCGGTGACCCTGGTCTCGCCGGAGCCGTAGGACTTGGTCACCTGACGAGCCGAGGCGGCGACGGCGGAGGCACCGCCGGGAAGCTGGGGGTCGTACACGGCTGCTGCTGCCGTCGTCACTGTCGTCTCCTAAAAAGTGGGCCCACCCGTTGCCCCCCAGCCTCGTGCGTTCCACCCGTCCGGCGACATCGCGCAGGGGATAGTTTTCGACCGGGAGTTAGCTTCACCCTGCCGGTGCACCGGGGACCCGGACCCGATCGCATCGGGTCCGCCTCGGACGGGCGGGGATGTGAACCACGTTAGGAGCCGGGGCCCGCGCCCTCGTCATCCGACGGGAGGAAGCGCGCCAACCGGAGTTGTACGGGGTGCCGGACGCCTCCCCCTAGGGGTCGACGGGGGTCCCCTCAGGGTCCGCCCGTAAGGAGGCCCCACCCGGCGTGCGCCGGGCGGGGCCTGGGGTGGTCCGGGGGGCCGGCGCGCGGGGCGCCGGGCGGGCGTCAGGACGCCAGGGCCGGGGCGGCCCGGCGCTCCAGGGCGGCCGCGAACGCGTCCACGACGGGGCGCAGCAGCACGTCGGTCTCGCGCTCGATCACGGTGGCGCCGTCCTCCCGCACGGAGATGTGACGGTCCAGCACGAACCAGCCCTGGGTGATGTGGTCGGCGCCCATCGAGCTGAGCACCGGCCGCAGCGCGTAGTCCACCGCCAGCACGTGCGCGGTGGAGCCGCCGGTGGCGAGCGGCAGGACGGCCTTGTCGCGCAGCGCGTACTGCGGCAGCACGTCCAGCAGCGCCTTGAGCAGGCCCGAGTACGCGGCCTTGTAGACCGGGGTGCCGATCACCACGCCGTCGGCCTCCGCGAACAACTCCAGGGCGGCGGCCAGTTCGGGGTGCGACAGGTCGGCGGAGAGCAGCGCGTGCGCGGGCAGGGCGCGCACCTCGAAGGGGACGACGCGGTGGCCGCGCTCCTCCAGCCGTGCGTCGACGAGGCGCAGCAGACGGGTGGTGCGGGAGGTCGCGGACGGGGAGCCGGAAACGGACAGGACGGTGGCCATGGGGTTCACCTCGGGGAGGAAGCGGGGCGACGCGCAGGCGGCACGGGGCGCTCACCGGGCACGGGCGGCACCGGCCGGGCGGACGGGGACCGGCCTACCGGCGGGCGGCGGTGAACGCGCCGCGCGGGCGGCGTCGGGAAGAGGGGGGAGGAGGAGTGGTGGGGTTCGACGGGCGAGCGTCAGCCACAACAGAGCGAACGGGACACACGCAGCAGGTCGACGTGCCGCCGACGCGTGAGGGTCCATCGCTGATCCATGGCGCCATGCAAACACGCAGCGTTCCGGACGGTCAAGGTTCGTCCCGCCAGGCGAACACCAGGTGAGACGGATGATGAGACGGCGGCGCACGCGATCCCACCGGGCGGACGGGGCGCGCGCCGCCCGCCGGCGCCTTGCCGCGGAACGATCCGGTGCGTGCATCAAAACTGCTACAAGCGCCCTGGTGGGGGCCCCGGGGGGAGTCACCGGTCCCGGCGTCGGGCATTCTCTCCCACATGAACACGTGGCAGGAGGGCCGCCCGGGCGGCGGCGGGAACCCGTACGGCGGAGGCAACGGTGGCGGGGGCCCCGCGTACGGGCGCGGCGGTGGCGCGGAGCCGCCGCTGCCCGCCGGGCTGAACCCGCGCGGGCCGGGCGCCCCGGCGCCCCGGCAGCCCCGGCCGCAGGCGCAGCCGCCCCAGCAGGCCCGCCAGCCGCAGCCGCCCGGGTACGGGCCGGCGCAGGGCTACGGGCAGGGCCAGGGCCACGGGCAGCCCGGGCAGCCGGGCCGGCCGGGGGTGCCGGCCCAGGGGGCTCCCGGCGCCCCGGGCGGGCCCGGTGGCCCGCGCGGACCGATACCTCCCGGCGGTCCGCAGACGCCCGCCGGCGCACGGTCCTCGCGCTGGCCCCGGCGCCGGATCGTCAAGTGGTCGGTCTTCGGCGTGCTGATCGCCATGATGGTCACCGCGGTCTCCACCTGGTTCTGGGCGGACTCCAAGCTCAACCACGAGAAGGTGCTCGCCGACTACCCCGGCCGCCCCGCCGCGGGCAAGGGCACCAACTGGCTGATCGTGGGCTCCGACAGCCGCAACGGCCTGTCCGACTCCCAGGAGGAGGACCTGCACACCGGCCACGCGGGCGGCAAGCGCAGCGACTCGATGATGATCCTGCACGTCGGGGACAACGGGAACACCCTGATGAGCATCCCGCGCGACTCCTGGGTGCCGATCCCCGAGCACGCCGGCGAGAACGGCAAGACCGTCAAGTCGACCACCTCGAAGATCAATTCGGCGTTCGCGGCGGGCGGCGGCAAGCTGCTCGCGCAGACCGTCGAGATGAACACCGGCATCCGCATCGACCACTACGCCGAGATCGGCTTCGCCGGCTTCGTGGGCATCGTCGACTCGGTCGGCGGCGTGGACATGTGCATCGAGCAGGACGTCAAGGACAAGGACTCCGGCCTCGACCTCAAGGCCGGCTGCCAGAACCTCGACGGCACCCAGGCGCTGGCCTTCGTCCGCCAGCGCCACCAGATGGCCGACCAGGACCTCGGCCGGATGCGCAACCAGCAGAAGTTCCTCGGCGCGCTGGCCAAGCAGGCGGCCTCGCCGGCCACCGTGCTCAACCCGTTCACCTTCTACCCGCTGGTCTCCTCCGGCCTCGGAACGCTGATCGTCGACGAGGACGCCGGGCTGACCGACCTGGGCTCGCTGTTCCTCGCCATGAAGGACGTCAACGGCGGCGGCGGCAAGAGCATCACCGTGCCGATCGCCAACCCGGACTTCAAGACCAACACCGGGGAGTCGGCGGTGAAGTGGGACACCGCGAAGGCCAAGCAGGTCTTCGACGCCTTCAAGAACGACACCGCCGTGCCGGACGTGAAGTAACGGCGGACGCGCGTGACTCGTCGTTACACGGCGGACACAATGGGTGGATGTCACTCGTCACCGCGCTGATCTACCGCCGCCGTCACCGCCTCCTGGGCCGCCTGGTCCAGGAGGCGCTCGCGTTCTACGGGATGGAGGTGCCGGCCGCCGCCGAGATCGGCCCCGGCCTCGTCGTGTTCCACCGGGGCTTCGGCACCGTGCTGCACCCGTACACCACGCTCGGCGCCGGGGTGACGCTGTACAACGGCGTGACCGTCGGACGGGCCGACCCGTGGGTACCGCAGGAGCGCAGCGCGATGCGGCGGGTCGTGGTGGAGGACGGCGCGGTGCTGTGCGCGGGCGCCAAGGTGATCTGCAAGGAAGGCGTGCTGACCGTCGGGGCGGGCACCGTCGTGGGTGCCAACGCGGTGCTGACCCGCTCGACCGGGCCGGGCGAGATCTGGGCCGGCGCCCCCGCCCGCCGGGTCGGCCTGCGGGCGGGGTGGCCGACGGGCGAGCCGGTGCTCGGCTGAGCCCGGCCCGGGCGCGTTCGGACCCTTTCGAGCGCGTTCGGGCGCGTTCGGGCCCGGTTCGAGCCGCAGCTCAGTGGACGGCCACGCCCGGGAGGTGGCCGGTGGCGCACTCGGCGTAGCGGTGGACGGGCTCGCCCTGCCCGCCGCCGACCTCGCGTTCGCCCGCGAAGCCGTGGTGGATCGCCCGGCCGCCGTGCCCGTCGGCCCAGCGGGCGCGCGTCAGGTGGACGACGAGGGTGGCCGGGTGCTGCGGCTGGGGGCGCTCCAGGACGAGTTCGCGCACGCGCTCCCCCGGCGGGAAGGTGACCACGGCCTCGCTGGTCCGCAGCCGCGCCCGGCGAGGCTCCCACTCCACCGCCCAGTACGCGGACACCGTGACCTCCAGCCGCCCGTCGAGGCCGTCCTCGTCCGGCCGGACGTACTCCTCGTCGGGGACCCAGCGCGCGTGGTTGCGGATGTCGTCCGGGCCGAACCACTCGGCCCAGGTGACCCAGTAGCCCGCGACGCACTTGATCGTCATGTCCTCGCGGGCGATCCGAACCGGGATGCGGGTCAGGCTGACGGGCTCGCTCAGCATCAGGACGCGACCGTCCCGGTCGACCCGGAGGTCCCCCTGCGGCTCGAAGGACAGGACGGTCACCTGCTCGAAGGTCACCTCGCCGTCGTCCCTGCGCCGACTCTTCTGCCCCATGAGTGAACCACCTTGCCGGAAAGCGGAGTTGAACGGCTCACGGCCGCCCCGGGGGCGAGCCGGCCGCGCCTCGCGCAGCATATGGCGCACGGTCGGCCGCAACGCGTGATTCCGGCGAATCCCCACGGAGTGGACGGCGCGCGGCTATTCTGCGCCCGCACACGACGCCACGCGCGCCCCCGGACATCCGCGCGCGCTGCAAGCGCGCCCCACGGACGGAGCCCGCCCCGCCGGACGACGCACCCGGCCACGCCGCCCGACGTCCGACCGCCGGCCTCAGGGGGCGGTGGGGAGGCGGTCCAGGGCGATGCCGAAGTGGGTGCGGTAGGCGGCGAGGGCGGCGTCCGGGGCGAGCAGTTCCTCGCTGCGGGTGCCGTCCGGAGCGGTGCGCAGCAGGCGGGTGCCGCCGGTGGCGCGGGTGCTGTTGAGGGTGACCCGGCCGCCGCCCGGGGTGGGGCGGGAACAGGTGGTCCCACGGGTGAACAGCGAGCCGGGGGACGTCGTCTGCCACCAGCAGGTCGGCACGAAGTCGGCCAGCGCGTGCGGGCGCAGCTCCAGCCGGTACTGCGGCTCGCCGTCGAGGCGGACGTCGAGGTCGTCGGCCGTGCCGCTCGGCAGGACGGTGAACACGCCCGCCGCGTCGCGCTGTTCGCCGCGCTCGTCGAGCAGCAGCGGACGGCGCGCGAACCGCCCGAAGCCCACGTCCACCAGCCACGCGGCGTCGTCCGCCACCACCCGCAGCGCGAGGTGGTCGAACGGCGGCCCCGGCTTCGCGCCGTTGAAGACGCGGGCCGCGAGCAGGTCCACCCGGTAGCCGAGCGCGCGCAGCAACGCGGCGAAGGCGCCGTTGAGTTCGTAGCAGAACCCGCCGCGCCGCCGGTCGACGATCTTCTCCAGCAGCGCGGCGGGTTCCAGCACCACGGACTCGCCGAGGTGGATGCTCAGGTTCTCGAACGGCACCGCGTCCAGGTGCGCCTCCTGCAACCGCGCCAGCTCGGCGGCACCCGCCCGCCCGGGCCGCACGGCCCCGATCCGGTCGAGGTACGCGGCCACCTGGTCAGCGGTGAGGCCGACTTCGGAGTTCGCCGCGGTGTCGTTCTTCGACGGTTCGTTCTTCGAGGGTTCGTCCACGCCTCCATCCAAGCGGACGCGGGCCCTCCGGCCATCAGTCCTGAGACCTAGGTGTTCTGGCCCGTGAGGTTGGGAACGCGGCTGGTGGGTGGTTTGCCTGCGAGTGCGGTGTGTCCGCGGTGGTGATTGTAGGTGTGGAGCC
>NZ_JBIBHU010000063.1:0-11664 GCF_042957205.1 Kitasatospora sp. NPDC008115 | reverse complement strand
ACGCGGGCGGTGCGTGACGGGGACTTCTGGGTGCTGAACGGTGTGAAGCGGTGGATCACCAACGCGGGTGTGTCGGAGTTCTACACGGTGATGGCCGTGACGGATCCGGAGAAGCGGTCGAAGGGGATCTCGGCGTTCGTGGTGGAGAAGGGCGACGAGGGGGTGTCGTTCGGTGCGCCGGAGCGGAAGCTGGGGATCAAGGGGTCGCCGACGCGTGAGGTGTACTTCGACGATGTGCGGGTTCCGGCGGATCGGATGATCGGTGCGGAGGGGACGGGTTTCGCGACGGCGATGCGGACGCTGGACCACACGCGGGTGACGATCGCGGCGCAGGCGCTGGGGATCGCGCAGGGTGCGCTGGACTACGCGAAGGGGTATGTGCGTGAGCGCCGGCAGTTCGGGAAGCCGATCGGTGACTTCCAGGGTGTGCAGTTCATGCTGGCGGACATGGCGATGAAGCTGGAGGCGGCGCGTCAGCTGACGTATGCGGCGGCGGCGAAGTCCCAGCGCGGGGACGGGGATCTGACGTTCTTCGGTGCGGCGGCGAAGTGTTTCGCGTCGGACGCGGCGATGGAGATCACGACGGACGCGGTGCAGTTGCTGGGCGGGTACGGGTACACCCGGGACTATCCGCTGGAGCGGATGATGCGGGACGCGAAGATCACCCAGATCTACGAGGGCACCAACCAGATCCAGCGCATCGTGATGGCCCGCAACCTGCCGTAACCCGCCGACGGACCCGTGCGGCAAGCACCGGAGCCCCCGGCCGAAGCGATTCGGCCGGGGGCTCCGTCGTGCTTCCCGAGTGGTGGCGTCAGGAGGCGGCGACCGCCAGTTCGCTGAAATTCGGGCTGGTGACAGCCGCGCTCACATTGCCCCAGCGGGACCACGTGCCGCGGTCGTAGTCGCCGGTGGCGTTGTAGAGCCGGCCGCCGTCCGAGACGGCGAAGATGTGCAGGCGGTTGCCGATGGTGACGGCGGAGACCCGCTTGACGCTGCCGACGTCGGTGCCCGCGACGGCGGTGATGTCGCCCCAGCCGCTCCAGCGGCCGGCGGCGTAGTCGGCGCTGGCCTGGTGGATGCCGTTGCCGGCGGCGGCGATGATGTGCAGGGTGCTGCCGATGGAGGCGGCGGACAGGTCGGTGATCGGCGCGCTGGGCAGGCCGAGCATGGAGGTGGGGTCACCGACGTTCCAGGTGCCGCGGTCGTAGTTGCCGTCGGCGTCGTAGACGCGGCCGCCGTTGCCGAGGGCGACGACGTGCAGGGAGTTGCCGACGGCGGCGGCGGCGATCCGGGTGGCCTGGGGCAGGCCGGAGGCGGCGGTGACGTCGCCCCAGCCGGACCAGGTGCCGGCGTTCCAGTCGCCGGTGGCCTGGAGCACCCGGCCGCCGACCAGGGCGAGGACGTGCAGCTTGCGGCCCATGACGGCGGTGGCCACCTGGGTCGGGGCGCCCGGCAGCGGTCCGGCGGCGCCGTAGGCGGTGATCTCGCCCCAGCCACTCCAGTTGCCGTCCGACATGCTGCGGTCGGCGATGTAGAGGCGCCCGTTGGCGGCGACCACGTTGTGGGCCACGCCGTCGGTGGTGGTGCCGATCGCCGTCGAGGTGACGGCGTTCTCGGCGAACGGCCGGCCGTTCGCGGGGATGGACGTGAAGGGCGCCCAGATGCCGTAGCCGTAGTGCGCGCCGCCGTTCAGCAGCACGGACGAGCCGGTGGCCAGCACCTGCACCCGCTCACCGGGCTTGAGCACGGCGAGCGACGGGGTGACGGTGACCGGGACGTCCTCCCGGAAGGTCACCTCGCCGGCCTCGTCCCGGGCCGTGTACGTCACGGAGTAGGTGCCGGGCGTCGCATAGCTGTGCGCGACGTTGTCCTGGGAGGCGGCCACGGCCTCCACGGTGCCGTCGCCGAAGTCGATCGTGCCACCGGTCCGGACGTAGGGCGACCTGGCATCGAGGTCGAACCGGTAGGTGTGGGGCCAGCCCACGTTGGTGGCGCGGAAGGAGGCGCGCCGGTCGGACGCCGGCTGCACATGGGCGAACGAGGACGACGCCTCGGCACGACCGCCCGTGGCGTCGACGGCCGTGGCCGTCACGTAGAAGTACTGGCTGGAGTAGCCGGACAGGGTGTAGGTGTGCCGCACCGTGGTGTCGGTCGTGCGCACCGGCTCACTGCCGTCGCCGAAGTCGATCAGGTAGCTGCCGGGGGCGGTGCCCCAGGTGTTCTGGAAGCCGAGCGTGGCCTCGACGGTGAGCGGCGTCGGTCCGGTCGGGGTGGCGGTGTCACTGCCCTTGACCTGCAGCAGGGTCGGGTCGGACATCCCGCTGAGCTCATGGGCACCGCGGTCGCGGGTGCTGCCACCCGTGTTGGCCACCTGGGGGTGGTCGATGGCGGGCTGGCCGGAGAGGTCGGTGCCGACGCCGGGGGCCGTCGGGTCGGCGGAGTCGATCGCGCCGGCCGCGGCCTCGGTCAGCTTGTTGAGCGGATTCTGCAGGTTCGACCAGGGGTAGGTGACGGCCAGGTCGAGGTCGTGCGCGCCCTGTCCGGTGGCGGTGGTGAACGCGGCCGGGGACGCGTAGCCGGTGCCGCCCACGCGTAGGGCTGCGAGCCGGGCCGCGCGTGCACGACGTTGTAGTCGACGCTCGCGGTCGGGGCGGCCTCGGCCGAGACGCTGATCTGGGTCTGGGCGGGAAGGGTGCCGCAGGAAACGCCTTGTGCGGCCCCGTCGACCGCGATGTTGTTCTTCACCACGGCCCTCGGCGAGTCGCCGTCCACCCGGATGCCGTCGAAGCAGCTGAGCGCGAAGGTGTTGTTGGTGACGGCGAGGTCGGCCACGCCGGTGGCCGTGAGGCCGGTGCTCTCGGTGCGGCTGAAGTCGTTGCCGGTCACCAGGATGTCGTGTGCGCCGTCCCTGACGACCAGTCCGTTCACGTGGTTGAACGAGTTCCGGCTGACCGTGATGTGGTCGCTGCCGCTGGTGATGAGGAGGGAATCGTGGTAGCCGGAGTAGTCGTGTACCGGTTCTGGTCGAGGACCACCCGGGACGAGCGGTAGACCTGCACTCCGTACGGGGCGAAGGTGCGGAAGCCCCGGAGCGAGACGTCGTGCACATCGGTGAGGATGAAGGCGTTGGGGCCGCCTTGGGGGCCGCCGCGGACGACCGGCATGCTGTTCCGGGTGAACGGCCCGCTCTCGACCGGTCCGCCGAGGAAGGTGATCGGCTTGTCCGGCGTGCCGGAGCGGGTGATCATGACCTGCTCCGGGTAGTCGCCGGGCCACACCAGCACGGTCTGCCCGGGCTCGACCACGGCGGCCGCGGCGGAGATGGTGCAGAACGGCCGGGTGACCGTTCCGGACCCCTGGTTCGAGCAGCTGAAGGCGTTCTTGTTGACGTGGAGCGTGGTCGCGGTGGCGGCCGGGGCGGCCGTCGCGGGCACGGGCAGTCCGAGCGCGGCGGTGGCCGCCGCTATGGTCAGCCCGAGGGCATGACGCAGGCGCACGTGGAGTTTCCCCTCTGGGATGTGATGGTGCGTTCACCGAATGGTGGTGCGTTCGCCGGATCCCCTTCGTGCGCGGATTCGAGGGGCACTCGGGGTGGGGCCGGTGAACGATCGCGCCGAGTATGGCAGGGCCGATGATGCGTGGGCGACCGGAAATCCGATCGTCTTGAGGTCGTGATCTCGAGTGCCCGGAATGTCCGTCGGGGTGCGGCGGTGACCGCGTCGGGGGTTGTGGCCTCGTTCTGGAGGGTTCCAACAAATCGAAGCCTGCCGAATGGGTCGGCTGACACATCTGAATGTCCATCAAGGCCATGACAGTGTGGGCATCGAGGCGAAGGCTCCCCGTGCCCACCGGTGCGGTGAGTTGTACCTACCTCACAACCTCCACAGAAGCCATGGAGATTTTTCGATGGGTACTGACAACAACCGGCTCCGAGGCCTCTCCGTCGAGCCGGTGCTGGTCACCGGTCTCGGGGCGACCACGCCGCTCGGCGGCGACGTCGCCTCCACCTGGTCCGCGATGCTGGCCGGCGACGGCGGCATCCGGCCGATCGAGGCGGACTGGGCCGACGGGCTGCCGGTCCGGATCGCCGGGCGGCTCGCGGTCGAACCGTCCGAGGTCATCGACCGGGTCCGGGCCCGCCGCCTCGACCGCTGCGAGCAGGTCGCGCTGATCGCCGCCCGTGAGGCCTGGGCCGACGCCGGTGCCCCCGAGGTCGACGGCGAGCGGCTGGCGGTGGTGATCGGCACCGGCACCGGCGGCGCGCTCACCATGCTCGGCCAGGACGACGTCCTGGAGGCCTCCGGGGTCCGGAAGGTCTCCCCGCACACCGTGCCGATGCTGATGGCCAACGGCCCGGCCGCCTGGGTCTCCATCGAACTCGGCGCCCGGGCCGGCGCGCACACCACGGTGAGCGCCTGCGCGTCCGGCGCCGAGGCGATCGCGCTCGGCCTGGACCTCATCCGCCTCGGCCGGGCCGACGTGGTGGTGGCGGGCGGCGCCGAGGCGTGCATCTGCCCGCTGACGGTGGCCGGCTTCGCCCAGGCCAGGGCCCACTCGCTGCGCAACGACGAGCCCGGCCGGGCCTCCCGCCCGTTCGACGTCGACCGGGACGGCTTCGTGATCGGCGAGGGCGCGGCCGTCGTCGTCCTGGAGCGGGCCGGCTTCGCCGCCGCCCGCCGGGCCCGCGCCCACGCCACCCTGGCCGGTGCGGCGGTCACCTCCGACGCCCAGCACATCACGGCGGCCGCCGCCGAGGGCCAGGTCCGCGCGATGCGCCGGGCGGTCGCCGAGGCCGGGCTGTCGCCGCTGGACATCGCACTCGTCCACGCCCACGCCACCTCCACCCCGCTCGGCGACCTGGTCGAGGCCGAGTCGGTCACCGAGGCGATCGGCGCCCACCCGCTGGTCACCGCCACCAAGTCGATGACCGGCCACCTCTTCGGCGCGGCGGGCGCGCTCGGCGCGCTGGCGGCCGTCCTCGCGCTGCGCGACGGCGCCGTCCCGCCCACCCGCAACCTGGAGCGGCAGGACCCGGCGGTCAAGCTGGACGTGGTCGCGGGCGCCGCACGCCGGGGCCCGCTCGGTGCGGCGCTCACCAACGCCTTCGGCTTCGGCGGCCACAACGCCTCGCTGGTGTTCACGCCGGCACCGTGAAAAACCGGGGGACCGGCGGGCGGGCGCTCACTAGGGTGACCGGCATGTCTACGCCGACGGAATCGTCTCCGGCCCCGGCCCTGCGGCTCGAACCGGTCACCCCGAAGAACATCGACGCCGCCCTGGAGCTCAAGGTCCGCCCCGACCAGGACCACCTGGTCGCCCCGGTGGCCACCTCGCTGGCCGAGGCGTACGCGTACGGTGAGACCGCCTGGCCCAGGCTGGTCTACGACGGCGAGCGGCTGGTCGGGTTCGTGATGGGGTTCTTCGACGTCGTCTTCGGGCCGGGCGAGCCGCCGCGCTCCGGACTCTGGCGCCTCCTCGTCGCCGCCGACACCCAGGGCAGGGGCTACGGCCGGTTCGCCGTCGAGCAGGTCGCCGCCGAGGTCCGCCGCCGTGGCGGCACCCGGGTCTGCGTCACCTATGTGCCGGGGGAGGGCGGCCCGGCGGGGTTCTACGCCCGCCTCGGCTTCCGGCCGACGGGCGAGCGCAGCGGGGACCAGGACGTCGCGGAGCTGGACCTGGTCTGAGCCCGCCGCCTGCCGGACGGGCGCCCCGGCCGTTTCCGGGGCGCCCGTCCGACCGGCCCGGGCCTTAACCGACGAGGCGGAACTTGGTGGTCGGCACGCCCTGGATGCTGGCGCAGTCCAGGTTCGACGTGGTGGCGCTGTAGGTCCAGCCGGCCGGCACGCTGCACGCCCACATGCCGTTGACCGGCGTGCGCAGGTGGAAGGTGGTGGCCAGGACGCCCGACGTCTGGCTGCACGTGGTGCTGTGGCCGACGGAGTCGTAGGTGAAGCCGGGCGCGCCGGTACACGCGGTCAGCCCGTCGACGGGCGTGCGCAGGTGGAACCGCGGCGAGTTCCAGCTGCCGCCGCCGCTGCACGTGCGGTCCATGGACACGCCGTCGTAGACGTAGCCGGACGGGACGGAGCAGGCCCAGGTGCCGTCCAGGCCCGTGGTGGTGGTCGTGGCGGCGGAGGCGGTGGTCGCGGTGGCCGCGCCGGAGAGCAGCAGCGTCAGCGCGGCGAACGCGGCGGGCAGGGTGGTGCGTGCGGTGCGTGCGACGGACATGGTTCTCCTTCGGTCGTGTGGGCGTTCACTGCCGCCGACGGTTCTAGCACGCACGGCGGGCCGTCAGCCCGGTGCTCCGCCGCGGACGATCACTCCGCCGCCCGCCGTCTACGTGCGGTCGCGCACCGCCTCCGGTCGGCGTCAGCCGATCAGCGCCGCCGCGTCCTGCCGTGCCTGGCGCAGCCAGTGCGCGCGCTCGGCGTCCGAGGAATCGGTCACGGTGCGGAACACCCGTCTGCGAACGTCCGTCACACCGACGTAGGGCAGCACGCACGCCGCCCAGATCCGCTCCAGCGGATCCCCGAACTCCTCGCGCTCCCGGGCCTCGGGGGTGTCGGAGGTGTTCAGCACCAGCGCCCGCCCGGCCCGCAGCAGCCCGACCGGCTCCCCGTCCGCCGTCCCCAGCTTGTACGCGACGCCCGGCACCATGACCCGCTGCACCCATCCGGCGAGCACGGCGGGCGGCATGCCCCACCAGTTGGGGTGGACCAGCACGAGGGCGTCGAGGGTGGCCACCTCCTCCCGGTGCAGCGCGAGCCGCGCGTCCCCGGCGGCCTGGCTCGCGGCCACCGTCTCCGTCTCGTCGGCGGTGAGCAGCGGGGAGAAGCCCTCGGCGTACAGATCATGCGCGACGACCTCGGCGCCCTGCCCGCGCAGCTCGTCCACCACCGCCTCGAACAGCGCGTGGTTGAAGCTCCCCGGCCTCGGATGCGCCAGATAGACCCCGACCTTCACCATGCCCCCTCCTGCCCCTCCGGATCGGCCGATCCTAACCCCGGTAGGGTCGATCGCCGTGACCACCACCGAGCCCGAATTCCTCACCGCCGCCCGGACGTTCTACGACGCGGTCGCCGCCGACTACGCCGACCGCTACGGCGGCGCGCTGGCCACCGCGACCTGGGACCGGGCCATGCTCGCCGCGTTCGCCGAACTGGTCACCACGGCCGGCGGCGGCCCCGTCGCCGAACTCGGCTGCGGTCCGGGCCGGATCACCGGCCACCTGGCCGCCCTCGGCCTGGACGTCTCCGGCCTGGACCTCTCCCCCCGGATGATCGACCTGGCCCGAGCCGCCCACCCGCGGATCCCCTTCCAGGTCGGTTCCATCCTCGACCTGCCGTACTCCGACGGCGGGCTGGCCGGCATCGTCGCCTGGTACTCGATCATCCACACCCCGGCCGAGCAGCTCCCGAGGGTCTTCGCCGAGTTCCACCGCACCCTCGCCCCGGGAGCCCCGGTCATCCTGGCCTTCCAGGCCGGCGAGGGCGCCCTGCGCATCGAGGACCCCTTCGGCTACCCGGCCGCCCTGGACTTCCGCCGCCGGCAGCCCGACCACCTCGAAGCCCTGGCCACCGAGGCCGGCCTCAAGGTCACCACCCGCCTCGTCCGCGAACCGGAGGACGGGGAGCGGACCCCGCAGGCCTACCTGCTGGCCCGGAAAGCGGCGTAGGCGGGGGGCCTGTCGTGACCGACCGCACGCCGGGGGGATCGCACGTCTGTGCGCACGGCATGCCATCATCCCTGCATGGGTTCCAACGTTTTCTTCGACATCACCATCAACGACGAGCCGGCCGGCCGCATCGTCTTCACGCTCTTCGACGACATCGTCCCGAAGACCGCGCAGAACTTCCGCGAGCTGGCCACCGGCCAGCACGGTTTCGGCTACGAGGGCTCGTCCTTCCACCGGGTCATCCCGGGCTTCATGCTGCAGGGCGGTGACTTCACCCGCGGTGACGGCACCGGCGGCAAGAGCATCTACGGCGAGAAGTTCGCGGACGAGAACTTCCAGCTCAAGCACACCAAGCCGGGCCAGCTCTCGATGGCCAACGCGGGCCGCAACACCAACGGCTCGCAGTTCTTCATCACCACCATCGTGACCAACTGGCTGGACGGCAAGCACGTCGTCTTCGGCGAGGTCGTCGAGGGCCTGGACCTCGTGACCAAGATCGAGGGCCTGGGCTCGCAGAGCGGCCGGACCAAGGCGAAGATCACCATCGCCAAGTCCGGCATCGTGGAGTAAGGGCTCGCCCCTTTCGCTCGCATTCGGACGCGGCCCGCACACCAGCGGGCCGCGTCCGCGCGTTTTGGGCGCGGAGTGGGAAGTCGGATCGGCCGACTTCCTGCTCCGGTCAGACCGCGGCGGCGACGGCCGCCGCGACGAACAGCACCTGCATCGCCGTGCGCGCGGGCAGCGGGGTGACCGGCTTGCCCCGGAGGGCGCCGCCGTGGCGGGCGGCGTGCACGTTGGCCGGGAACATCGCGAGCATCAGCAGGGCGAGTCCGACGGCCGCGTACGGGGCGAGCGGCGGGACGAGGAGGCCGACGGCGCCGGCCAGTTCGAGGACGCCGGTGAGCGTGACCAGCAGCTCGGGGCGGGGGAGCACGGGCGGGATCATCGCGACGAAGCCGCGCCGGAAGGCGGGCACGAAGTGCGGCACGCCGGTGGTGACGAACATCAGCGCGAGGGCGCCGCGGACGGCCGGTTGCCAGGCGTCCAGGCCGTCGACGGCGATCAGGCCGAGCAGGCGGAGGACGGCGAAGCCACCGAGGAGGGCGATGAGCGGGGCCATGTGGATACTCCAATCTTGTCACTGGCAAGATTTGCGCGGTCGGGTAATCTTGTCAATGCCTAGATGAAGAGAGGGAGCGGGATGGCGAAGGTCGAGAGCTATCACCACGGGAACCTGCGGCGGGCGGTGCTGGACGCTGCGCTGGCGGCGGTCGAGGAGTCGGGGCCGTCGGGGTGGAGCCTGAGGGAGTTGGCGCGGCGGGCGGGGGTGTCGCATGCGGCGCCGGCGCACCACTTCGGGGACAAGACGGGGGTGCTGACGGCGGTCGCGGCGGAGGGGTTCGAGCGGTTCGCGGACGCGTTGGAGCGGGCGGCGGGGGATCCGTACGGGTCGGGTGTGGCGTACGTGCGGTTCGCGGTGGACCACCGGGCGTACTTCGAGGTGATGTTCCGGCCGGAGCTGTACCGGGCGGACGATGCGGAGTTGGCGGCGGCCCGAGACCGGGCCGGCGCGGTGCTGGCGGCGAGCGGGCGGAGGCTCTCGCCGGGGGAGGGGGCGCAGAGGGCGACGACGATCGCGGCGTGGTCGCTCGCGCACGGCTTCGCGAGCCTGTGGCTCAATGGCGCGTTGCCGGAGAGCCGGGGGGAGGTGGATGTCGAGGAGCTGGCGAGGGAGGTACTGCGGGTGGTGTTCGGGGGTGGGGAGGAGTAGGAAGTCGGCGGGGCCGACTTCCTACTCCGGGGGGTGGGTTATCGGATCTCGATGGTCACGGATTCGATGACGACCGGCTCCAGGGGGCGGTCACCCGGGCCGGTCGGGGTGGCGGCGATGGCGTCGACGGTCTTCTGGCTGTCGGGGTCGGTGACCTCGCCGAAGATGGTGTGCTTGCGGTTGAGGTGGGGGGTGGCGCGGGTGGTGATGAAGAACTGGGAGCCGTTGGTGTTCGGGCCCGCGTTGGCCATGGCCAGGAGGTAGGGCTTGGTGAAGAAGAGCTCGGGGTGGAACTCGTCGGCGAAGTCGTAGCCGGGGCCGCCGGTGCCGTCGCCGAGCGGATCGCCGCCCTGGATCATGAAGTTGGGGATGACGCGGTGGAAGGTCGTCCCGTTGTAGAGCGGCGCGTTGGTGGGAGCCCCGGTCGAGGGGTCCGTCCACTCGCGGGACCCTTCGGCCAGTTCGACGAAGTTGCGCACGGTGCGAGGGGTGTGGAACTGGAAGAGCTTGGCGGTGATGGAGCCGTGGTTGGTCTTGATGACGGCGTAGTGCTGCGAGCCCATGGCCTGAGGCACCTTTCGATCGAGCGGCCGGACCGCCCGATCCTGCCACGGGTCACAGGCGGTGCTTGAGGTCCCGCTGGCTCTCGCCGCAAACCTCGCATGAATCAACAGTGATACCCGGCGGCCTCTCGCTCGCCCGAGCGAGAGGCCGCCCCAGCGTCAGCGAATGATGAAGCTTTCGCGGTCAGACTCCCTCATCTCCACCACCCCGTCGAAGGCGCGAACCTCTAGGCATTCGCCTGAGGAGCTGCTGAAAGATGACTGCTGCCAGTCGTCGTGGTGCACTTCAGTCCTTCGGATTCTGAGCTGTCTCGCCGATCAGCTCGCGTGACTCCTCTTCGGAGAGCGCCGCCTTCTCAATCCGCTGGAAAATTGCGCAACGACGACCAGCCCACCTGATGCGGACCGGGCTTCCCTGTCGCAGCGCGAACGAGCGCAGGGAGGGGCAGTCGGCCCGATTCCGTCCGCCGGATTCAGGCGGTCTCGCCCAGGAGGCCGGCGAGGCGGTCCAGGACGTGGGGCCAGCCGTTGCCCATGCCCGCGTACGCCTGGCGGCCCATCGGGGAGTCGAGGTCGAAACCGGTGTGGGTGAGGTAGAGGTGGGTGCCGGAGCCTTCCGCCTCCAGCCGCCAGGTGACCGTGGTGTCGAGGGCGCCCTCGGCGAAGCGGTAGGTCAGCAGACGCTCGGGCTCGACCTCGGTCACCTCGCACTGCTGGCTGCCGAAGTTGCCCATGTCCAGGGTGAAGCGGTGGCCGGCGACCGGCCTGATGTCACCGGCCGCCCACCAGCGGGTGTGCAGGCCGGGGTCGGTCAGTGCGTTCCACACTGCCGCCGGGGTGTGGGGCAGGAACTTGTCGCAGTTGATCGTGTTGCTCTCGGTCACTTCTCGTTCTCCTCATCCAGTAGATCGGCCAGCAGGTCCAGGCGCTGCTTCCAGTAGTGCTCGAACGGATGCAGCCAGCGGCCCACCTCGGCCAGCGCGGCCGGCTGGAGGTGGTAGAAGCGGTGCCGCCCGCGAGGCTCCTCGCGCACGAGTCCGGCGGTCTTGAGTACCGACAGATGCTCGGAGACCGCGGGCCTCCCGAGCTCGAACATCGCGGCCAGCTCACCCGTCGAGCACGGCCCTTCACGCAGGGTTTCGAGCAGTTTGCGACGTACTGGATTGGCCAGCACGCCGAACACGTCGGAGGGCATGCAACGAACATATGTCGGAGGTTTCCGACGCGTCAATTTTTCCCGACGCATTGCGCTGTCCACCCGCGTGCTCGGCGGCACCCCGCTCTCCGCTGCCCTCGCCGAACCGGCAGGCCGTCCCGCCGACCGCCCTCACGAGGCCCCGGGCGATCGTTGCGGGTTGGCCATGGCGAGCAGATAGGGCTTGGTGAACGCCAGGTCCGGGGTGGACTTCTGGCCGGGGTCGGCGGTTCCCTGCCCAGGGGGCGCCGCCCTGAGTGGCTCTCCCGGACACGTGCCGAACGGTCGCCGACGTGTTCGAAGCCCCCGCCAAGAGGCCCCGGAACGACGGAGGGCGGGGGGGGGGGGGGGGGGGGGGGCCCCCCCCCCCCCCCCCCGGGGGGGGGGGGGGGGCCCCCCGGGGGGGGCCGCCCCGGGGGGGGGGGGGCGGGGCCGCCCCCCCCCCCCCCGGGGCCGC
>NZ_JBIBHU010000062.1:0-12305 GCF_042957205.1 Kitasatospora sp. NPDC008115 | reverse complement strand
GGGGGGGGGGGGGGGGGGGGGGGGGGGGGGGGGGGGGGGGGGGGGGGCGGGGGGGGGGGGCGCGGCCCGCGGCGGGGGGCGCGCCCCCCCCCCCCCCCCCCCCCCCCCCCCCCCCCCCCCGGCCCGTGACGCCTGGCCCGCGGTTGCGTTCAGCCGCTGCGCAGCTCCAGGGTGCAGCACTTGGCGCTGCCTCCGGCCTTGAGGAGCTCGGACAGGTCGACGCCGACCGGCTCGAACCCGCGCTGCGCCAACTCGCCGGTCAGGTGGACCGCCGACTGCGGCAGCAGTACGTGGCGGCCGTCGGAGAACGTGTTCAGGCCGAAGACGAGAGCCTCCTCCTCGGTCGCCAGGATCGCGTCGGGGAACAGAGTCCGGAGCACCATGCGGCTGCTCTCCGAGAAGGCCCCGGGAAAGTACATCACCTCGTGGTCCGAGAGCACCGCCAGTGCGGTGTCCAGGTGGTAGAAGCGAGGGTCCACCAGGTCCAGGGAGATCACCGGGACCCCGAAGAAGTCCTGGGCCTCGTGGTGGGAACGGCGGTCGGTGCGGAACCCCGTACCCGCCAGCAGAGTGCGGCCGACGAGCAGGAAGTCGCCTTCGCCCTCGTTGGTGTGCTCCGGCCAGCGGATCTCTCCGAATCCGTGGTCCCGGAACCAGGCGAGGTAGGCCGGGCCCTCGGCCGTGCGCTGGAAGCTGCGGAAGCGTGCGCCCAGCACCCGGCCGTCCACCACGGTCGCGCCGTTGGCGGCGAACACCATGTCGGGCAGCCCGGGGAGCGGATCGATCATTTCCACGATGTGCCCGAGGTCGCGGTAGAGATCGCGGAGCCTCTCCCACTGGGCCAGTGCCAGAGCGCCGTCGGTGGGTTTCTCGGGGGCCATCCAGGGGTTGATGGAATAGGTGACGTCGAAGTGGCTGGGGGCGCACATCAACAGGCGCCGCCGTGTCGCGGTGCGAGTGACCGTCCCGCTCGTTTCGGCGTACCCGGAACCGGCGCTGCCGGTACTCGGCGACACGGAAATCTCCTTGCGTTCAGCAGACCTGCGGCCGGAGGTGAAGGAATTCACCCGAGCCTCCGGCCGATCACAAATGGAAGGATGACGTCAGTCGTTCTGCATGGCGGCGATGAGGCTCTTCGGGCGCATGTCGGTCCAGGACCTCTCGGTGAATTCGAGGCACTCCTCGCGGCCGGCTTCGCCGAAGGCCGTATCCCAGCCGGCCGGTACCTCGGCGAAGGCCGGCCAGAGCGAGTGCTGCCCCTCTTCGTTGACCAGGACGAAGTAGGTGGCGTTGGGGTCATCGAATGGGTTGGACATTCTGGATTCCTCTGTCTGGAAGGTGTTCGGTTTCGAGCGGGAGATATTTCGGGCCGACTGGACCCGGCTGGCCGAATCCGGTCGGAGTCAGCGTCCGACGGTGAGTTCGAGACGGGAGTGGATGTCATCGACGATGGCCCTGGGGTCGTCCAGGAGAAAGAAGTGGCCGCCCTCGAAGGGAAGCATGCGGAAATCCGATTCCGTCACCTCTGCCCACGCCTTGACGGAATCGCGCTCCACCTCCGCGTCCCGGGTTCCGTAGTAGGCGGTGACCGGGGCGTTCAGTACGGCGCCGGCCTGCGTCGCCGTGTACGCCTCGACCAGGCGGTAGTCGGCGCGGATCATCGGCAGAACCAGTTCGCGCAGCTCCGCGTCCTCGAAGGCCGCTGCTTCGGTCCCTCCCAACTCGGTCAGTTCTGCCATGAGTTGGTGGTCGCTGACGTCGGATAGCGGCCGTATGTGCTCTCGTCCGGGACCCGAGCGGCCGGAGACGAAGAGCGCCGAGACGGCTGCGCCATGCTCCGCCTGCAGGCGTAGTGCGACCTCGTAGGCGACCGAGGCGCCCATGCTGTGGCCGAAGAACGCCAGCGGTGCGTCGAGCAGGCGGACGCATTCACCCGCTATCTGATCCGCGAGCTCGTCCATCGTTTCGGCGAACGGCTCGAGGAGCCGGTCCTCCCGGCCTGGATAGCGAACCGCGAGGAGCTCCGTACCGGGCGGCACGAGCCGGCCCCAGGGGCGGTAGAAGCTCGCCAGTCCGCCGGCGTGCGGAAAGCAGATCAATCGTGTCTGCGGTTTCGGGCACTGCCGCACCTCCCGAAACCACCGGCCGACTCGCGGGTCATCCTGGCTGCGCATACCACTCTTCCTCAAGTTGTACGGGGGCGCCGCTCCGGATCATTTTCCGTACCGGTATCCGGCCTGCTGTCTTCGAACCGGCCGGAACGGGAGAGGAGATGTTGCCGGAGCGCTGGGAGCAGGGCCGTGCTCGGGTTCTGTGATCAGAAAAGGCCGAGAACGAGACGATGGTCCAGAAGTGGGGATCTGATTCGCGCAGCCACTCGAGGAAGCCTGCATCGGGGAATCGGATCAGGATGATCAGGACTTCGACGATGCTTCCATGCGTCTCCTGCGGGTGTCAACGGGCCCGCCGTGCCCGGCGGCTCCTGGCGGAAGATCTCCCCATAGGTCGTGTCCGGACGGGGGAGCGCCCGTACTGTCGCGGCTCGGTGTTCCGGTGGCGCCCTCCGATCGCCGTAAGTACCAGCTCCTGACGGAAAGTTGACATACGATCAGATTCGCTTCGGACGTTTCAGCGTGTGACTAGGATGGAAGGCGGATCTCCATGGCAAGACAAGGCTTTGAACCTGGGATGAGGGGTCGTTCAGGTGACGGGGGAAGCGGTATCCATGATGAATCCTCTTGACGAGGCACGTCGGGGAAGTTCGGGCGGAGAGGCCGGAGAGGCCGGAGAGTCCACAACACCCCCCGGGCTCCGCTCCGGGACACTGCCCGTCAGTTCCCTGCTGCCCGGCGATTCTCCGAGGCTCCTCGGGCCGGACGAGCGGCATGCCGAAACGCTCGCGCAGGTCGGTGATCCGCTGCCGCCGATCCTCGTCCACTGGCCGTCGATGAAGGTCATCGACGGCCAGCACCGCCTGCTCGCGGCCCGGATGCGCGGTGACCAGGACATCGAGGTGTGTCTGTTCGACGGCGACGAGGAGGCTGCCTTCGTACTCGCCGTCAAGGCCAACAGCGCGCACGGCCTGCCGTTGACGCAGGCGGATCGAACCGCCGCGGCGGGCCGCATCCTCAAGGCGCATCCCTACTGGTCCGACCGCGCGATCGCGGCCACCGTCGGGCTCTCCGCGGTCACGGTGAGCGCGATCCGGCAGCGCGAGTCCGGCGGATCCCCGGCGGAGGCGCGGATCGGCCGGGACGGCAAGGTGCGTCCACTCAGCTCGGCCGAGGGGCGCCGGCTGGCCGGAAAGCTGATGACCGAGCAACCCGGCGCCTCTCTCCGGGAGATCGCCAAGGTCGCCGGCATCGCTCCGGCCACCGTGCGGGACGTCCGCGACCGGTTGCGGCGTGGCCAGGACCCGGTCCCTCCGAGGCAGCAGGCGACGGAGAGGATTCCGGAGCAGCGGACGGAGTGGACGGCGCCGAGGCAGCGCACGGTGGCAGCGACACCGGGAGGGCGGCGGCCCGGTGCGGTGCCCAGCCGGCTCGCGCCGATGGGCGCCAGCGCGGCCACCCGGCCCACGGACATCGTGGAGAGGCTCCGTCGTGACCCGTCGCTCCGCTTCAACGAGGGCCGCCGCTCGTTGTTGCGCTGGCTCGGCGCGCAGGCGACCAGAAGCGAGCAGTTGAACGAACTCGTGCGACAGGTGCCACCCCATGCGGCGAACGCCGTAGCACAGTTCGCCCGCGCCTGCGCCCAGAACTGGAACTCGTTCGCGGACGAGCTCGAACGCCTGCCGGGCTGAGACCGGTGGCTGTTCAACTGTTCACCTTGGACGGTTGAGCAGCCACACCGCCCCGGCTCCACGCGAGCCGGGGCGCCGCTGTCCCCCAAGGGTCCGTCTTCAAACTCCCGCCTGCCGGGCGGCCCGCCCTTCGGGCGGACGGCGGGAGTTTGAAGACGGACCCTAGCGGGCTCCGGACACCAGGCCATGACCCGGCGGCACGGCTGCCGGATCGGTGCCGGTGTCCAGGACACGGTTGGCTTCGTCGACGAAGACGACGCTGGGTCGCAGCTCGCGGGCCTCGGCGTCGTCGACCATCGCGTAGGAGATGATGATCACCAGGTCGCCCTCGTGGACGAGCCGGGCGGCGGCGCCATTGATCCCGATGATCCCGCTGCCGCGCGGCCCGGTGATGACGTAGGTCTCCAGACGGGCGCCGTTGTTGATGTCCACGATGTGTACGAGTTCGCCCGCGACCAGGTCCGCGGCCTCCATCAGATCCTCGTCGACCGTCACCGAGCCCACGTAGTTCAGGTCGCACTGGGTCACGGTGGCTCGATGGATCTTCGACTTCAGCATGGTGCGCTGCATGGTTCGTCCTCTCATGTCACACGGCGCCGGCGCTACGGCGCGAGGTCACCGGACGGGCCGGACGCCGCCCGCTCGATCATGGCGGCGAGTTCGTGCCGGCGGTTCCCGTCGCTCCGGCGGAAGTTGTGGACCACCTTCGCCACCGTCTCGGGCGGCTGCTCCTGGCTGAGCTTGAACATGCTGTCGACGCTCTGGACCTCGATCTCGAACCCGCGGATCCCGGGCAGCAGGCGCTCGAAGTAGTCGAGGGACCCGGTCATGTCCCACCCGGTGCCGACCTCCCGTTCGAAGGCGCGCACGGTGGCACGCGCGATCTTCCTCAGGACGTCGGGATCCTCGATCACCCGCAGCGCGCCGTGCACGTGAACGGAGGTGAAGTCCCAGGTCGGAGCTGCGGGGACCCGCTCGTAGACCGTCGGCGAGACATAGGAGTCGGGCCCTTGGAAGACGAGCAGGGCGTGCCCGGCCTCGGACAGCGCCTCCCAGTGGGGATTGAGCAGGTTCATGTGTCCGAGGATCCGCCGGCCGACGAGGTCCTCCCCGGGTACCTGGGCACTGTCCGGCTCCTCGGCGAGGAGTACCGGAACGTGGGTGGCCCAGGGGTGTTGGGGGCCGTTGGTGACCAGGAGGGCCAAGGGATTGGAGCGGATCAGTTCGAGAGCCCAGGACGGGTCTTGTGGCCGGTACTGCTCAGGAACGTACATTGCTGAACCCCTTCGACATCCTTCGTTCAGTCGGTTCGGGACCCGTGCCCGGGGCGCGCCCGGCCACGGAGGCGACGATCTCGCCGGCCCTGACGGCGGTGGTCGACAGCAGCGAGGACGAGAGGCCGTGTGTGTGTTCGGTGCCGCCCTGCAGGTAGATCCCGCAGTCCACCGAGCCCTCGGTCACGACCTGGTGGTCGCGTTGGACATGCAGGAGACCGGAGGAGTCCCGCTTGCAGAGGGAGGCCGCCGGTCCGAGCAGCGCGAGCGGATCCATCGGCCGGTAGCCGGTCGCGAAGACCACCAGATCGGTGTCGAGGTCGACGGCCTCCCCGGTGGGCAGGTGTTCCAGCCGGAGCCGGACCCGGTCGGGTTCGGAAACGACCTGCTGCACTGCCGTCATGTGACGGATGTGCAGGCGCGGGAAACCGCGGACGGACTCCCGGTAGACCCGGCCGTAAAGGTCGTCGATGACCTCCGGGTCGACCACCGAGTAGTTCGTGTTCGCGTGGTAGTGGAAGAACTTCTGCTGCACGTGCGGGGGCGCGGAGAAGAATTCGTCGACGGCTTCCGGGTCGAAGACGCGGTTGGCGAAGGGGGAGTCGTCGGCGGGGCTGTAACCGTAGCGCGAGAACACCGCGTGGACCTCGGCGCGAGGGAACCTGTCGTGCAGGTGGCCGGCTATCTCCGCGGCGCTCTGGCCGGCGCCGACGACAGTACACACCGACGGGTCCGAGGGGAATTCCGCCAGCCGGTTCAGAAAGTCCGAGCTGTGCCAGACGCGTTCCGTGCCCTGAAGCCCGAGTGGCAGGGTGGGAACGATGCCGCTGGCGATCACCAGGTTGCGGGTCCGGTGCACGACCACCGCGTCCGGGTCGTCGCCGTCGCGCGAGACCACGTCCAGGAAGACGACTCTGCCGCCCTCCTCGACAGGGCGCACCTCGACCACCTCGGCACCGTAGCGGACGAGCTCCTCGAACTGCGCGGCCACCCATTCCAGATAGTCGTGGAACTCGATGCGCAGCGGGAAGAGTGTCTTGTGGTTGATGAACTGGACCATGCGGCCGCGCTGGTGAAGGTACATCAGGAAGGTGTAGGGGCTCTGCGGGTTCCGCATGGTGGCCAGATCCTTGAGGAAGCTGACCTGCATCGTCGCCTCGTCGAGCAGCATGCCCTTGTGCCATCCGAAGGCCTGCTTGCGTTCGATGAACCCGGCGCGCAGAGGGGAGTCCGGGGTGGCCGCGTTGTGCTCGTCGACCGCCACGGCCAAGGCCAGATTGGAGGGCCCGAAACCCACTCCCAATATGTCGAAAACTGGACCGCTGTACGTCGTCTTCGGTTGCATATGGTGTTCTTATCCCGTTCCTGGGCGCTACCGTGCGCGGAATAGATCCAGGGTTCCCTTGTCGGGAAGATATCTCCGCACACGTTCGGGGTGGACGTCAAGAAGGGATCCCCGGCTGTCCGCGGGGTCTGTACAGTTGCCCGGATTCTTGCAGTTGCCCGCTCCTTACGGTTGAACAGGGGCTTCTTGACAGGGTTCTGGCCGCTGGTGAGGATCACGGAGCTTGCCTGCTCTGGCGCGGACGGTTCGCCGGGACGGGTGCTCCGTTGTCAAAACTCCAAGTAAAGGCACTCGAAGCCGGTGGACGGTCAGCGCGATCGCCGCGGTTCTCTTCGGCCTGCTCGCATTACCGACCCGAGTCATTTTCGGTTCAGGCTTGAGATCAGTCAGTGAATCTCGGCTTCCGCGCCTGGACGCTCGTCGCCTCTCCCGTGGAGTCTGCATGACCACCCCTGACAAGCGGTTCGCTGAGACCCCCCGCCCCGACGCCGACGGGGGCGTGCCGGTAGCGCCTGACGCACAGGACCGGCTGCTGTCCGACCGGGATGGAGACCGGCGGGACGACATCGAAGACGCCACCGTGCCGCAGCTGTTCGAGGCCCAGGCCGCAGCGACCCCGCAGGCGCTCGCGCTGGGGGACGGCGACCGCTCCTTCACCTATGCCGAGCTCAACGCGCAGGCGAACCGGATCGCCCACTGGCTCATCTCACGCGGAATCGCGCCCGGGCAGCTGGTCGGTGTGGCCCTCCCCCGGTGTGCCGAGCAGATCACCGCGATCCTGGGCATCATGAAGGCGGGCGCCGCCTACCTGCCCGTGGACCCGGGATACCCGGCCGAGCGCATCGACTTCATGCTCACTGATGCGAAGCCGGCCCTGCTGCTGACCACGGCCGCTCTTGCCGTACGCCTGTCCGCCGCCGGTGGTGAGACGGTCTCGGTCGAGGTGCTCCCCGGGTTGCTGTCCGAGCAGGCCACCGGCGATCCCACCGATGCCGACCGCCGTGCGCCGCTCACCGTCGCGGGTCTTGCCTACACCATCTACACGTCCGGTTCCACCGGCCGGCCCAAGGGCGTGGCTGTCACCCACACCGGGCTCGCCAGCCTCACCGCCGCGCTGACCGACCGCTGCGCGGCAGGCCGGGGCAGCAGGATCCTGCAGCTCGCCTCGCTCGGCTTCGACGCCTCCGTCTCGGAGATATTCCTCGCGCTGACGTCCGGCGCCGCCCTCGTCCTGACCGATGCCGACAGTCTGGCCGGCCACGAGCTCACGCGGATCATGGCCGACCGCCGGATCACCCATGCCTTCATCACCGCTTCGGTGCTGGAGACGCTGCCGGCGGGAAGCGAGTCGGTCCTCTCCGGACTCGGCACCCTGACCATGATCGGCGAGGCGGTTCCGCCGGAGCTGGTGGAACGCTGGTCGCCGGGCCGTCGGATGATCAACGCGTACGGGCCGACGGAGTGCACCGTGTACGCGACGGCGAGCGGGGCCCTGTCCGGACGCCAGGTCCCGATCGGACGACCGCTGTTCAACACCCGGGTGTACGTCCTCGACGCCAGGCTCCAGCCGGTCGCCGCGGGCGGGGACGGCGAGCTCTACATCGCGGGAAAGGGCGTCGCCCGCGGCTACCTGAACCGTCCCGGTCTGAGCGCCGAGCGGTTCGTCGCGGATCCGTTCGGTGCGGCGGGGGACCGGATGTACCGCACGGGTGACCTGGTGCGGTGGAACCGCGATGGCGAGCTGGAGTACCTGGGCCGCAGCGACGACCAGGTGAAGATCCGCGGGTTCCGGATCGAGCCAGGAGAGATCGAGGCCGTGCTCCAGGAGCAGCCCGGAATCTCCCAGGCCGTGGTCATCGCTCGCCGGGACCAGCCCGGCGGTGCCCGCCTCGTGGCGTACGCGGTGCCGGTGACGACCGCCGGCTTCTCCGCGGAGCGGATCCGGGAACACCTGCGAGCCGTACTTCCCGCCCACATGGTTCCCGCGGCCGTCGTGGCGCTGGACCGGATGCCGATGACGCCGAACGGGAAGATCGACCGCAGGGCCCTGCCCGCGCCCGACTACACCCTGACGGGCACCGGACGCGCTCCGCGCACGCCGCAGGAGCAGATCCTGTGCACGGCGTTCGCCGAGATCCTGGGCGTGTCCGGGGTCGGGGTCGATGACAGCTTCTTCGACCTGGGCGGCCACTCGCTGCTGGCCACCCGTCTGATCAGCCGGATCCGCACGGCACTCGGCGTGGAGATCCCGCTGCGAACCGTGTTCGACGCGCCCAACCCGGAAGCGCTTGCCCGCCGACTGGCCGACCACGCCGGAGAACTGCGCCGCGCACTCGAACCGGTGGACCGGCCGCAGGTGCTGCCGCTGTCCTTCGCCCAGGAGCGGCTGTGGTTCCAGCACCGGCTCGAAGGCCCCTCCGCCACCTACAACATCGTGCTCGCCCTGCGGCTGACCGGCGACCTGGAGCAGCAGGCGCTGCAGGGCGCCTTCGACGACGTGATCGCGCGCCACGAGGCACTGCGTACCGTCTTCGAGGAGGGTGGTGGCCACCCCAATCAGCACGTCCTCACTCCCGACCAGGCTCGCACCAGGCTGTCCGTCCAGCAGGTCGATCAGGCCGGTCTCACGCCGGCAATGAACCGGGCCGCCCGGTACGAGTTCGACCTGTCCGGCCAAGTGCCGCTGCGCGCAGAACTGTTGACCGTCAGCCCGAGCGAGTCGGTGCTGATGCTGGTGCTGCATCACATCGCCGCGGACGGCTGGTCGCTCGTGCCGCTGGCCCGCGACCTGATCGCGGCCTACACCGCCCGCCTGACGGGTGCCGAGCCGGACTGGCCGCAGTTGCCGGTGCAGTACGCCGACTACACGTTGTGGCAGCGTGAGCTGCTCGGTGACGACGGCGACCCGGAGAGCGCGTTCAGTCGCCAGAACGGTTACTGGGCCGAGCAGTTGGCCGGCCTGCCGGAGCAGGTCTCCTTTCCCACCGACCGGCCCCGCCCCGCAGCCGCCAGCTATGAGGGAGACACCAGCGCCTTCAGCCTCGACGAGGACCTGCACCGGGACCTCGTCGAACTGGCCCGGAGCACCGGCAGCACGTTGTACATGGTGCTGCAGGCCTCCGTGGCCGCCCTGCTGACCCGCCTCGGCGCCGGGACCGACATCCCGATCGGCAGCGGCGTGGCCGGGCGCACCGATGAGAGCCTCGATGACCTGGTCGGCTTCTTCGTCAACACGTTCGTCCTGCGGACCGACACGGCGGGCGACCCGGCCTTCGCCGACCTGCTGGCACAGGTCCGGCGGACCAGCCTGGACGCCTACGCGCACCAGGACGTCCCGTTCCAGTACCTGGTGGAGAAGCTCAACCCGCTGCGATCCAACGCGCACCACCCGCTCTTCCAGGTCGCGCTCGTCCTCCAGAACAACGAGGAGGCCCACTTCGACCTGCCAGGCCTGCACGCGGATTCCGAGACCTGGGCCACCGGCACAGCGCGTTTCGACGCGTTCATCAGCATGTACGAGAGCCACTACCCCGACGGCACGCCCAAGGGCATGTCCGGCACGGTCGAGTTCGCGACGGACCTGTACGACCGGTCGACGATCGAGGCGCTGATCGCGCGCTGGACTCAACTGTTGAAGGCGGTCACCGCCGATCCGTCCCGGCCGATCGGGTCGTTGGACGTCCTCACCGAGGGTGAGGAGGCCCGGCTCCGGGACTGGGCGACCATGTCCCGGCCCGAGGTCGAGGACTCGACGCTGCCCGGGCTGTTCGAGGCCATGGTGGTGGCGGCGCCGGACGCGGTGGCGGTGGACGGGGCTGATGTCTGCTGGACGTACCGGGAGTTGAACGCGCGGGCGAACCAGATTGCGCACTGGCTGATCTCGCGCGGTATCGGGCCCGAGGACCTGGTCGGTGTGGTGCTGCCACGCAGTATCGAGCAGGTTGCGGTGATCCTGGGTGTGGTGAAGGCGGGGGCGGGTTATCTGCCGGTGGATCCGGACTACCCGGCGGATCGCATCGCGTACATGCTGGCCGATGCGGCTCCCGTTCTGCTGCTCACGGATGCGGGACGGGCGGAGGAGTTGCCGGACGGGCTGGCCGTCGAGGAGCTGGCCGGGGTCTGGGACGGGCAGCCGGTCGGCGATCCGACGGACGCGGACCGGGTCGCGCCGCTGAGGGCGGCGAACACCGCCTACACGATCTACACCTCCGGCTCCACCGGCCGGCCCAAGGGCGTCACGGTCACGCACACGGGTCTGGCCTCCCTGGTGGTGACACACCTGGAGCGGTTCGGCGTGTCGGCGGGCAGCCGGGTGCTGCAGTTCGCCTCGCCGGGTTTTGATGCCGCGGTGTGGGAGCTGGTGATGGCGCTGGCGACCGGTTCGGTGCTGGTGGTGGCGGGGTCGCAGCGGCTGGTGGGTGAGGAGCTCGGCCGGGTGCTGGTCGAGCGGCGGATCACCCATGTGACGCTTCCGCCCTCGGTGTTGGCGACCTTGCCGGTGGGCAGCGAGTCCGTTCTGTCCGAGCTGGGCACGATCGTGGTGGCGGGTGAGGCGTGTGCGCCGGAGCTGGTCGAACGGTGGTCGCCGGGTCGTCGGATGATCAACGCGTACGGTCCGACGGAGTCGACGGTTGATGCCACGGCCAGTGGTCCGTTGTCCGGGCCGGGGGTTCCGATCGGGCGGCCGGTGGTCAACACCCGGGTGTATGTGCTGGACGAGTACTTGCGGCCGGTGCCGCAGGGTGTCGCGGGTGAGTTGTATGTGGCGGGTCGGGGTTTGGCGCGTGGCTACCTGAACCGTCCCGGTCTGAGCGCCGAGCGGTTCGTGGCGGATCCGTTCGGTGGTGCCGGGGGGCGGATGTATCGCACGGGTGATGTGGTGCGGTGGAACCGGGAGGGTGAGCTGGAGTATCTGGGCCGTAGTGACGATCAGGTGAAGATCCGTGGGTTCCGGATCGAGCCGGGTGAGGTTCAGTCGGTGCTGGCGCGGCAGGCCGAGGTGGCGCAGGCGGTGGTGGTTCCGCGTGAGGACCAGCCCGGTGACACCCGTCTGGTGGCGTACGTCGTTCCTCAGGTCGTCGGCGGCGATGACGCTGGGACCGGTGAACAGGTCGAGGACTGGCGGGAGTTGTACGACTCGTTGTACGAGGGGTCGGCCGCGTCGTTGGGTGAGGATTTCGCGGGGTGGAACAGCTCGTATACGGGTGAGGCGATTCCGCTGGGGGAGATGCGGGAGTGGCGGGCGGCGACGGTGGAGCGGATCCGTTCGTTCGCGCCGCGGCGGGTGCTGGAGATCGGTGTGGGTTCGGGTCTGTTGATGGCGCCGCTGGCGGGGGAGGTCGAGTCCTACTGGGGTACGGACCTGTCGCAGCCGGTGGTGAGCCGGCTGGTGGGGCAGGTGGCGGAGCGTGGCTGGGAGCACGTCGAACTGCGCTGCCAGCCGGCGGAGGACTTCACGGGGTTGCCCGCCGGCTACTTCGACACGATCGTGATCAACTCGGTCGCGCAGTACTTCCCGAACCGGGACTACCTCACC
This sequence comes from Kitasatospora sp. NPDC008115, assembly GCF_042957205.1. Taxonomy (NCBI): domain Bacteria; kingdom Bacillati; phylum Actinomycetota; class Actinomycetes; order Kitasatosporales; family Streptomycetaceae; genus Kitasatospora; species Kitasatospora sp. NPDC008115. Next base: position 348 of record NZ_JBIBHU010000062.1, on the reverse strand, counting down.
TCCGTGCTTCGTCAGGCTGTGGAGTTGCTGGCGGACGGTGGCCGGGTCCTGCTGGGTGACATCCGTCATCTGGGACAGCTGCGGATGTTCCAGACGGCCATCCATGCCCCGAACGCCGCTGGCAGCGCTCAGCTTCATGCTTCGGTGGAGCACGCGTTGGTGGTGGAGAAGGAACTGCTGGTTCATCCGGACTACTTCACCGCTCTTGCCGCCGAGTGCGGTGCGGGTGTGGACATCCGGATCAAGCGCGGTCAGGCGCACAACGAGCTGACCCGTCACCGTTACGAGGTTGCCCTCCACAAGGGTGCGCGGGCGTCGACGGATCTGTCCGGTCTGCCGGTGGCGCGG
>NZ_JBIBHU010000061.1:0-12547 GCF_042957205.1 Kitasatospora sp. NPDC008115 | reverse complement strand
TGCGACCACTGCGGCCCCGGACCGCTCGTGTACTTGCCACAGCCCTCCGCGACCAGACGCTGCCCCATCGCCGTCACGATCGGGCTGTTCGGGTTCGACATGAACCACTCGGTCCCGGGGAAGGGGATGTAGCCGGTCGGGGTCGGTGTCTCGCCTCCGCCGTCGCCGCCCTCGGGCACGCCCTCTCCGAGGTTGACCCCACGGGCCGGGACCTTGAGCTTCTGCCCGACCGTCAGGTCGTAGGGCGCCTGCAGATTGTTGACGGCGATGATGTACATCTTCGGGATGTTGTACTTCAGGCTGATGCTCTCCAGGCTGTCACCGACCTGAACGGTGTGGATACCGCCGTCGTAGAGCGTGCCGGGGTCGAGCGTGCCGGCCTGGACGAGCTGGTAGAGCGGGCCGCCGGGGCACTGGGTCGCGTAGCCGTCGCGGTGGCCTCGGATCTCGTTGCCGGCGCCGTGCCGGCGGAGGTAGGCGATCGCGTCCTGGATGCCGGTGATCTGGACGCTGCTGGGCTCGGTGATGATGGAGCTGCCGACGAACGCCAGCACCGCGTAGTGGTCGCGGTTCAGCTCGGGGTTCCCGTTGGCCGAGTTCTGCGCGTTCTTGCCGCGGCCCTCGTACACGTAGCCGTGCTGGCAGACGGCCAGGCTGTAGCCGATGTCGGCCCAGTGGTTCCCGTTCATGTGCTCGTCCTGGGTCTCGCGCATCTTGCGCGGGCACTGGCTGTGCTCGACCCCGACGAACAGCGACCCGAAGTAGTGGATCTTGACGCCCTTGTTCGTCAGGACTTCGGGGTGTCCGTTCTCCGGCGGACGGGCGCCCCACTCCGCACGCGTAACAAACCTCATACATTCCCCCCAGAATCTAGAAGTTTCCGCCCGGCCAAGCCTTGCGCCGGACACGATTGACCATACGCACACATCCGATCGCAATCAAACGATTTATTTGAGTTTAGATCCATGGGGCCCGGGAAACGCGCGGAAAGGAATTAAACATGCCGAAATATGCCCTAGCGTCCGATTCATTCTGGTTAAAGTAAAGGTAAAGAGAACTTCGCCGAGATGTTTTGCCAAGGACATGCCGATATGGCCTGTGGCGGACACCCGGCCCCGCGGTCCGGAGAACTTCGCGCACCGGCCGGGAACCGCTGCCCGTCGCCGCGCGTCGTTGAGAGGGTGGACAAGTCTTCGGGAGCAAGCTGCACGCCAGGGTGCCTGGTAGCCCTCATGGGACTGGCCGGCGGGGCCGGATCGTGGAAACTCTCGGACGCGGCCCGCAGATACTGCGGCTCGTACCAGGACGAGTACGCGAATTGGGGCAGCATTCGGCACTACGAACTCCCCCTTTCGATCGCGACAGGGGCGTTTGTCGCGCTTATCGCCTATGGAGTCACGCGCGTCGCGATCCGCGGATCGGACCGGGGAGGAATATCCACGCTGGCGCCCGTAACAGCCGCAGCACTTGCCCTCATCGCGATGGCCTGGCTCCAATTCGCCTGGATCGGGACCGTCCCCGGAACAGTCAGCGACAGCGGCCTCTGCTCGGTCGGCAATATCCCCGGCTGGTGGCCTCAGTGGCTGCCCGCATAGATGCCCTGTACGGCACGTCCCGCCCCGGCGAAGGCCACGGGATCGCGGCGGGGGTCAGCGCGGTGCCGGTCTGATCCGCGGCCCCGGCTCCACGGCCGGGCGATGCGCTGCCGGCGCCGTCCTCGCTGTGGGCGACGAGGGCGTCGGCGATCGGCCAGGGCCGCAGGCCGGCGCGGCGCCGCTCGGCCCGGGTGGTCCCTCGGCTTTCGCGGCCGGGGGCTGCCTGCGGCATGGTGCGTCCTGGAGGGTGCGGACTCGGTCCGAGGGTCAGCCAGCGGCCGGCTGATACCGGCCGCAGCGCAGGAAGCCGGCGCAGGACTCGTCGGGGTCGCAGTCGTCGAGGCTGGGGCGGGCGAAGCCGGCGATGGTGTCGGCCATGAGGGTCCTCCGGTTGTCGTGTCGGGCGAGTTGTGTGACTGAGGGCTTCAGTTCGCCCCATCGCCATGTGGAGCGCTCAGCTCGCGAGGCTCTGCCCAGGGAAGTGTCCAGCGGCGCATCCACATCCGGAAGGTGGATCTTTGCAAAGACCGCGGCCTGGGAGGGCGTACGTGGGCTGACCTGCGAGGGTTCGGGGCCAGGTGGTCCGGGCGATCCTGACGTTGGCCGTTCGCCCCCCACCAAGGTCTTGCTCCGTGCCCGTCGGCGGCGGCCCGGCAGCCGTCCAGGCCGGCGGACGGGGCGACGTCACGCAGGGGCGCCGAGCGGCGGGTGCTCAAGCACGCGGGGCTTGTACTCGACCAGCTGGATGCGGCCGTCGAAGGTGCGGTGCTCGATCATCTCGAGGGCAACATCCGGATAGCCGTCGTAGATGCGTTCTTCGCCCGTGGCCCCGGTGATCACCGGGAACATCACGACCCGGAAGCGGTCGACGAGTCCGGCTCGGAGAAGGGACCGACACAGGCTGAGGCTGCCGATCGTGCTGAGGAGCCCCGAGCCACTCGACTTCATGGCGCGGACCGCCTCGACAGCGTCGCCGCGGACGAGCGTGGAGTTGGGCCACGTCAGTGGCTCCTTGAGTGAGGAGGAGAACACCACCTTGGGCGCCCTCGTGAGCTCGTCCACGGATGCCTCTTCTTCGGGCCTGAACTCGTCTTGGCCGTTCGGGACCTCGCCTGCTGCGAAGCCCGACATCAGGCGGTAGGTGTTCGCTCCCATCAGGTAGGTGGCCTCGGGCTGCCCGCCGAGCCATGCGAGGTACTCCGGGCCCTCAAGGCCCCAGAACCCGGGCCATCCCTCTCCCGATGCATGGCCGTCGAGGGAGGTGATGAAGTCAACGAGAAGCTCCGGCATGGCGGTGTCCTTTCCTGGGGTGTCACGAGCTTGCACCGACCGGAGCAACAAACTCATCGGCCGCGCTGTGAGGTAACGAGAAAACGGCCCGGTCGCTCAGTCACACGAGAATCTGGGTGCTCTGGTGGCCGGTGGGGGTCCAGGTGCGGATCTCCAGGTAGACGATCTCGGCGTCCTCGGTGGCCCGGCCGGTCTCGACCAGCCAGGTGAGCACGGCGTGGACGACGTCGCCGTGTGAGGCGGCGACCCGCTGCGACCACTCGGCGGCGGGGAAGCCGCCGGTGGCGGCGGAGCCGTAGGTGCGCTCCTGCGTGCCGTCCGCGCGCGGGACCACACCGCGCCGGAGGCCGGGCGAGTCCTGCCGGGAGCCCGCCGACAGCGTGAAGTACCGCGACTGCATCCGCACCGTCAATGCGACCCGGCCGTCCGCGGCCGCGGCCGCGTGGATGACGCCGGCCAGGTGCGCGGCACCCGACTTGATGGCCTGGCGCCCGGCGCGGCCGGCCATGCTGCCGCCCGGAGTGCCGATCACGTCCTTGCCCCGCACCCGGGCCTTCTGCCCGGTCCTCGTGCGGCGGCGCTGCACGTTCTCCTGGGCGACGGCGCCGAGCGCCTCGGGGTCGCGTTCGCCGCTGCGCACCGCGCGCACGACCTGGCGCAGCGCGTTCACCATGCTGGCGCCCTTGCCCTTGGTGAAGAACTGGGACACCAGGCTCGCGTCGCGGCCGAGCATCCCGGCGACCTGGCGCTTGGTGAAGCCCTCGTCCAGCAGCTGCTGGGTGAGGCGGGCGGCCTCGTTCGGGTGCTGGGGGTCGGCCGGACTCACTGGTCACCTCCGGCCGCCTGGTCGGCGGCGAGTTCGGCGCGGCCCAGGGCACGCAGCTTGAGGTACTCCTCCTGGGACTTCGGGTGCGGCACCGGGCCGGTCAGGTGGCCCTTGAGGAGGTAGTCACCCGGCTCGCCGCGGTAGGGCCAGGGCCGGCGCTCGGTCAGCGCGATGCCGTCCGTGCCGAAGTAGACGACCGTGCCGGGCCTGGCGTGCAGGGCGCCGGCGTAGCCGATGACGTCCTTGCCCTGCCGGTACTTCATGTCCAGCAGCGCCGCCCGCGCCCCCGACCAGACGTAGGCCGCCCACTCGGGGTGGGCATAGGGGTCGCGGGAGAAGCCGGCCTGCCGCTGCCAGGTGACCACCTGGTCGTCCTGGCCGAGGATCTCCACCCCAGTCGGGAGCTCCTGGCCGGCCGGGGTGGTGCCGGAGACCAGGCGCGGGCGCTGCGCGAAACCGCCGAGGCCGAACAGCAGCACCGAGCGGACCGCCCGGGAGGCGAGGTAGGCCGCCTGGCGCTGCCGCTCGTCCCCGTGCATGCGGGAGAGGTTGGTCAGGTCCGCCCACGCGGCCTTGAGGCGCTTGCCCCACTCGTCGAGGGGCTTGCCGTCCTCGAAGAGCAGGCCGGAGAGGACCTCGATCCGCCACGGCGCGAGGTGGTTGGCGAGGGCGAGGTGGACCTCCGCGCCGCCCGCCCAGGTGGTGAAGGTGGCTCCGGGCTCGGAGGGGTAGATCCAGGCGCGGTCGCCGGTGACGGGGGCGGGCAGCAGGCCGACGTGGTTCCAGCCGGGCGGGACGGTGACCCTGATGTTCCAGTGCGAGCAGGACATCAGCGCCTTCGTCTGCTCGGCCTCGGTCATCGCCGCGAACGCCGCTGCGGTGATCCGGCGCGGCGTGCCGACCGGCGACTTCCACAGGTGCTTGGCGTAGGCGAACGTGCGGTCGTACTCCACCAGGGCCGGCAGTTGCTCCGGCACGCGGGGCGGGAGGATGAGCTCGGTGCGGCCCTGGCCGCCGGTGGTGTGCAGCAGGCCCCGCAGTTCCTCGGACAGGACCGGGTAGCCGCCGGACCACTTGCCGGTGGTGGGGATGGTGCGCGACCACAGGTCCCGGCCGGTCTGGCTCGGGGAGCCCATGAGGACGGCGTCGTCCCAGTGCCGGCGCAGCGCCTGCCACAGCAGTGTGAACGCCTGGCGGCAGGTCGTCGCGTCGGCGCCGTCGGGGTCGAACCACTCCCCCATGGAGCGGATCTCGGTGGCGTGGCTGTCCGGGGCGGAGGCGGGGGCGTAGCGGCCGACGGGCTGGCGCTGGTGGACGAAGTGGCCGGCGAGTTTGTCGCGGCCGGAGCCGACGGCGGTGGTCCACCGCTCGGAGGGGGTGTTGAGCCAGGCGGCGACGGCGTCCTTGAGCGTGGAGTAGCGTTCGGCGCCGTCGTGCCAGGGGGCGCCGGCGGTGATGTAGATCCGCTCGGTGCCGGGCGCGGTGGCGAGGACGGCGTCCAGGATCTCGCCCGGGGTACGGGCGCCGAGGTCCAGGCGCACCACCCGGTCGCGTACCGCGAGGTCGCCGGTCGCCGCGTCCAGGAACACCGTCGCGCGGGCCTGCTGCGTGAAGTTCGGGCGCTTGGACACCAGACCGGTCGTCACCGCCTCGAACCGCGCGCCCGCCGGGCCCTCGGGGAGGGCGGGCAGCTCACGCGGACCGGCCTCGGCCACCGGATGCAACGGCGCAGCGACCGAAGCCGCCGGGACGACCGGCGCAGCAGCGGCGGGCGCGGCCGGGGCGGGCTGCTCGACGACGGCGGCGGGGCGGGTCAGTGCCGGGGCCACTGCGGCGACCGGCTCGGCCTCGGCCACGGGCGCCGGAGCGGGCGAAGCGGTGACGGCGGCCTGGTCGTCGGCCTTGGCGGCGCGGACGGCGGCCGGGGTCGGGTCCAGCAGCGGCGCGATCCGCACGACATCGCCGACCGACAGGCCCGAGGCCTTCGCGATGGCCGGCGCCTGGGCGCCCTCGTACCCCGCGAGCCCGGCCACCCGGCGCGCGCGCTGGGCGGTGAGCTTGTCCAGCTCCTTCCGCGCGGCCGCGACGGCCTTCTCGGCGGTGTACGTCTTGCGGTCCATCAGGCGTCGGTCTCCGTATCCGTGTCGATGCGCCGTAGGGCGGCTTCGAAGACGGGAACCAGGTCCTCGGTCATGACGTAGCCGGTTGTGCGCTGGTAGGACGGGTTGTCCGGGTCGTATTGGGCCTCGACGGGCTGGGGCATGCCGGTGGGCCAGCGGCCCTTGGCCGTGCCGCGGTTGATGGCCTTGGTGATCGCCCCGGACCGTCCGCGCAACGAGTCCGACCCGTTCGGGCCCCGGAGCTGCTTGGCGGCCGCCCAGCCTTTGCCGGCCACGGCGTGGCGGATGATCTGCGTCGCGTTGGTCGGCAGGTCCCGCAGCAGCTGTTCCGCCCGGGTCTCGGTCCACTGCGCGTCCTGTACGGCCTGAACGCTCTGGTGCTTGGCCAGCAAGGCGAACAGCTCGCGGGCAAGTTCGTCGGGGACATCCTCCAGGATGATTCTCATTTTGACCCCTTTAAACCCTTGATCTCGGCTAACTCCACAGACAGTAGCGGCGCCTGATCTGTTTATCAAGGCGATCAGATCGGGTTTAGACCTAGGTCTTTTTCGAAAGGGGACTCACCTTCCGGCCAGTCGGCCGCAGGGCCGGCTCGATCGCGATCGACGCCCGATTCCTGACGCCGCTTGCCGGTTCACCGGGCCGGATTCGGAGGATGCCTCCGTCATCGCACGTGCGGTACGTGCAGGAGCGCCCGGACGAGACCCGTGGCGGCCGCCGCCAACCGCCGAGTTCCCCGCTATGACGAACCGGCAGGCGATGGATCGGGCAGAGGGCACGGCGGCCGACCTCGTCGCGGACGCCTTGGCGCTCGGCGTGGACAGGGCCGGCACGAGGATGGTGACGGACCGGGTCGAGTCGGGCCTGCTCGCCGATCCCTCACCACGCAGGACCATGCGCAGCGGCAGCGACGCCCGCGTGTTCAGCCCCGAGCACGAGCCGGTTCTCGGGGTCGCTCGCGGGCGAGCGGAGCCGCGGTGGCCCGCTGTGCACAGCTCAGTCGCTCGGCGTACTGCCACCGCTCTGCTGCTGCGGCCGCGCTCGGTGCCGGCCGCGATTCCCGGGTCGGCCCGGGTTCCTCTTCGCGCATTTCGGGTGGTGGCGTGACAACCTGGCTGCCGCGTGCCTGAACTCCTGCTGTGTGGCTGGTCGGCACGGTGAATTCCCGGCTCCCGCCCTTGCACGGGGCGGCGTGCCGCACGGCTCGCGAGGCCCACCGTGCGTCGGGCAGGTTGAACCACAACGGTGTCCGGAACGGTGCGAAGGTTCCAGGTCGGCCCGGTCGACGGGTCGGCCGGCACCCGGGCGGGACAGTCCGACCTGATCCCGGAATCCGCACGGCAGTCCGATGCCTGTTCAGGCACAGGAAGCCGGTGCCGGTGCGCACGGGTCACGGCTGACCCCTGCACCTTCGCACGTGAGGCCTGGACGGGAAACGGCGCTGCGATCGAGCATCACATGGCGACCGGTCGCGACCGTCGGAAAGTCGCTGACTGTTCGTCATGGTGCTTGCTTTGCAAGCACTTTATCTTCCCCTTCCCTTGGAGGTCTGCGGTGTTCCATCGTTCCGGTCCGCCCGGCAGGGCGCTCGGCGCCGGCGCCGTCCTGTGTCTGGCGCTCACCCTCACCCTGCCGACCGTGCCCGCCCTGGCCGCACCACCGGGGCCGGCTGCCGAAGCCGACCCGCTCCCCGCCCTTGTCGCCGGAAACGGCACCGCCGCACCGCAGTTGGTGACGGGGCTGTCGGATGCGGCGCCCGGAACTCCCGCCGAGGCGGCCCTTGCCCACCTCGCGGCCCACCCCGACCGCTACCACGTCGACACCGCGCAGCTCAGGGTGCTCGCGGTCGAGCACTCGGCCGACGGACGCACTACCGTCCGCTTCCAGCAGTACCACGGCGGGCTGCCGGTGCGCGGCGGCCAGTACCTGGTGCACCTCCTGGGCGAGGGTGCCGACCGCCGCGTGGAGGCGGTCGGCGGCAAGTACTTCACCGGGCTGACGGCCCCGACGGCACCGGCCCTCCCGGCCGAGGCGCTGCGCACGGCGGCACTCGACTCGCTCCCCTCCCCGCAGGCCCGGTCGGCGGCCACCGTGGACGACCTCGGCCCGACCGTCCTGCCGGGCGGCACCGGGCGGCTCGCCCAGCACTTCGTCGTACGGTTCACCGATCCGTCGACCGGGAAGCCGACGGCCCGGGAGACCTACGTCGACGCCACGTCCGGCACGGTCGCCCTCGCGTACGCGACCCCCGCCCCCTCCACGGCCGGTGCCGACGGTCCCGCCGCCGCCCGAACCGCGGCCACGACACCGCCCGCGAACCCCGCCCCGGCCGGCGAGCCCGCTGTCGGCACCGCCACCGACCTCCGGGGCCGTACCGTGCCGGTGAACATCGCCCGGATGCCGGACGGGAGTTACCGGCTCGTCGACCTCACCCGCGGCTCCGGCCTGTCCACCTACGACGCGGCCGGGCAGTCCTACTTCCAGTTCCAGGGGAACCTGCCCGAGGGCAGCGTGCCAGTCTCCTCCGCCGGCCCGGACTTCCCCGCCTCGGCGGGAGCCGGCGGCGCCGTCGACGCCCACCGCAACGCCGCCGCCGTGTACGACTTCTACCGCGACCGTTTCGGCCGCGACGGAATCGACGGCACGGGCGGTCCCGTCACCTCCGTCGTGAACACGAGCGACGCCGGCGAGCCCTGGCCCGGCGCCATGTGGAGCGGGAAGATGCTCTACGGCAACGGCGATGCCGAGCACCTTCCGTTCTCCGCCGACCTCGATGTGACCGGCCACGAGATGACGCACGGTGTCATCCACAGCACCGCGAACCTCGATACGGGCGGGCAGCCCGGCGCCATGAACGAGGGGCTGGCCGACTACATGGGGGCCGCCGTCGACGCGACCGCCAACGGCATCCCGATGACCGACCCGCGGGCCGCGCTGATCGGCGGAAGCCTGTGCCACAGCGGCACCCCGCAGGAGTGCGCACGCCGTCGCCTGGACGGCCACCGCACCACCGCCGACCACTTCGTCGGCGCCGACCCGACCCTCGACGCGGGCGGCGTGCACGTCAATTCCATGATCTTCAGCGGCGCGCTGTGGGACATCCGCCGTACCCTCGACCCGCTGACCGCCGACCGGCTGGTCTACCGCACCATCACCTCCTACCTCACCCCGCTGGACGACTTCGTGGACGGACGCCACGCCGTCCTCGCCGCCGCCCGTTCACTGGGCCTCGACCGCGCCGCACTGCGCACCGTCGCGGCCGCGTTCGACGCGCACGGGATCAAGGCCGGCTGGCAGGACAGGATCCGCACGGACAGCCAAACCCTGCTGCGCGGCACCGCCGGCGTCGACCGGCCGGCCGTGGGCGGTGGACGCTGGGTCATGAACGTCTCGGAGGACGCCGACGACTGGGGCCCGCTCTTCACCGGTTCGACCACCTCCTCGGACACCCCCGTCCGGCTCAGTCCGCAGGACGGACGGCAGCACACGAATCCCGCCACGGACGGCCACACGGCAGCTTGGCGGACAACGGAGCACAAGGTCAGCGGCGATGACATCCAGACCGTGCGGACGGTGATGACACGCTCGCTGTCCGGCGGCCCGGCCCGCACCGTGTTCACATCGACCAACGGCATCGGTGACGTGCGGGTGTCCGGAGGGGACATCGCCTTCCTCGCCGACCGCCCGGGGAGCAACGTCCCCGGGGTCTGGCTCTCCCACGACGGCGCACCCGCAGCCGAACTCCCGCTACCGGAGGGACACGCCCGGGACGGGCTCACCCTGAAGAACGGCCGAGTCGGTTGGATCGAAACCTGGATCGACGGTGACAATTCGGTCCAGGCGCCGACGATCCACTCCATCGCCACTGGACAAACGACCCAATACCCGATGACCCGGGCCGGAACGCACGGAACGCCCCCCGGCATCCCGGGCGTTCCCAAGAGGCCGAAGCGTTTCATGGGCGATCCGCACTTCGTGGGCGATCGGCTGGTCTGGGCGGAACAGGCGCCCAATGGCGGCATCGGCATCCGATCCGGTGCCGCGGACGGTTCCGGGGTCACCGACCTGGTCCCCTCCGACGCACCGCTTGCACCGTTGACCAAAGAAATCACCGTCAGCGACCAGGCTGTCACCTTCGAACGTGAACACGATCGCCCTGCCAGCAGTTTGTCCAACGCCGACCTCTCCAAGCTGTACCAGGTACCGGTCACCGGTGGCACCCCGGTACGCGTCTCCTGCAACCGGGGACGACAGAGCCTCGCTGCAGCCGACACCGGCACCCGGGTGGTCTGGATCGACGGCACTCGCGGCCGTGTCGACCTGATGGTCCGCGACCGGCCCGCCCGTTCCTGCTGACACCTGTCGCCGTGACGTGTGCCCCCGAAGCCCGAAAGGCTCCGGGGGCACACAGCCGATCCACCACTGCCGCCAGGACTTCGCAGGGTCTGGCGCAGACATGGGCATCTGTGCCGAGAACGGCAGGCATCACGGCTGTTCGAGTGGTGGAGATGCTGCGCCCGGCACGAACGGCGCCAGCCGGTGAGCCCCTGGAGGCGATGCGGGCACCGTATGGCCCGGGGCCTTGTCACCGCCGCGGGGCACCCGGTGGGCGTTCCGCGCCTTCCAAGTTCCTCCCGGCTGAGCCGGGGATATCAACAGAGCGCCTCGTGGCGCACAAGGTCCGCTCGACGACCCAACGTTTCGGCAGGACCTGGAAGCCGGTGGCGGTCGGACGTTTGACGACCTCCACGTCGGCGCTGAGGCGTGTTTTGTGGTTGATCACGGTGTTGTTGCAGCCGCGCCGTCGACCCAGACCTTGGCCACGGCCGCCTGGTCGGCGGCGAGTTCGTCGAGTACTCGCTTGCCGCCGGCGGAGTCCTGGACCGACGCCGCGGTGCCGATCACGGCGAGCAGGAGGCCAAGGGCGTCGGTGGCCAGGTGGCGCTTACGACCCTTGATCTTCTTGGCCGCGTCGACACCTCCGTGCCCGAGGCGACCTGACCGGCGCACATTACCCCCCCGTTACCGTCTTCGTGGCCCCGCAATGGGGCCACCGGCCTTCGGTTCCGGCATGACTCCCCGTTTTGTTCATGATCCGGGGGGGGTGGTGTCACCGGGCCCGAAGGCATCGACGGACCGCTGATGAGGGGCTTGAGCATCGGCTTCACCCGAGCCGAACGAGCGCTCCGTAACGTCGCCGCCCCGCGGCGGGGCCGGGCCGTGCGGGCGCCGGTGACGCAAGTGTCGAGGCTGATCCCCGTACCGGCGGGGCCGGAGGATCATCCGAGTCGGAAGCCGAGCGGTCGGGCCGTCTCGTCCGGGTTGCCTGTGTTCCGGGCACGATCCGGCGCCCCCTCCGGGCACCCGGAGGGGACGAGCGGCCACTACCCGCCGGTTCGGGCTGACTGCCGGGAAAAGTCTCTGCAACGATCCGACCGGGGGTTCGGCCGGCGCACGCATTGGCACTTTCGACGTCGGCAACGCGTCACGGCCGGCCCTCGTCCCCCCGCCGTCCGGCGGGGTGGTGTGGCGCGTGATCCGGAGGCCCGTAATGACGACGAACACCAGGAAGCTCGGAAGGACCGTGGCCGCGGCGGCACTGGCCGCCGCCGCCGTGGTCGGCATGGCGGGGAGCGCCGGGGCGGCCGGCCCCAAGCGGGTGATCTGGCATCCCGAGTGCATTCGTGCGGAGCAGACTTCGGAGCCGTGGAACCTCGGCTCGCTGAACGCGACGTACCTCTGCGGCAGGGGCTTCGGGGTCAAGATGCCCGTCTACGAGCTCACCGACGGAACGACCCACCGCTTCTTCGTCGGTTCGGACCACGGGGTGTGGACCATCTGGGAGGACCCCGAGGGCCACCTGGCCATGGCCCCGCTCGGCGGCCCGGTCGCGTCCGACCCCCGCATCAGCGACTACAGCGGCAACTACATCAAGCTGGAGGTGACGGGCACGGACGGCAACACCTGGTACAAGACCCGCAACGCCAACGGCTCCTGGAGCGGCTGGTACCGCTAGAAGCTGTTCAAGGTTCGGATCATGTGGCTGAGGTCAGGAGCTTCCGCCACATGATCGACCCGCGAAGGTGTAGGCCTGCTGTGTAGCTTTCGGGGCTCTTGTCGAATCCGGTGGCCAGGCCGCGCCATGTCTTGATCTTCGGGAAGCACCGCTCGACGGTGTTGCGCTGTCTGTAGCGGCCCGGATCGAAGGTGACCGGCCTGCCACCGGCGGAGCCCTTCCGCTTCCTGTTCGCCGCCTGGTCCGCCTACTCCGGCGTTCCGTCACCGAGGCGGCCTGCGCAGCCACGCACACAACCCGGACACCCTGATCACACCCACCCCACGTACCGCCCGGCATAAGAACAGCCGAACCCATGACACCACTCGGATGATGCGGTACACCGCCCCGTGACACCGATACAAGCCAGTGAGCACACCACCGTCATGACACCAGCGGTACACCACCAGCCAACGCCGCCGACCTGCTACACCACACCCGAACCTGACGATCCATCAGTGCAACACCCAGCAGGGACGACACCGACCCGGCCGATCGCGCGCTGAGGACACGACTGCTGTCCCGCGTCAGATGATCTTGACTGTTTGCGTGTGTCCTGAACGTGAAGGTGGGTTCGTTGTAGGAAGAACCAACTGATGCGATGTTGCGTGGGAGATGAAGGTTGTGGCCCTTCGGAGTCGCCCTGCGGGGGGAGGCTCCA
>NZ_JBIBHU010000060.1:0-13678 GCF_042957205.1 Kitasatospora sp. NPDC008115 | reverse complement strand
ACCAGAGCCACCACCGACTCCGGACCCACACCAAGCCCTACGAGACGACGCGCCAGACGCGACGACCGCTCATCCAACTCCCGATACGACACCTCTACGCCGTCACACACCACCGCCACGGCATCCGGAGTCCGCGCCGCCTGCTCCGAGAACAACCCCGGAACCAGACCACCCGACTCCGCCACCCCCGTGGCATTCCACTCCACCAGCATCCGACGACGCTCAACCTCACCCAGCACATCCACCGACCCCACCCGCACACCGGGGTCCAGCGCCACGGCCTCCAGGACGCGGGCCAGTTGGGCGGCCGTCCGCTCGACGGTGGCGGCGTCGAAGAGGTCGGCCGCGCCGATGACGGTACCGGTGAGGCCGGCCGGGCGGCCGGCCTCGTCGAAGCGCTCCATGAGGACGACGTCGAGGTCGAACTCACCCATCTCGTGGGTCCCCGTCAGCGGGCCGACCCGAAGTCCGGGCAGGTCCAGCGAGCGGCCGGCGCCGCGCTTGGAGACCAGGTCGGCGCTCTGCACGGTGGCCATCACCTGGAAGAGCGGGTGGCGGGCCATCGAGCGGGCCGGGGCGAGGTCCTCGACCAGCTTCTCGAACGGCACGTCCTGGTGGGCGAACGCGTCCAGAACGGACTCCCGCACCCGGCGCAGGACCTCGGCGAAGGTCGGGGCGCCGGACACGTCGGAGCGGATCACCAGGTTGTTGACGAAGCAGCCGACCAGGTCGTCCAGGCCCTCGTCGTTGCGGCCGGCGACGACCGTGCCGATCGGCAGGTCGGTGCCCGCGCCGAGCCGGGACAGCAGGATCGCCAGGGCGGCGTGCAGGCCCATGAAGAGGGTGGAGCCGTTCTCCCTGACCACGTCCAGCAGCCGCCCGTGGGCGGCGGCCGGGACGTCGAAGGTCGCGGTGACGCCCCGGTAGGAGGCGGTCGCCGGGCGCGGCCGGTCGGTCGGCAGGGTCAGCTCCTCGGGCACGCCTGCGAGGGCGTCCCGCCAGTAGCCCACCTGCTCGTTGAGCAGGCTCTCCGGGTCGTCCTCCTCCCCGAGCAGCTCGCGCTGCCAGAGCGCGTAGTCCGCGTACTGGACCGGCAGCGGCTCCCAGCCCGGCGCCCGCCCGGCCAGCCGGGCCCGGTAGGCCGCCGACAGGTCGCGCATCAGCGGGCCCATCGACCAGCCGTCGGCGGCGATGTGGTGCACCACGAAGACCAGCACGTGCTCGTCCGGGGCCTCGCTGAACAGCCAGGCCCGGACCGGGATCTCCACCGCGAAGTCGAAGGCGTGACCGGTCGCCCGGGCCACCTCGCCCGCCAGCTCCGCGGGCGCCACCTCGGCGGTGACCAGCTGGAATCCGGCCTCGTCCAGCGGGAGGATCTGCTGCTGCGGCGTCCCGTCGACCGCCGGGTAGACGGTGCGCAGCACCTCGTGACGGCCGATCACATCGCGCAGGGCCGCGCCGAAGGCCGCACGGTCGAGCGTCCCGGAGAGCCGCAGGACCACGGGGATGTTGTGGGCCGCGCTCGGACCCTCCAGCCGGCCCAGGAACCACAACCGCCGCTGCGCGAACGACAACGGAAACATCAGTTCTCCTCCTGCTTGCGCATCGGCCGCAGTGCCGGCCGGCTCTTCCTCTTGGTCCTGGTGCCTGCCTGGGCGGTGATCCAGACGGCGAGGGCCGCGGGCGTCGGGTTCTCGAACAGCACACGGACCGGCACGTCGGCCCCCGTCACCGAACGCACCCGGCTGAGCAGCCGGGTCGCCAGCAGGGAGTGCCCGCCCATCGCGAAGAAGTCGTCGTCCGCACCGACCTCGGGCAGCCCGAGGATCTCGGCGAACACCGAGCACACCGCCTTCTCCTCGGCCGTGGCCGGCGCCCGGCCGGTGCCGGCGGCGGCGCCGAGGTCCGGTGCCGGCAGCGCCCGGTGGTCGAGCTTGCCGTTCACCGTCAGCGGCAACGCCGACAACTCCACGATCGCGGCGGGCAGCATGTACCGGGGCAGCCGCTCCGCGGCGTAGCCGCGCACCGCTGCCGCCAGGTCACCGGTGCCGTGATCGCCGAGGGCGCGCTCACCATAACCACGGTCGGCCGCCACGAGATAGGCGATCAACCGCTGCTCACCCGACTGCACTTGAACAGTCACCACGGCCCGCGCGACGTCCGGGTGCCCGGTGAGCACCGCCTCCACCTCGCGCGGTTCCACCCGGAAGCCGCGGATCTTCACCTGGTCGTCGGCCCGTCCGGCGTACAGCAGCCGGCCCTTCCCGTCCCAGCGGGCGCGGTCGCCGGTGCGGTACATCCGCCGTCCGGAGCCGTACGGGTCGGCGACGAAACGCTCCGCCGTCAGGTCCGCCCGGCCCTGGTAGCCGCGGGCCAGCGCGGGCCCGGCCACGTACAGCTCGCCGAGCACGCCGGCCGGGACCGGGCGCAGCGCGTCGTCGAGCAGCAGGACGGTGGTGCCGGTGACGGCCCCGCCGATGGTCACCGGCTCGCCCGGCACCAGCGGGTCCGACATGGTGGCGCAGACGGTGGTCTCGGTGGGCCCGTAGGCGTCGATGAACCGCCGTCCGGGCGCCCAGCGGGCGGGGAGGTCCTCCCCGAGGGCCTCCCCGGCCGACACCAGGGCGGTGACGGAGGCCAGGTCCTCCGGCGACAGCAGTGCCAGCACGGCCGGCGGCAGCGTCGCGTGGGTGACCCGGTGGCGGGCGATCACCTCGGCGAGCCCGGCGCCGGGGAGCAGCTCCCCGGACGGGGCCACCACCAGGCGGGCGCCGGTGCACAGCGCCATCACCAGTTCCCAGACGGCCGCGTCGAAGCCGACCGAGGCGAACTGCAGCACCCGGGAGGCGTCCGTCACCCCGAGCCGTTCGACCTGGGCGGCGACCAGGTTCGCGATGCCGGTGTGCGAGACCACCACACCCTTGGGGCGGCCGGTGGAGCCCGAGGTGTAGATGACGTACGCGGCCTGCTCGGGGCGCGGCGCCGGCAGCGGGTCGTCGCCGGTGGACGCGGAGGCCTGGACGGACGCGAGTTCCGCCTCGGCCCCGGCGGTGCCGAGCACCGTGACCGGGAGGCCGGCCGACGGAGGCAGCGCCGCCCGGTCGGCCTCGGTGGTCAGCGCGTGGACCGGGCGGGCGTCGGCGACCATGTACCCGATCCGGTCGGCCGGGTGCGCCGGGTCGACCGGCAGGTAGACGGCCCCGGCCTTGGCGATCGCCAGGAAGGCGACGACCAGCTCGGCGCAGTGCCCCATGGCCACCGCCACCACCGACTCCGGCCCGATGCCGCGGGCGGCCAGCAGCCGGGCGAGGCGCTCGGCCCGCAGGTCCAGCTCCGCGTAGGAGAGCTCCTGATCGCCGTGGACCAGCGCGACGGCCTGCGGGTTCCGCGCGACCTGGGCCGCGAACAGCTCCGGCAGGGTCGCCCGGCCCGCGTCGTGCACCTCGTGCGCGGGGCCGGCGCCCAGGTCCAGCAGCGCCCGGCGCTCACCGTCGGTCACCAGCGGGATCCGGCTCAGCGGCTGCCCGGGGTCGGCGACCACGTGCTCCAGCAGCCGCACCAGGCGGTCGGCCAGCTCGCGCGCGGTCCCCGGGTCCAGCAGGTCGGCGCTGAACTGCAGTGCGCCGCCGAGGCCGGCGGGGGCGCCGTCCTCGTCCACCCGCTCGGCGAGGCTCAGCATCAGGTCCGAGCGCGCCCCGCCGACCGCGACCGGCTCCGAGGCGATGGCCAGGCCGGGCATCCGCAGCTCGCTCCTGGGAGTGTTCTGCACCACCAGCGCGACCTGGAACAGCGGCTGACGGGCCGTCGAGCGCTCGGGGGTCAGCTGCTCCACCACGTAGTCGAACGGCACGTCCTGGTTGGCGTACGCGGCCAGGTCCGTGCCGCGCACGCGTTGCAGCAGCTCGCCGAAGGTCGGGTCGCCCGACACGTCGGTGCGCAGCACCAGCATGTTGACGAAGAAGCCGATCAGGTCGTCCAGCGCGTCGTCCACCCGGCCCGCGACCGCGGCGCCGATCGGCACGTCCTCGCCGGCCCCCAGCCCGCTCAGCAGGGCGGCCAGCGCCGCCTGCATCACCATGAAGACGGTGGCCCCCTCGGCCTTGGCCAGGTCCAGGATGCCGCGGTGCAGCTCCGGGCCGATCCGCACCGGCAGGTCGCCCGCCCGGTGGGTGGGGACGGCCGGGCGGGGGCGGGTCTCCGGCAGCGCGATCTCCTCCGGCAGCCCGGCCAGCGCCTCGCGCCAGTGGGCCATCTGCCCGGCCAGCACGCTGTCCGGGTCGCTCCCGCCGCCCAGCAGCTCGCGCTGCCAGATCGCGTAGTCCGCGTACTGGACGGGCAGCGGCGCCCACTGCGGGGCCTCGCCGCGCAGCCGGGCGGTGTAGGCGGTGGTCAGGTCGCGGGCCAGCGGGCCCATCGACCAGCCGTCGGTGGCGCTGTGGTGGACCGCCAGCACCAGGACGTGCTCCTCGGGTGCCTCCGCGAGGAGCCAGGCCCGGATCGGGATCTCGGTGGCGAGGTCGAACGGGTACTCGCCCACCTGCGCCAGCCGCGCGGCCAGGCCGCCCGGCGCCACCTCGACGACGGTCAGCTCGATGCCCGCCTCGGCCGCCGGGAGGATCCGCTGGTAGGGCTCGCCGTCCTCGACGGGGAGCACCGTGCGCAGGATCTCGTGACGCCCGACCAGGTCCCGCAGCGCCGAGCCGAGCGCCTCCCGGTCCAGCGAACCGGAGAGCCGCAGCGCGGTGGTGTTGGTGTAGGTGGCGCTGGAGGCCTCCAGCTGGCCGAGGAACCAGAGCCGCTGCTGGGCGAAGGAGAGCGGCACCCGCTCCGGGCGCGGCCGGGCGACCAGCGCGGCGCGTCCCGGCGCGGCCTGCGCCAGCCGGGCGGCCAGACCGGCCGGGGTCGGGTTCTCGAACAGCGCCCGGATCGGCACCTCGACGCCGAGCACCGCCCGCAGCCGGCCGACCAGCCGGGTCGCCATCAGCGACTGCCCGCCGAGCAGGAAGTAGTTGTCGTCGACGCCGACCGACGGCAGGCCGAGGATCTCGGCGAAGACCTGGCAGAGCAGTTCCTCACGCGGACCGGACGGCCGTCGGCCGGCGGCGGTGGACGGGGCGTCCTCCGGCGCGGCGGGCTCGGCCGCCTCGGCCGGGAACTCCAGCCGGCCGTCCGCGCTCCAGCGGACCCGGTCACCGGTGCGCAGCATCGCCCCGCCCGGGTTGAACGGGTCGGCGAGGTCCGGCCCGCCCTCCGGTCCGGCCACGCCCGCCAGGTACAGCTCGCCCGTCGCACCCGCGGGCACCATCCGCAGGCCGCCGTCGAGCACGTACGCGCCGGCCGGCTCGACGCCGTACCGCTCGCGCAGCGCCGCCAGGGTCCGCGGCCGGGCCTGCGCCTCGGCGGAGAACGCCTCCAGCAGCCGCAGCCGCTCGGCGGGCCGCAGCACCTCCACCGCCGCCGGCGGGGCGTCCGGCGTCCGCTCCAGCGCATCCGCCAGGTTGTCCAGCGCCGTCTCCAGCAGGGCGCGGACCCGGTCCGCGCCGACCGGGGCGGGCGCGTCCGCCGTGATGGCGAACCCGGTCCCGTCGTCGTCGACGGACACGCTCACCGGGTAGTTGGTGCCCTCCTTGGTCAGCAGCACCCGCACGCCGGCCAGCGCGTCCGCGTGCTCCGGCGCCGACGGCGCCGCCGCCGAGTAGCGGTAGTTGAACAGCGCGCTGAACAGCGGGCTGCCGCCCGGCAGGCCGCTGGCCGTCTGGGCGACGGCGAGCGGGGCGTGCTCGTGCACCAGCAGGTCGGCCAGCTGCTCGCGCAGCCCGGCCAGCGCCCCGGCCACGGTCCCGCCGTCGAAGCGGACCCGGACCGGCAGGGTGTTGAGGAAGAGCCCCGGCACCCGGTCCGCGCCGGCGCCGGCGTTCATCCGGCCGAACAGCACGGTGCCGAACACCACGTCGTCGCGATCCGAGACGGCCGCCAGCACCCGGGCCCAGGCGAGGTGGAAGACGGTGGCCGGGCTGACGCCCAGCGACCGCGCCACCTCACGGGTCCGGCGGGCCGTCCCCTCGTCCACCGGCATCCGGCTGCGCTCGGTGCCGGCGTTGTCGCCGTGCACGTCGGTCAGGCCGAACGGGGCGGTGGTCTCGGTGACGTCGCCGAGCAGTTCGGCGAAGTGGCGCTCGTGCTCCTCGCGCGGCACGCCGAGGCGGGCCTGGGCGACGAACTCGCGGAAGGGCAGCGGGTCGGGCAGCTCGTCGGCGCGGCCGGAGAGGAACGCCCGCAGTTCGTCGAGCAGGATCTCCAGGGCGGTGTGGTCCTGGACGAGGTGGTGGATGCGCAGCAGCGCCAGCCACCGGTCCGTGCCCGGCTCGGCCGCGACGTGGGCCGTCATCAGCGGCGCCCGGTCGAGGTCCATCCACACACCTGCGGCGGCCTGCAACTGCTCGGCCACCGGCGGGCCGGCCGGGTCCGGTGCGACCTCGGTGACGGGCAGGGCGGCCGCGCGGAGCACGACCTGGACGGGCTCGCGCAGACCGTCCCAGAGGATCGCCGTGCGGTAGATGTCGTGCCGGGCCACCACGCGCTGGAGCGCCGCGAGGAAGGCGTCGAGCCGCGCCCGGTCGTCGAACGCCAGGGTCGTCGGCAGGACATAGGTGTCCCCGGCGTCCCGGTCGGCCATCAGGTGGTGGAAGAACAGGCCTTCCTGGAGGGGCGCGAGCGGGTAGACGTCGGCGATGTTCGCCGCGCCGCCCGGGACGGCGGCGACGACGGTGGCGAGTTCGTCCTCGGTGAGGTCGACCAGCGGCAGCATCACCGGGGTCAGCGCGGTGGCGCCCTCCGGGATCAGGTTGGCCGGGATCGCCACCTGGGCCGGTCCCGCCACGGCCGCCAGGCCGACGGGGGTCGGGGTGGCGAACAGCGCGCGCACCGAGATGCCGACGTTGCGGGCACGGAGGCGCTCGACCAGGGAGACGGCGAGCAGGGAGTGGCCGCCGAGGGCGAAGAAGTCGTCGTCCACGCCGACCGCCGGGAGTCCGAGGACCTCGGCGAACGCCTGGCAGATCAGCTCCTCGCGCACGTCCGCCGGAGCACGGCCGGTGCCGGAGACGTACTCGGGGGCGGGCAGGGCCTTGCGGTCGAGCTTGCCGTTGACGGTGAGCGGGAGGGTCTCCAGGGCCATGAACGCCGAGGGGACCATGTAGGCGGGCAGGCGGTCGGAGACGTGGGCGCGCAGGGCGTCCAGGTCCAGGCCGTCGGCGGGGACGACGTAGGCGACGAGGCGCTTGTCGCCGGGGGTGTCCTCGCGGACCACCACGGCCGCCTGGGCCACCTGCGGGTGACCGGCGACGACCGCCTCCACCTCACCGGGTTCGACGCGGAAGCCGCGGATCTTCACCTGGGCGTCCGCGCGCCCGGCGAAGACGAGTTGGCCGTCGGCGGTCCAGCGGACGCGGTCGCCCGTGCGGTACAGGCGCTCGCCGGAACCGAACGGGTCCGCGACGAAACGTTCCGCCGTCAGGACGGACTGGTGGGCATAGCCACGGGCAAGGCCCACGCCTGCCACGTACAGCTCGCCCGTCACGCCGATGGGGACCGGGGCGAGGGTGTCGTCGAGGACGTAGGCGCGGGTGTTGTCCAGCGGACGGCCGATCGGCAGCACGTCGCCGACGGCGTCGCGGACCTCGTGCTGGGTGGCGCAGAGCGTCACCTCGGTCGGCCCGTAGAGGTGTCGGACGACGAGACCGGAGTTGTGCTCCAGCAGCCGCCGCACGGACGCCGCCGGGACGACATCGCCGCCGGTCAGGACCTCGCGGACACCCTTGAAGCACTCCGGGTCCTGATCAGCCAGGACCCGCAGCAGGCCGGCGGTGACGTGCACGTGGGTCAGCCCGTGCCGGGCGACCGACTCCCGCAGCACGGCGGCGTCCATCGCCACCGGCTCGGCCACCACGACCGTCCCACCGGACAGCAGCGGCACCCACAACTCGTACGAGGAAGCGTCGAAGGCGTGCGGGGCGTGGAACAGCACCCGCATGTCCGCCGACGCACCCCAGCACCCGTCCAGCGCCAGCGCGACAAGGTCCCGCTGCGTCGTGACAACGCCCTTCGGGACGCCGGTCGAGCCGGAGGTGTACATCACGTACGCCGCCCGATCCAACAACCCCGCAACCAACGGAAGCCTGCTCTCCGTGGTCGGCACCGCGTCCGCGAGCACCACCGGAACACCGGCCGGAAGCTCCGGCACCCGGTCCCGCGTGGTGACGACGCACACCGGGGCAGCGTCGGTGAGGACCGCTTCCACCCGCGCCGACGGCCACGCCACGTCCACCGGAACGAACGCCCCACCGGCCTTCAGCACCGCCAGCAGCACGACCACCAGGTCCGCCGAACGCTCCATCACCACGGCAACCGGCGACTCCACACCGACACCGCGCTCCACCAGCACCGACGCCAGACGATCAACCCGCTCGCCCAACTCACGGTACGACCAGGCGACATCACCACTGGCAACGGCCACCGCATCCGGCGACTCCGCCACCCGCGCCGCGAACACCTCCGACACCGACAACTCCGGCAGCGAAGCAGCCGTGTCGTTCCACTCCCCCACCACCAGGGCACGCTCCGCCGCGTCCACCACGTCCACCGCCGACAGGCGGGTGTCGGGTGCGTCGGCCAGTGTCCGCAGGGCGGACCGCAGGCTCCGCGCGATCCGCTCGGCCGTCGCCGGGTCGAACAGGTCCGCCGCCACGGTCAGCGAGCCGCGCAGGCCGGCCGGGGCGCCCTCCTGGTCGAAGGCCTCGCCGAGGCTCATGTCCAGGTCGAAGTTGGCCGCGCCGACGCCGAGCGGCATCAGCTCGGTCCGCAGACCGCGCAGCTCGGCGGGCGACGAACCGCTGCCGGGCGCCGCCGCCGTGTTCTGCACGGTGAGCATGACCTGGAACAGCGGGTGCCGGGCCAGCGAGCGGGCCGGGGCCAACTCCTCGACCAGCCGGTCGAACGGGACGTCCTGGTGGGCGAAGGCCTCCAGGCTGGTCTCCCGCACCCGACCGAGCAGTTCGGCCAGCGTCGGGTTCCCGGACAGGTCGGTACGCAGCACCAGCGTGTTGACGAAGAAGCCGACAAGTTCGTCCAACGCCTGGTCAGTACGGCCGGCGACCGCCAGGCCGACCGGGATGTCCGTACCCGCGCCCAGCTTGGCCAGCGCGACCGTCAGGGCGGTCTGAACAGCCATGTAGAGGGTGACGCCCTGCGCCTTGGCCACGCGCAGCAGGTCGCCGTGCAGGTCGGCCGGCAGCCGCAGCGGGACGACGTGGCCGCGGTGCGAGGCGACCGCCGGACGCGCGTGGTCGAGCGGCAGCGCCAGCTCCTCCGGCGCGTCCTCCAGGCTCGCCCGCCAGTACTCCACCTGGCGCGCGACCAGGCTCTCGCGGTCCTCCTCCGAGCCCAGCAGCTCGCGCTGCCACAGCGCGTAGTCCGCGTACTGCACCGGCAGCGCGGTCCACTCCGGCGCCCGGCCCTCGCACCGGGCCGCGTAGGCGGTGGTCAGGTCCCGGGCCAGCGGGCCCATCGACCAGCCGTCGGTGGCGATGTGGTGTACCACCAGAACGAGGACGTGCTCCTGCGGCGAGACCGCGAACAGCCGGGCACGGATCGGCACCTCGACGGCGAAGTCGAAGGCGTAACCGGCCGCGCCGGCCACCTCGGCCTCCAGCTGCCCGGGCGCCACCTCGGCGACCGTCAGCGCGAAGCCGGACTCCTCCAGGGACAGCACCCGCTGGAACGGGCGGCCGTCGGCCATCGGGAACACGGTGCGCAGCACCTCGTGCCGGCCGACCACGTCACGCAGCGCGGCGTCCAGCGCCTCCCGGTCCAGCTCCCCCGAGAGCCGCAGGGCGACCGGGATGTTGTACGAGGCGCTCGGACCCTCCAACTGGCCGAGGAACCAGAGGCGCTGCTGGGCGAAGGAGAGCGGAACCCGCTCCGGGCGGACGCCCTTGGTCAGCTTCGCCCGACCGGGCTCGGCGCGGACCAGCAACGCGGCCAGCCCGGCCGGGGTCGGGGCGTCGAACAGCGCCCGGATGGACACCTCCACCCCGAGTACCGACCGCACCCGGCTCACCAGGCGCGTGGCCAGCAGGGAGTGGCCGCCCAGCGCGAAGAAGTCGTCGTCGACGCCGACCGCCGGGAGGCCGAGGACCTCGGCGAAGACCTGGCAGAGCAGTTCCTCCTGCACGGTGCCCGGGGCGCGGCCGGTGCCGGAGACGTACTCCGGGGCGGGCAGGGCCTTGCGGTCGAGCTTGCCGTTGACGGTGAGCGGGAGGGTCTCCAGGAGCATGAACGCCGAGGGGACCATGTAGGCGGGCAGGCGCTCGGAGACGTGGGCGCGAACGGCGTCCACGTCCATGGCTTCGCCCGCGACGAGGTACGCCACGAGACGCTTGTCGCCGGGGGTGTCCTCGCGGACCACCACGGCCGCCTGGGCCACCTGCGGGTGACCGGCGACGACCGCCTCCACCTCACCGGGTTCGACGCGGAAGCCGCGGATCTTCACCTGCGCATCCGCCCGGCCCGAGAACACCAACTGCCCCTCGGTGTTCCAACGGACGCGGTCGCCCGTGCGGTACAGCCGCTCGCCGGAACCGAACGGGTCGGCGATGAAACGTTCCGCCGTCAGGACGGACTGGTGGGCATAGCCGCGGGCAAGGCCCACGCCCGCCACGTACAGCTCGCCCGTCACCCCGACCGGAACGGGCGCGAGCGCATCGTCCAGAACGTAGGCGCGGGTGTTGTCCAGCGGACGGCCGATCGGCAGCACCTCACCGACGGCGTCGCGGACCTCATGCTGGGTGGCGCAGAGCGTCACCTCGGTCGGCCCGTACAGATGCCGGACGACGAGACCGGAGTTGTGCTCCAGCAGGCGCCGCACGGACGCCGCCGGGACGACATCGCCGCCGGTCAGAACCTCGCGGACACCCTTGAAGCACCCCGGGTCCTGGTCCGCCAGGACACGCAGCAGGCCAGCCGTCACGTGGACGTGGGTCAGCCCGTGCCGGGAGACGAGAGCCGCCAGAACCGAAGCATCGATCGCCACCGGCTCGGCCACCACGACCGTCCCACCGGACAGCATCGGCACCCACAACTCGTAGGACGACGCGTCGAACGCGTGCGGCGCGTGGAACAGCACCCGCATGTCCGCCGACGCACCCCAGCAGCGGTCCAGCGCCAGAGCCACCAGATCGCGCTGAGTGGTCACGACGCCCTTCGGCACACCCGTCGAACCGGAGGTGTACATCACGTACGCCGCCCGGTCCAACAGCCCCGAAACCGACGGAACCTTGCCGTGACCAGCCGGAACCGCGTCCGCGAGTACCACCGGGACGCCGGCCGGAAGCTCCGGCACCCGGTCCTGCGTGGTCACCACGCACACCGGGGCAGCGTCGGTGAGGACCGCTTCCACCCGCGCCGACGGCCACGCCACGTCCACCGGAACGAACGCCCCACCGGCCTTCAGCACCGCCAGCAGCACGACCACCAGGTCCGCCGAACGCTCCATCACCACGGCAACCGGCGACTCCACACCGACACCGCGCTCCACCAGCACCGACGCCAGACGATCAACACGCTCGTCCAACTCACGGTACGACCAGGCGACATCACCACTGGCAACGGCCACCGCATCCGGCGACTCCGCCACCCGCGCCGCGAACACCTCCGACACCGACAACTCCGGGAGCGCGGCGGCCGTGTCGTTCCACTCGCCCACCACCAGGGCACGCTCCGCCGCGTCCAGGATGTCCACCGCCGACAGGCGGGTACCGGAGTCCTGCTCCATCGCGGTGACCACCGCGTCCAGGCAGGTGTGCACGAGGGTGGTCACCTGGGCCGGGTCGACGGGGGCGACCGCGTCCACCGTGATCGCGAAGCCCGTCCCCTCGACATCGACCGACGCCACCAGCGGGTAGTTGGTCAGGTCGCGGAAGGAGCGCACCTGGATGCCCCGCAGCGCCGGGCTGGTGCTGCGCGGTTCGGAGCGGCCGTACCGGTAGTTGAAGATCGAGGTGAACAGCGGGCTGCCGCCCGGCAGTCCGCTGGCCGCCTGCGCCGCCGCGAGCGGGGCGTGCTCGTGCACCATCAGCTCGGCGAGCTGGCCGCGCATGGACTCCAGCGCCTCGCCCACCGTCCCGTCGGCCAGGCGGACCCGGACGGGCAGGGTGTTGATGAACAGGCCGGGCACCCGGTCCGCACCGGCGCCGGCGTCCATCCGGCCGAACAGGATGGTGCCGAAGACCACGTCGTCGCGGCCGGAGAGCGTGCCGAGGACCCGCGCCCACACCAGGTGGAACACCGTCGCCGGGCTCACGCCGACCGTCCGCGCGACCTTGCGGACGCGCTCGGACAGCTCCTCGGCCACGACCACGCGCTGCTTGGTGACCTGGGTGCCGTCGCTGTGGACGTCGAGCATCCCGTACGGCGCGGTGGTCTCCTCCACGTCGCCGAGCAGGCCGGCGAAGTAGCGCTCGTGCTCCTCGCGGGAGACGCCGAGACGGGCCTGGGCGACGAACTCGCGGAACGGCAGCGGCTCAGGCAGCTCCGCCGTCCGGTCCGCCAGGTAGGCCTCCACCTCGTCGACCAGCACCTCCAGGGCGGTGTGGTCCTGGATCAGGTGGTGGACGCGCAGCAGCGCCAGCCAGCCGTTCCCACCCGGCTCGGGTGCGATCCGCACGTTCATCAGCGGTGCCCGGTCGAGGTCCATCCACGAACCGCCGGCGGCGAGGAACTGGTCGAGGACGTCACCGTCGGCCGAGGCCAGGCGCACCTCCTCGACGGGCAGCTCCACGTCGCGCAGCACGACCTGGACGGGCTCGCGCAGGCCGTCCCAGACGATCGCCGTCCGGTAGACGTCGTGGCGGCCGACCACCCAGCGCAGCGCGTCGAGGAAGGCGTCCAGCCGCTCGCGGGACTCGAACTCAAGGAGCGTGGGCGTGACGTAGACGTCGGTGCCCTCGCGGTCCGCCATCAGGTGGTGGAAGAACATGCCCTCCTGCAACGGCGCCAGCGGGTACACGTCCGCCACGTTCGCCGCACCGCCCGGCACGGCCGCCACGACGCGGGCGATCTCGGCCTCGGTCAGGTCGACCAGCGGCAGCAGCTCCGGCGTCAGCTCGTCCACGCCACCGGCCGGGATCGGGTTGGCCGGGACGACCACCTGTCCGGTTCCGGCGACGCGTGCCAGGGAGGCCGGGGTCGGGTTCTGGAACAGCGCCCGGACCGGCACCGCGAGACCACGCGACCGCAGCCACTCGGCGAGCGACACGACCAGCAGGGAGTGGCCGCCGAGCGCGAAGAAGTCGTCGTCCACACCGACCACCGGCAGACCCAGGACCTCGGCGAACGCCCGGCAGACCAGCTCCTCACGAGCGTCCGCCGGGGCGCGCCCGCCACCCGTCTCGTACGTCGGCGCCGGCAGCGCCTTGCGGTCCAGCTTGCCGTTCACCGTCAACGGCAGCACGTCCAGGACGACGAACGCCGACGGCACCATGTACCCCGGCAGCCGCTGCCCCGCGACCGCACGCAGACCATCGGTGTCGACCTCGCCGTCCGCGACCAGGTACGCCACCAGACGCTTGTCCCCCGGCACGTCCTCCCGCACCACCACCGCCACCTGGGAGACAGCAGCCTG
>NZ_JBIBHU010000059.1:0-14070 GCF_042957205.1 Kitasatospora sp. NPDC008115 | reverse complement strand
AGGCGTACGTGCGCGGCGTGCCCGTCGACTGGACCACCGTCCTCGCCGGCCGCGACGCCCGCCGCACCGACCTGCCCACCTACCCCTTCCAACACCAACGCTTCTGGCCCGAACCCGGTACCGGCGGCGACGTCGCCGGCGTGGGGCTCCAGGCGGCGGGTCACCCGTTCCTCGGCGCCGTGGTCCGCCTCGCCGACTCCGAGAACCTGGTGCTCACCGGCCGACTGTCACTGCGCACCCACCCGTGGCTGGCCGACCACCAGGTGGCAGGAACGGTCCCGCTGCCCGGCACCGCCTTCGTCGAGCTGGCGATGGTCGCCGGTGACCAGGTCGGCTGCGACCGGCTCGAAGAGCTGACCATGGAGGCGCCCCTGCTGCTGCCGCCCACCGGGCACGTCCGCCTCCAGCTGACCGTGGGCACACCGGACGAGGCTGGCCGCCGTGCGATCCAGGTGTTCTCGCAGCACGAGGACGACGCGGAGGACTCCGGGTGGCTGTGCCACGGCAGCGGAGTGCTGGCCGCCGGGGGCGCTTCGCCCGTCCCGGACCTCTCCGAGTGGCCTCCTCCGGGCGCCACGCCCGTTCCCGTCGACGACCTGTACGAGCTCGCCGCCGACGGGCCCGTCTTCTACGGCCCGGCATTCCACGGCCTGCGCGCCGCCTGGCGGCGGGGCGACGAGGTGTTCGCCGAGGTGGCCCT
The DNA here is from genome assembly GCF_042957205.1 of Kitasatospora sp. NPDC008115. Taxonomy (NCBI): domain Bacteria; kingdom Bacillati; phylum Actinomycetota; class Actinomycetes; order Kitasatosporales; family Streptomycetaceae; genus Kitasatospora; species Kitasatospora sp. NPDC008115. The sequence continues at coordinate 13,370 of NZ_JBIBHU010000059.1, read as the reverse complement.
GCCCGCCGGGCAGCTGGAGCGTGCGGGCGGCTTCACCCTCCACCCGGTACTGCTGGACTCCGCCCTGCACACCGTGGGCCTGGGCGGGCTGCTGGACGAGGACGTGCCGGGCTGGCGGCCCTTCGCCTGGAGCGGTGTGTCGGTGCACGCGACGGGCGCCTCGGCCCTGCGGGTGCGGATCGCCCCGGCCGGTTCCGGGTCGCTCGCGCTGTTCGCCACCGACCCCCTGGGCGTGCCGGCGGTCTCCGTGGACTCGCTGGCCATGCGGCCGATCACGGCGGAGCAGTTCGCCGGCGCACGACAGGAGTCGCTGCTGCGGATGGACTGGGTGACGGCGCCCGACGAGGCGAAGCCCGTCAAGGCGTCCGCCGGACCGCGCTGGGTGACGCTCGGTCCCGTCGGGCCGGACCTCCTCGAACTCGCGCGGCAGCACTCCGCCGGGGCTCCGGCCTCCTTCGTGGACCTGAGCGCCCTGGTCTCCGCCGTGGCCGACGGCGCCGAAGCTCCCGACTTCGTGCTGCTCGACCCCGCGAGCGACACGCCCGCGGACCTGACCGGCCTCGCGGAGGCGGCCCGGGCGGCCACCGGCCGGGCCCTGGACGCGGTCCGCGCCTGGCTGGACCCGTCCCTCGACGAGCGGCTGTCCTCGACCCGCCTGGTGCTGGTCACGCGCCGGGCCCTGGCCGCGCGCGACGGTGAGCAGGTGACCGGGCTCGCCGGAGCCCCGCTCTGGGGCCTGGTGCGCTCGGCCCAGGCCGAGACCCCCGACCGGCTGGTGCTGCTCGACGTGGACGGCGAAGCCGCGTCCTGGCAGGCCCTGCCGGCGGCGCTGGCCTCCGGGGAGGACCAGCTGGCGCTGCGCGCCGGAACCGTCCTGGCGCCCCGTCTGGGGCGGGTCCGCGCCCTGCCGCCGGTGTCCGGCCCGCAGACCCCGTCCGGGGCCGACGACGGTGCGCCGGCCTCCTGGGACCCGGAGGGGACGGTCCTGGTGACCGGTGCCACCAGCGGTCTGGGTGCCATGGTCGCCCGGCGGCTGGCGTCCCGGCACGGCGTGCGCCGGCTGCTGCTGCTCAGCCGCCGGGGCCCGGCGGCCGAGGGCGCGGCCGAGCTGCTGGACGACCTGCGCGAGGCGGGTGCCGACGCCGCCGTGGTGGCCTGCGACGTGGCGGACCGCGAGGCGCTGGCGGGGGTGCTCGCGGACGTCTCCGCCGAGCACCCGCTGACCGCGGTGGTGCACTGCGCCGGCACCGTCGACAACGGCCTGACGGCCTCGCTGACACCGGAGAAGATCGACGCGGTGTTCCGCCCCAAGGTCGACGCGGCGCTCAACCTGCACGCGTTGACCAAGGACGGCGGGCCGGTCGCGTTCGTGCTCTTCTCCTCGGTGGCGGGCACCATCGGCGGCACCGGACAGGGCAACTACGCCGCCGCCAACACCTTCCTGGACGCGCTGGCCCAGCACCGCCATGCCGAGGGCCTGCCGGCCACCTCACTCGCCTGGGGACTGTGGGAGGCGAGCAGCGGTATGGGCGGCCGGTTCGACACCGCGCTGCTCGCCAACACCTCGATGCGGGCCGTCGTCCCGCTGCCGGCCGAGGAGGGCCTCGGGCTGTTCGACGCCTGCCGGCTCTCGGACGAGCCCGTCCTCTTCCCGGTCAAGCTGAACACGGCCGCACTGCGCGCGCAGGCCGGAGACGGCGCGCTGCCGTCGGTGCTCCGCGCGCTGGCCCCCGCGGGGCTGCGCCGCGGCGCCGCCTCCGGGCAGGACAACGGGGCGCAGCTGCACGGGCAACTGGCCGCGATGTCCCACGGCGAGCGCCACAACGCGCTGCTGGCGCTGATCCGCCGGCAGGTCGCCTCGGTGCTGGGGTACGCCTCGGCGGAGGCCGTGGAGATCGACCGGCCGTTCAAGGAGCTGGGCTTCGACTCGCTGACGGCGGTGGAGCTGCGCAACCGCCTGAACGCCGCCACCGGGGTCCGGCTGCCCGTCACGGCCGTCTTCGACTACCCCACGATGGAGGTGCTCGCCGGGTTCCTGCGGGACGAGCTGTTCCCCGCGGCCGCGGAGGAGGGGCTGGATCCGCAGGCCGCCGAGGAGGCCAGGGTCAGGGAGGCGCTGCGCTCACTGCCGTTGGCACGGCTGCGCGAGAGCGGCCTGCTCGACCCGCTGCTGGAGCTGGCCGAGGGCCGCTCCGGTGGTGGCGAGGCGGCCGGGAAGGCGGACCTCAGCGAATCCATCATGACGATGGACGAGGCCACCCTTATCCGCCTCGCGCTGAGCAATTCCGGTGCTGGGGACGGACTCTGACGACTCATTCGTTAGCACGCCGGGGCCGGGGCGCCGGCCGGCGCCCCGGCCCGGTCGGCCGCTTCTGGGGTGCGTAGGGGTTACCGGGTGGGGGGCTCCGATTCGTACGATCCCACCGTCTGGTGAGTCCGAGGGGCGAGAGCCCGGTCCGACCTGCCCATCACTTTCCATCAGCCGGCCCACCGCTACCGGAGAATTCCCGTGACCGATGCTCCTGCCCCGATCCCCTTCCCGTTCCCCGAGGGGGACGGGATCTGCCAGCCGATCCGCGAGCTCGACGAGCTCCGCACGACCCACCCGGTCGCGCAGGTGACCCTGCCCGACGGGACGCCCGCCTGGCTGCTGACCCGCCACGCGGACGTGCGCCAGGCGCTGTTCGACCCGGTGTTCAGCAACCGTGTCATGCCGGCCATGCCGAACATGCCGCAGAACGAAGTCACCGCGATCATGAACGAGTCACTGGTCGGCATGGACCCGCCGGAGCACACCCGCCTGCGCAAGCTGGTCTCCCGCGCGTTCACGGTGAAGCGGATCGACGCCCTGCGTCCCCGGATCACCGAGCTGGTGGACGAGCTGATCACGGCGATGCAGGCCATGCCGCAGCCGGTCAACATGGTGGAGGCCTTCTCGGTGCCGTTCCCGGTCCAGGTGATCTGCGAGCTGCTCGGCGTCCCCCGCACCGACGAGCACGACTTCCGCGAGTGGGCCGACACGCTGCTCGGCGACTGGATGACCGACCCGGTCAAGCGGGACGAGGCCGCCCTGCGGTTCCGGGAGTACTTCACCGCGCTCATCTCGGCCAAGCGCACCGATCCCGGCGACGACCTCATCACCGCCCTGATCGCCGCCAGCGACGAGGGCGACAAGCTGACCGAGCGCGAGATCGTGCACCTCTGCGTCGGCATGCTGATCAACGGCTACGAGACCACCGCGAACGCGATCGGGATGTTCCTGCTGGTCCTCCGGCGCCACCCCGAGGACTTCGCCCGGCTGATCGCCGACCCCACGGGTGTGCCCGCCGCGGTCGAGGAACTGCTGCGCTTCGTCCAGACCGGCACCAGCGGCACCGGCCAGCCCAAGATCACCAAGCGGGAGGTCGTCCTCAGCGGCGTGACCATCCCGGCCGGCGCGCTCATCCTGCCGGGCACCGGGGCCGCCAACCGCGACCCCGAGGTCTTCACCGACCCCGACCGGCTCGACCTCACCCGGGCCGAGAACCCGCATCTCGCCCTCGGCGGCGGGCTGCACCACTGCCTGGGCGCGCAGCTGGCCCGCGTCGAGCTGCAGGAGGCCCTGCTCGGCGTGATCCGCCGGATGCCGAACGTGGAGATCGCGGTGCCGGAGTCGGAGCTCAGGATGAAGCCCTTCTCGGCCCTGCGCGGCCTTCAGGAGCTGCCGATCACCTGGTAGCCACCGAGTGGGGATCACCGGCTCGACAGCTGGGGGTGTGGAGGCGGTTCGCCGTTCCCACGCCCCCAGCGTTCGTTGTGGGCGACCGGCCCGGTCGGGGCGGTCGCCCGCTCCATCCAACCGTTGACCGGTCGCCGGGGCGCACCCGGGTGGCCGCGCCATCAGAAGGCAGGGACTTCACCGATGAACCAGCCAGGAGCAGAGACCGGGACGGCCAACGTCAGTACGGTGACCGAGGCCCTCCACCTCCGGAGCGTCAAGCAACCGGGGGAGACCGCCTATGTGTTCCTCCGCGACGGCGAGACACCCGACGGGCACCTCACCTACCAGGAACTGGAGGCCGGAGCGCGTGGCCGGGGCGGCGCGCTCGCGGCCGCCGGGCTCGGGGCCGGGGACTCCGCCGTCCTGCTCTACCCCTCGGGCCTGGAGTTCGTCCGGTCGCTACTCGCCTGCATGTACGCCCGGGTCGCCGCCGCCCCGGTCCAGGTGCCGACGCGCCGCAGCGGCCTGCAGCGGCTGCGGCGGATCGCCGACGACGCCGGGACCACCGTGGTCCTCACCACCGCCGGGATCAAGCAGGACCTGGAGGAACGGTTCGGCGACCTGCCGGAGCTGGCCGGGCTGACCCTGGTCGACGCCTCCTCGCTCGCTCCGCGGGCCGAACTGCCGGGTGGGGACCCCCGCCCGGACGACATCGCGCTCCTGCAGTACACCTCGGGTTCGACCGGCCGGCCCAAGGGCGTGATGGTCTCCCACGCCAACTTCCTGCACAACGTCGCGGAGACCGAGGCCCTCTGGCCGTCGGGGCCGGACGGCGTGGTCGTCAACTGGCTTCCGCTGTTCCACGACATGGGCCTGATCTTCGGCGTGCTGCTGCCGCTCTGCTCCGGCGTGCCGGCCTACCTCATGGAGCCCACCGCCTTCGTCCGCCGGCCGCTGCGCTGGCTGGAGGCGGTCTCCCGGTATCGCGGGACCCACGCGGCCGCGCCGAGCTTCGCCTACGAGCTGTGCGTGCGCGCCGCCGAGGAGGCGGGGGCGGGGGCCGTGGCGGCGCTCGACCTGTCCTCGTGGCGGGCCGCGGTGAACGGCGCGGAGCCGGTCCGCTGGCGGGCCGTCAAGTCCTTCACCGAGACCTTCGGTCCGGCCGGGTTCGCGCCGGAGGCCATGTCGCCCGGGTACGGGCTGGCCGAGAACACCCTGAAGGCGACCGGCAGTTCGCCGGAGCGGCGGCCCACCGTGCTGTGGGTGTCGCGTTCGGCACTGGTCGACGGCCGGCTCGAACTCCAGGAGGCCGGGGCTGAGGGCGCGCAGCCGCTGGTCGGCGCCGGCGCTCCGTCCCGGCCGACCCGGGTGCTGATCGTCGACCCCGTCACCCTGGCGCCCTGCCCGGCCGGCACGGTCGGCGAGATCTGGATCAGCGGCCCGTGTGTCGCCCTGGGCTACCGCGGACGGGCCGAGGAGACCGAGGACGCCTTCCACGCCCGGCCGGCCGGCGCGGCCCTCGACGACTCCGCCCCGCGCTACCTGCGCACCGGCGACCTCGGCTTCCTGCACGCGGAGGAACTCTTCATAGCCGGCCGGCTCAAGGACGTCATCGTGCGCAACGGCCGCAACTTCTACCCGCAGGACCTGGAGCTGTCCGTCGAGGGGGCGGCCACCGGGCTGCACCCCAACTGCGCGGCGGCGTTCTCGGTGGACGACGGCGAGAGCGAGCGGCTCGTGATCGTCGTCGAGGCCGACGGCCGGGTCCTGCGGCAGGTCGGTGAGGAGGGGCTCCGCGAGCGGATCCGGTCGGCCGTCCACGACGGCCAGCGGCTGGAGGCGGACGACGTCGTGGTCATCCGCCGCGGCATGCTGCCCCGCACCACCAGCGGCAAGGTGCAGCGCCGGGCCTGCCGCGAGCTGTACTCGCAGGGCGCCCTCAAGACCGCGGTCGCCGGACGGTCCTGACCCAGGAGCCGTCGACCCGCCGGAAGGCCGGTGCCCCGCCCGGGGCACCGGCCTTCCGCACGCGGGAAGGGCCGGGCGGCGCTCCCGGGGCGGCGCGCACGACCGCCGGGCGGGCCGAGTGCTCGGCCCGCCCGGCGGGTCGGGGGTTCCCGGTCGGGCCGCTACCGCGCGGCCAACCACTCGTGCACGGTGCGCGCGGTGTTCTCGCCGTACTCGCTCATCATCGTGTAGTGGTCGCCCCGGACGTCCACCGTGTCACGGATCATCGGCCAGAACGGCTTCCAGGTCTCGTCCGGCGGCAGCGGCCGGCCGGGCTCGGCGTTGACCATCTCCGAGGCCCGGACCAGCAGGGCCGGGGTGGCGATCTCCTTCGGCTGCCACTCCCCCAGCAGGTTGAAGTAGGCCGCCATCGCCGTCAGCCTGACGCCGGTCAGCCGGCCGAAGCTCTTCTCCCGTTCCAGGGTCCTGGACTCCATCACCGGCAGGATGTACTCGGCCTGCCTGGTCCCGGCCAGGAAGCTGTCCAGCAGCACCACGCCGAGTGGGCGGACCCCGCGCTCCTCCAGCCTGGTGGCCACCATGTAGGCGATGCTGCCGCCCGAGGAGAGGCCGGCCAGGGCGAAGGGCTCTCCGTCGGTGCTCTCCTCGATGAGGCGGGCGCAGTGGTCGGCCAGGGCCTCGGAGTCGGCGGCCACCGGCTCACCGGCCACGAAGCCGGGCAGCATCAACGACCACATGTCGCGGATGCCGCGCAGCGGGGTGGCCAGCGGCACGAACTCCTGGTTGCTCGCCCACGCCGACGGCGACGGGAAGCAGATGATCCGCGGGTGCTGCGATCCGCTCGCCAGCCGTACCAGGCCGGGGCCGCCGGACAGCTCGGCCGGGCCGGAGAAGGTCGGCCGCAGTTCCACGCCGGTCGCCAGCACCTTGTGCGCGATGTCGATCCGCCCGGTCTCCAGCGCCCGCCGGTACAGTGCCTCGACCGCGTTCACCGCCGCGGTGGCGGTGTCCTCCACGGGGGCCGCCTCCTCCGTGCGGGTGGCCGCGGCCGTCGCACCGTCGGCCAACTGCCGGTTCAGCTCACCGGCCAGCGCGGCCAGCGTCGCGTGGTCGAAGATCAGCGTGGGGGGCAGCCGCAGCCCGGTGGCCGCGTTCAGCCGGTTGCGCAGCTCGACCGAGGTCAGCGAGTCGAAGCCGAGTTCCGCGAAGGCACTGGATCCCTGGACCTCGGCCAGGTCGGTGTGCCCGAGCACGTCGGCCGCCTCGGCCCGGACCAGGTCCAGCAGCACCGCCTCACGTGCCCCGGACTCCAGTCCGGCCAACCGACCGCTCAGCTCCTCGCCGCCGCCCCGCCCGGAGGCCGCCGCCCGGCGCCGGGACGGCTGCACCAGTGCGCGGAGCACCGCCGGGATCTCCTGTCCCGGCGATGCCGCCCCGCGCCCGGCGGCCAGCCGGATCGGGACGAGCAGCGGGTCCTCCTGCCCGGCGAGTGCCAGGTCGAACGCGGCCAGGCCCTGCGCTGCTCCGAACGGCGCCATCCCGCTCCGGCTCATCCGGGCCCGCTGTCGGCCGCCGAGCCCGTCGGCCATGCCGCCGGCCTGCTCCCACCAGCCCCAGGCGAGTGAGAGCGCGGCCAGGCCCCGGTCGCGGCGGTGGCCGGCGAGGGTGTCGAGGAAGGTGTTGGCCGCCGCGTAGTTGCCCTGCCCCTGGCTGCCCAGTAGTCCGGCGGCGGAGGAGAACAGCACGAAGGCCGACAGGTCCAGGTGCGCGGTGAGCTCGTGCAGGTACCAGGCCGCGTCCACCTTGGGCCGCAGCACCCGGTCCAGCCGCTCGGGGGTCAGCGAGGTCAGCAGGCCGTCGTCCAGGACCCCGGCCAGGTGGACCACCGCGGTCAGCGGGTGCTCGGCGGGGATCCCATCCAGCAGCACGGCCAAGGCGTCACGGTCGGCGACGTCGCAGGCGACCGCCGTCGCCTCGACGCCGTGCTCGCCCAGTTCCGCGATCAGCTCGTCCATGCCCGGGGTGGCCGGTCCGCGCCGGCCGGCCAGCAGCAGTCGGCGCACGCCGTGCGCGGTGGCGAGGTGACGGCTCACCAGGCCGCCGAGCGCGCCGCCGGCACCGGTGACCAGCACGGTGCCCCGCTCGCCGAACGCCGCCCGCGGGCCGGGGTCGCCGGCCGGGGCCGCCGCCGCGACCAGCCGGGGCACGACCGGCCCGCCCGTGCGCAGCGCCACCTGCGGCTCGCCGCCGGCCAGGGCGGCCGGCAGGGCCCGGAAGGAGGCCTCGTCCCCGTCCACGTCGATCAGGACGATCCGGCCCGGGTTCTCGGACTGTGCCGTCCTGAGCAGGCCCCAGGCCGTGGCGGCGGCCAGGTCGGCGACCGGGTCCGCCGGTCCGGTCGAGACCGCCCGGCGGCTCAGCACCACCAGCGTGGTGTCGGCGAGGCGCTCGTCGGAGAGCCACTGCCGGACGGCGTCGAGCGCCCACCGAGCGGCCGCGTGCGCGGCCTGCGGCGTGCCCCCGTCATCACCGCCGGCGCAGAAGACGACGATTCCGTCCGGCGCCGGGGCACCGGTGCTCAGCCGGTCGGTCAGCGACTGCCAGTCCAGGTAGGGGGTCCCCGGGAGGCCGGCGGCCAGCACCCGCGGCCGCAGGTCCAGCGGATCGTGACCGAGCGTCACCCAGGCGCCCGACAGGGGCCGTTCGGAGAGCGACGCGGCCGTCCATTCGAGCCGGAACAGCGAGTTGCCGACGGCGGCGGCCGGGTCCATGGGAGCGGACGGCTCGGGCAACGAGGGCCGCCGCAGGGTCAGCGAGTCGATCGAGGCGACCGGGTCGCCGACGGCGTCCAGCAGCGTGACCCCGGCACCGTCCCGGCCGACGGGGGTGAGCCTGACCCGCGCCGTCGTGGCGTCGGTCGCGTGCAGCCGCACGCCGGTCCAGGCGAACGGCAGGCCCACCGTCGCCGTGCCCTGACCGTGCTCGTCCGCTCCCAGCAGGCCGAGGGCCAGCGGCTGGAGCGCCGCGTCCAGCAGCGCGGGGTGGATGCCGAAACCGTTCTCCGGGCCCCCTGCCGCCTCCGGCAGCCCGATCTCGGCGAACAGTTCGCCGTCCCGGCGCCACAGGGCCCGCAGGCCGCGGAAGACCGGACCGAGCTCGAAGTCGTCCTCGCCCAGCCCCGCGTAGAAGTCCTCCAGCGGCACGGCCTGCGCACCCGCGGGCGGCCATGGCGCGGGCTCCCCCGCCACCGCGGGCGGACCGGCGACGGCGAGCACGCCCCGTGCGTGGCAGGTCCACGCGTCGTCGTACGCGGCGTCCTCCGGGCGCGAATGGACGCTCACGGCGCGCCGGCCCTCGCCGTCCGGGCCGTCGACGACCAGCCGCAGCGCGGTGCCGCCGTGCTCGGACAGCACCAGTGGGGCCTGAAGGGTCAGCTCGTCGAGCAGTTCGCAGCCGAGCTGCTCCCCGGCCCACAGCGCCAGCTCCACGTACGCGGTCCCGGGGAACAGCGGCAGGCCGGCGAGGCGGTGGTCGGCGATCCAGCCGTGGGACGCCAGGGAGAGCCGCCCGGTGAAGAGACAGCCGTCCGAATCAGGCAGCGCCACCCCCGCGCCGAGCAGCGGGTGTTCGACGGCGCTCAGGCCGACGCCCGACGGGTCGCCCGCGCGGGCGGCCCCGGTGGCCAGCCAGTACCGGCGGCGCTGGAAGGCGTAGGTGGGCAGGTCCATCCCCCGGTGCGGGCGGCCGGCGAAGAAGGCCGGCCAGTCCACCGCCGCGCCCCTCGCGTGCACCCGGGCGAGGGCCGCGGTGAGCGCGGCCGTCTCGCCCCGCTTCCCGCGCAGGGCGGCCACGGCCCCTGGACCGGCCGGTCCGTACTCGGCCGCGGCCTCCTGGAACAGTGCGGTCAGCACCTCCCCCGGGCCCAGCTCCAGCACCGTGCCGACGCCCCGGTCGAGCAGCGTCCGGACCGCGTCGCCGTACCGGACCGCCTCGCGGACGTGGCGCACCCAGTACTCGGGCGTGCACAGCTCGGGCCCGGCGAGCCCGCCGGTCAGGTTGGACACCACGGGGATCCGCGGCTGCTCGAAGGAGACCCCCGCGAGCACCTCGCCGAACCCGGCGAGCACCGGCTCCATCAGAGGCGAGTGGAAGGCATGGCTCACCGTCAGCCTGCGGGTCTTGCGCCCCGCCGCCGCGAAGAGGCCGGCCAGCTCCTCCACGGCCGCGAGCTCGCCGGACAGCACCGTCGCGAGCGGGCCGTTGACCGCGGCGACACCCGCCAGGCCCGCGACGCCGGCCAGCGCCTCGGCCACCTCCTCCTCACCGGCCTGGACCGCCAGCATCGCGCCACCGGGCGGCAGCGCCTGCATCAGCCGTCCACGGGCCGCGACCACCCGGCAGGCGTCCGCGAGCGACCACACGCCGGCCACATGAGCGGCGGCGAGTTCACCGATCGAGTGGCCGAGCAGCACGTCGGGCCGCACGCCCCAGCCCTCGACCAGCCGGAACAGCGCGACCTCCACGGCGAAGAGCGCCGGCTGGGTGAAGGCCGTCCCGTCCAGCAGCCCGGCCTCCACGGAGTCCGGTGCGGCGAACACCACCTGCTTCAGCGGCCGCTCCAGGTGCGGGTCCAGCTCCGCGCAGACCTCGTCGTAGGCGGCGGCGAACTCCGGGAAACGGTCGTAGAGTTCACGCCCCATGCCCAGGCGCTGCGAACCCTGGCCCGGGAACTGCACGGCCAGGCCGCCGTCGGTCGCCACGCCGCGCAGCACACCGGGCGCCGAAGCCCCCTCGGCCAAGGCCGCGAGGCCGGCCAGGAAGTCGGGAAAATCCTCGGCCACCACGGCGGCCCGGTGGGCGAGCTGTGCCCGGGTGGTCGCCAGCGCCACGGCGACGTCCGCGGGATCGGCCGCGGCGGGGTCCGCCTCCAACCGGGCCAGCAGCCGCCGGGCCTGCTCCCCCAACGCCTCGGGGGACTGCCCGGAGAGCAGCCAGGGCAGCGGCCCGCCCGGGGCGGGGGTACCGGCCCCGGAGACCTCCGCCTCGGGGGCCTCCGCCTCGGGGGCCTCCGCCTCGGGGGCCTGCTCCAGGATGATGTGGGCGTTGGTGCCGCTGATGCCGAAGGAGGAGACGCCCGCACGGCGCGGCCGGTCCTCCGGCACCGTCCAGTCGCGCGGTTCGGCCAGCAGCTCCACCGCTCCCGCCGACCAGTCCACCTGGGACGACGGCTCGCTCACGTGCAGGGTGCGCGGGAGCTCCCGGTGCCGCAGCGCCATGACCATCTTGATCACACCGGCGACGCCGGCCGCGTACTGGGTGTGGCCGATGTTGGACTTGATCGAGCCGAGCCAGAGCGGGCGGCCCTCGGGGCGGTCCTGGCCGTACGTCGCCAGCAGCGCCTGCGCCTCGATCGGGTCACCCAGTGTGGTCCCCGTCCCGTGCGCCTCCACCACGTCCACCTCGGCGGCCGACAGTCCGGCGTCGGCCAGCGCCTGACGGATCACCCGCTGCTGCGACGGACCGTTCGGCGCCGTCAGACCGTTCGACGCACCGTCCTGGTTCACCGCGCTGCCGCGGATCACCGCCAGCACCGGATGCCCGTTGCGCCGCGCGTCCGACAACCGCTCGACCACCAGCATGCCCACACCCTCGCCCCAGCCGGTGCCGTCCGCATCGTCCGAGAACGCCTTGCACCGCCCGTCCGCGGCCAGGCCGCCCTGGCGCGAGAACTCGGCGAACGCGCCCGGCGTCGACATCACCGTCACACCGCCGGCCAGCGCCAGATCGCACTCACCCGTGCGCAGTGCCCGGCTCGCCAGGTGCAGCGCGACCAACGAGGACGAACACGCCGTGTCCACCGTCACCGCCGGCCCCTCCAGACCCAGCACGTACGACACCCGGCCCGACATCACACTGCCCGACGAACCGGTCAGCGCATAGCCGCTCGACGCCTCGGCCGAGCTCATCAGCACCGCGCTGTACTCCTGCGGCGAACCGCCGACGAAGACACCGGTCCGGCTGCCGCGCAGCGAGGAGGGGTCGACCCCCGTGCGCTCCAGCGCCTCCCACGAGGACTCCAGCAGCAGCCGCTGCTGCGGATCCATCGCGAGCGCCTCACGCGGCGAGATCCCGAAGAAGGCGGCGTCGAACTCCGGCGCGTCATGAACGAACGCGCCCTGACGAGTGGCCGTCATGGTGAACTGGGCCGGATCGTGGGTGCTGTTGGCGTTCCAGCCGCGGTCGGCCGGGAACTCGCCGACCTCGTCGCGGCCCTCGGCGACCAGGCGCCACAGCTCCTCCGGCGATGTCGCCTCCCCGGGGAAGCGGCAGGCCATGCCGACGATCACCAATGGCTCGTCGTCCTGCGAGCGCGCCACCACGGCCGCCGGCGCTCCGGCCTCCGCCGCCGAGCCCATCAGCTGCCCGCGCACGAAGGCCGCGAGGGCGGCGGGGGTGGGGTGGTCGAAGACCAGGGTGGAGGGCAGCCGCAGCCCGGTCGCGGTGTTCAGCCGGTTGCGCAGCTCCATCGCGGTGAGCGAGTCGAAGCCCAGCTCCTGGAAGGGCTTCGCAGACGTGATCGCGGAGGTGGCACCGTGGCCGAGAACGGCCGCCGCCTCCGCCCGCACCAGATCGAGCAACGCCGTGCGCTGCTCCGGTTCGCCCAGTCCGGCGAGGCGTTCGCGCAGCGCCCGAGCCGCGGAGTCGTCACCGGAACGCTCGGCGGCCTCCGCCTCCAGGACCTTGCGGACCTCGGGGATGTCCTCGATCAGCGGACGGTGACGGGCGATCATGTAGCCCAGCGTGAAACGTTCCCAGTCCATGTCGGTGACCGTGAGCAGGGTCTCGTCCCGGACGAGGGCCTGGTCGAGGGCGCTGATCGCCACCTCCGGGTCCATCAGCCGCAGACCCGCCCGGGTCAGCAGCTCACTGGTCCGGGCGTCCGCCATGCCGGTGCCCTTCCAGCCGCCCCAGGAGACGGAGGTCGCGGTCAGACCACGGGCCCGACGCTCCTGCGCCAGACCGTCCAGATAGGCGTTGGCCGCCGCATAGGCCGCGTTACCCGAACTTCCCCACACCGCCGCCCCCGAGGAGAACAGCACGAACGCGTCCAGCTCCATCCCCGCCGTCAACGCGTCCAGATGCCGGGCACCCTCCACCTTCGCCCGCAACGCCCCCTCGAACTCCTCCACCGACAGGTCCCCGACCTCCCGATACGACCCCACACCCGCCGCGTGGAAGACCGCGGACAGCGGGAGTTCCGCCGGAATCCCCGCCAGCACCCCCTCCAACGCCCCCCGATCCGCCACATCACACGCCACCACCGACACCCGGGCCCCCAACCCCTCCAACTCCTCCACCAACCCCGTAACACCCTCGGCATCCGGACCACGACGCGACACCAGCACCACATGCTCCGCACCCACACCCGCCAACCACCGCGCCACACACGCACCCACCCCACCCGTCCCACCCGTCACCAACACCGAACCACCCACAGACCAACCACCGGCACCAGTGACGGCGGCGCCCAACGGAGCACGCACCAACCGCCGGCCGAACACACCCGAGGACCGCACCGCCACCTGATCCTCCACCCCCGACGCCAGCACACCCACCAACCCCGCACCCACCCGCTCGTCCCACACCACCGGCACATCAACCAACCCACCCCACAACCCCGCCAACTCCAGCCCCACCACCT
>NZ_JBIBHU010000058.1:0-14300 GCF_042957205.1 Kitasatospora sp. NPDC008115 | reverse complement strand
GACCCGCTCCGCGTGTCCGCACCCGGGCTTCGCCCGGGTGGGCCCGGCGCTTCGCGCCTTGGCCGGCCTCACTCCGCTTCGCTCCATGAGGCCCGGGCGCTGAGGCGAGATCATGGGTTTGAACTGGTCTTTTGGCTGACCTCACGACAGGCTGGCCGGGGGAGGGGTGGTGCCGGGGGGAATGTGCGGGTCGGCTTCACTCCCTTCAGATCGACCTAGTCCAATCCTTGATCCCCTTTGACGAGAGGGGTGCGCCGCCCTGGAAGAGTGAGCAGCGATCCTCGATGTATCAGACTTTAACTGTCAGATGATCCCGCCGGAACTGAGTCGTCGACTCCGCGTTTCGAATATTCCCCTAAATAGCTGATCGACTCTAAATCATTCTGCCGAATAGTTGCTTCTATCGTCCTTGTATCGCTTCTCGGGCCAGTCCGACGACTGTATCAGTAGGCCACTGTCGGAGTTTCCTGCGCAATCCCTGTTGTGGTCTCGTTAGCCACGTGATAATTGAGGCTCGCTGGGCGTTCGGGGTATGTGGGGAGCACGAGACTCATTCATCCAGCCAATCCAGGAGCTTCTCCCTCGGGTTCTCCGGAGGGCATAGTGAATCGCAATCTGCAGTGCTAGCTTGCATATCGGACGGTCTGCCCAGATCGGCCCCGCGCTTTTCTCAATAGGGGAGGCAGAAGTGATCGCAGTCAAGATGAAGAAGATCGTATCGGTGGCCAGCACCGTGGCGGCCCTAGTCCTCGGATCCGTTGGGACGGCGGCAGCGTCCTCGACGGAGGCTGCTACGGCGGGTACCACGTACTACGGCACGTACCAGCAGAGCGACGGCTGCGTCTACATCAGGACCACGAGCGGGAACTACTACATCCTCGTCGGATACACGGAGGGTGGAAATGGTGGCCTCTATAAGGTGGGAGGCGGCTTCATCGCCTACCCGGGCTGGCGGATTCAGGTGAACAACGGTGTGACCAAGCCGCAGACTGGCACCACCGTCTGCACCACCTGGGGAGGCGCAACCATGACGTCCACCTCGATCTACTCCTACTAATAGCTGGACCGCGCTCGGGGCGGGGCGGCCAGAATCGGCCGCCCCGCCGTGCCTCCGAACCGCGCGGCCGGCATCAGCCGGACGCGGAGGAGAGGGCACAGCGCAGCGACCCACCCGATCGACCGGCGCCCACCCCCACCCACGACACCACTCATCACCAGGACAGGGCGCAGGAAGGTATGTCGGGCCGGTGAGAATGGCCGGGCGGCTCTCTGACCAGCGCTGATGGCTCTGCGGGGCCGAACTTGCCGGAGGCTGTACGCGTAGCTGATCGCTTACCTGAACGGGCAGCTGAGCGCGTGGCTGTACGCGCAGCCAAACGGCGGGGCCGGCCGCTGGGTGCGGGGGCGGGGTGCAACGCGGGCTCTGTGGCCTGTCCCGAAGGGTGTTTGTGCAGGTCAGGGGTGCAACGCGGGCGCCGTGTTGCACCTCGCGTTGCACTCCGCGTTGCACCCGCGTTGCAGTGGGCGGCGGGCTGCGGCTGGCGGGCGGGTCAGCCGTCCAGGTAGCGGCGGAGGGCTGCTCGCCGGGCTTCGGCTTCGAGCTGGCCCTGGAGGGTGGCCGCGGCGCGGCGGCGGGCGGCCAGGGCGTCGAAGCGGGCGTCTCGGGCCTCGCGGGCGATGATCCGGTCGACGCAGAACGTCTCCCGGGCCCACAGGTCCACCAGGGCGCGGGTGTGCGGGTCGGCGGCCCAGCGGGTGCCTCCGGCGTGGCGGCGCAGCGTGCGGGGGTGGAGGCCGGTGTGGTGGGCGAGGGTGCGGATGGCGCGGCGGGTGGGTCGGTGGGGTGGCCAGCGGCGGAGGTCGAGGGGTTGGTCGGTGTGGTGTTTCAGGAGGGCGAGGATGTGGTCCTGGATTGTGCTGTGTTGGGTGAGGGGGCAGGCTCCGGGGTTGCGTGTCGTGTATTTGGTGTGGAGTGGGCAGGTTTCCTGTCGGGTCTCTTTTCTGGCCATTCCCAAAGTCTGTGGGCGATGGCCTGTGGAAAGCCGCTCCACGCGGAGTGTCGGCGCTTTTTTCGTTTATGGAATGCGCAGCATGTTGTAGCGGTGTTTTCAGTACCTTTCTGGCATTGAGCGGCCGTGGGGGATCTGGGTCATGTTGTGGGGAATTTCTCCGTTGCTTCGGTCGTATTTCGACCAGCGCTTTGCGTGGAGGAGGCGGACCGTCCACCAGGGGTCGTCGCTGGGTGGGCCGTGCTTCTCGGCGCGGCGCAGGGCTCGGGTGGTGGGCAGGTCCAGGACGATGGGCCGGCGCTTGTCGGTGCGGCGCTGGCGGTCGCAGGAGGGGCATTCCAGGCGGTCGGGGTCGGCGTTCTCGTTCAGCTCGTTCTCGGCGTCGTGGGCGCCGCCGAGCGGGCCCTTGCAGGTGTGGCACGGGTGCAGGGCGTCGTTGTGGGCACGGGCGGCGAGCAGCGCCTTGCGTAGCTTCGCCGTCTCGGCATCCTGCTTGGCCTTGGCGGCCTGCTCCTGTTCGGCGTGTTCCTGGTCTTCGCGTTCCTGTCGGCGCTGGGCGATGAGGTCCCAGTTGGGTTCGTCGTTGAGGGCGTCGGTGAGGGAGTGCCGGCCGGGTTGGCCGAAGCGCCACCAGATGGGCCCTTGCCAGCCGTGCTCGCGCAGGCGCTCGACGGTGGTGCCGAGCACGGGGATCTTGCCGTCGAAGGTGGCGTAGGCGACGCCCTCCTGCTCGTGTGCCTGGCCCTGCCAGTGCTCCCAGGTGGCGTTGCGCAGGTCTTCGAGGCGCTGTTCCAGGGCCTCGGGGCTGTAGCGGGGGCGGCTGCCCCGGGTGCCCTGGTCCAGGACGAACAGGACCGGCGGGCGGACGGCGCGGCGGTGCCGGTAGCCGTAGGCGGGTTCGGGGACGTTGTAGCGGACCTCGACCTCCAGGCGCTCCTGGCCGCCGTCGTGGACGGTGCGGTCGAAGTAGCGCTTGTAGTTGTCGAGCTTGCCGGCGACCTTGCGGATGTCGGTCATGGTGCCCCGGTCGAGTTCCAGGAAGGCCACCGGGATGCCGAGCTCGGGCAGGCGGACGATGGCGTCGGGGATGACGTTGAACTTGCCGGTGATGGTGTGGGGCGTCTCGGTGGCCCAGGCCTCGATGCCGCCGGGCAGCGGGCCGGTGGGCAGGGCGCGGCGCGGGGGTGCCTGGCGCTTGTCGGTGCGGGGCGGGGCGCCGTGGGTGGTGGTGCCGGTGACGGCGGTGATGATGAGCTCGTTGACGAGCATGGCGTGCGGGGCGCCGGTGAGGCCGGCTCCGCGGGCGTGGCCGCCCATGTCGCGGTCGTCGCCGAGGGCTTCGGCGGCGGCGGCCAGGCCGAGCGGGGTGAGGCCGACGATCTTCTCCGCTCCGGGCCCGCCCGGCTTCGGCTTGGCACCCGCTCCCTCGGCGGCCGGGGCGGCCGTGGGCGCCGTCTTGGGGGCGGGGCGGCGGCCCGGCGGCGAGGTGGTGCCGCGGACATCGACCAGCTTGTGCTTCTCCAGGTCCCGGACCGCTTCGGCCACGTGCTCGACGCGGTGGTGGTCGCGGTACTCGTCGGCGGCGATCAGAGCGTGCAGCTGCTTGTAGGTGGCGACCTTCAGCACGCCCAGCGCCGCGAGGACGTCGGCGCGCAGCGGGGCCGTGCTGCCGTTGGGGTTGCGGGCGGAGCGGCGGAAGTGCACCCGGCCCGGCCGGGCCGGCTGTTCGCCGCCGTGCCGCTCGCCCTGGCCGCCGTGGCCGCCGTCCTGGTCGTGGTCCATGCCCTGCCCCCGCGCTGTCGGTCGTTCGTGGTGGTGATCTTCTCTGCTGTACCGCACACCACCGACACCGGGGCCGCCCCGCCCGCCTGCTCGCCCGCCGCCTGCCCCACCGCGCGCCGACCACCGGGAGGCGCCCGGCCACCCGGCCGGGAAAAGGGGGAGGGCCACAGCGGCGATGGAGCGGGTAGGGCAGCACTGGACCTGGCGGTGAACCCGAGCCCGCCCTACCCAACTGCACCACCAACCACCAACAGCTCAAAGAAGGGAAGGGAGAGGGTTATCGGCAATCCTGAGCGGCCCGAATCCTGGGGCTGAGCTGGGGAAATGTCGAAAGGTCGGCGGATGCTTCCCCCCGGGGCACCACCCGGGGACGGCCCCGGGGAGACACCCGGGGAACTCCAGCGGGCTCTTTCGCCTCGCTGGCCCGTACGCGCGCGCCGTGACGGCGGCTCAGGCTCTGATCGGACCCTACCCCGGGCCGGCCTTCGGCACGCCGGATCGGCCGGCCTCGCCCCGCCGGGTCGGCGGCCCGGGGTGACGAATCGAGTGGCGGCGGCGTTGGAGCGGGGGTGAGCAGCACTTCCTCGCCCCGCCCGCGGCGCGGCGGCGCCGGTTTGGGGCCGGGTGTCGGCGGCCGGGCCTTCGCCGTCGTGGGCCGGGCGCCGCGGTCCCCGCTTCCCTGGTCGCAGGAGTCGGTCGACGAGGGGCTGCAGAGCGTGCTGGCCGACCATCAGCGGCTGGTGGCCGCGCGGTGGGAGGCGGCGTTCGAGGACCTGGACGAGGACGTCCTCGGCGAGGTGGCCCAGGAGGCCCGACAGGACGGGCAGGACCCGGCCGGGGCCGTCGACGGCTTCGTGCGGAGTCTGGTCCGGCAGCTGGGGGACTGGAAGCAGGCCGACACCGCGCTGGCGAAGGCGCTGGACGAAGCAGCGCTCGGGCGGCCATTGCCGGTGTGGGCGGCCGACGCCCTGGCCGCCGAGCAGGGCCGGCTGTGGGGCGCGCGGCAGGCCCTGCTCGAAGCCGTTGCCCGGCACCACCACGGCGGCCCCGCACCCTGGTGAGGCCGGGTCAGCGGGCCGAGGCCGCCCCGGTCTGGTGGGCGCGCAGGATGGCGTCGAGCGCCAGGTCCGCGGTGGGGAGGGTCCTGGGGCGGGACAGGGTGTCGATGAGGAGCCGGCCGCCTTGTTGGTAGAGGCAGGCGATCCAGCCGGCCTGTCCCCACGGCCCGTCCGGCAGGGGCGCGGTCCAACCGATCGGCGTGCTGTCGAGGCGCAGCTGGAGGACGCCCTGCGCCTCGGGGACGAGCCAGGAACCGAGCTCCCAGCCGGGGCCGAAGGTCACCTCCAGGTCGTCGAGGAGGTCGGGGAAGTCGAAGCGGATCTCCGGGTCGGTGCAGGCCTCCCGCCGGGCCTGATCGGCCACGGCGGCCGCCGACCGCTGGACCGGCACCGGGCCGGTGTCCGGCTCAGGCTCGGGGGCGGGGGTGGGGGTTTCGCCTCGCGGGGCGTTTGTCTCCTCCGGGACGGCGTCGTCCGGGTCCTCGTCGTGGTCCCAGCGGTCGATCCGCTCGCGCGAGCGGGCCATGAGGCGCTCGTGCTCGTCCAGGTGCGGCCAGCGGGCCTTGTCCCGGAGTCCCTGCGCGGCCATGTAGGCGCGGGTGCCGTAGCCCGGCAGGACCTTGGCCAGTTCCGCGAACGCGGCGGCCGGATCGCCGGTGGCGGTCTCTTCCAAGAAGCGCGTCAGCCGACGGCGCATCGCCTCCGCGATGCCGAGGAGGTGTCGGCCGTCCTCGCCCCAGCGGGCCAGGACGTCGTCGGCCCCGACGGCGGCCGCCGGTGCTGCACTGGGCGGTGCAGCGGCGGGGTCGGCGGCTGCACCGGTCGGTGCAGCGGTCGGGTCGGGTGCAGCGGCGCCTGCTGCTTGTGCTGCTTCGTCGCGGGCCTTGGCCTTGGCGCGGTCGACCTTGCTACGGCAGGACCGCGAGCAGTAGGTCCGCGGCCGCCCAGTGGGGCCCTTGAGCGCCGGGTTCGAGCAGCCCTTCCGAGCGCACAGCCGGGCCGGTTCCGCGCTGGTGGCCGGTTGGTCGGTGGCGGCGGTCGGCGGGGCGCTGTCCATGCCCGGGATCGTAACCGCCGGGCCCGACGGCCCGGCCGCATTACGCCTCGCTGCCCGGGGGCGGGGCGAAACCTCGCCCACGGGTAGCAGGGCTGCTGCACTGGTTGTCCTGCTGCTGCACCGGCGTGCTGCGGTGCAGCAGCAGCGCTGCGTGGACGGCTGTGACCTGCGCTGGTGAGGTCGGCGGGGCGAAACTCACCGGCTGCTCCGGGGCAAAACTCACCGGGCGGCGGAGGACTCACCGGCGGGTGCGGGTGGTCCTGGCGGCCGTTCTGCGGGTGCGGGACCGACGGTGTGGGCCGGAGAGTGGGGTGGTGGGCATCGTGGTGGTGGTCGAGCAGCCGGAGGACCCGGAGCGCCTGGCGGTGCACGCGACCGGCTCCGACCCGGACGTGCCCGGCGACCCGGCGGCGGTCACCGTCTGCGGGCTCGGCACCGCGGGCATGGCCGTCGACCCGTGGCGGCCGGCGACGCCAGGGCAGCGCTGGTTCCCGCCCGACCTCGCCCGCTACGTCTGCCCGCGCTACGACCGGGCCGTGCGATCGGTGTCATGAGAGCAGGTCAACGGGGGTGGCTTATAGATTCTTGCCCGCTTCGGAGGCGCCCGCCGGCGATGGCCCGTGGGTGTGCGTCCCGGGTCCGACGGGCGCCCCGGGGCAGCGTAGCCGCAGCCGGCTCACCGGCGGCCAGCAGGTGCCATGGCACGCGACGGCGAGTTCACCGGTGACGGGGCGTTCGGAGTCGATCACGGACGGGTAGAGCTCGCCTGTCCAACGACCCGGAGGGGAGAAGCGGTGAGCGAGTCGGAGAACATCAAGTCGCTGATCATCAGCACGGTCCAGGAGCTGTGGGAGGACAAGGATGCGCTGGAGAAGTTCCTCGGCGTGGTGCGGCGCAGCCCCGGCTTCAGCGGGATGGCCGACGAGTTCGGGAGGATGACCGTCCGGCCGGCGAACGCCACGTTCTACGGCGTCACGAGCAAGGAGTTCCAGGCGTAGCGGGCCCCGGTCCGCGCGGGTGGCCCGTTCCTGCGGCTTGGGAGCGGGCCACCGCTGTGACCTGGGGTGGGGAGTTCGGCGGGGCGAAACTCACCGGTCGCCGAGCGGAAACTCACCGGCCCGCCGTGACCGTGGTGGCGCTGGCGAGTTCACCGGTCATGACGAACATGACCGTCCGGGTGGACGAGGTGGACCTCGGGGCCTAGGACCAGGAGCAGCGGCACGTGGTGAACGGGCTGCTCGCCGAGGCGGGCGAGGCAGGCCGGCGGGCTGCCGGGTGGGTGCGCGAGCTCGCCGCACGGCAGACCCAGGAGGCGCACCGTACGGTGCTGGGGCGGGCGGCCGACGCGGTCGAGCAGGCCTGCGGGCGGGAGATCGTGCCGGGCGGGGAGGGGCAGCTGGACGAGGAACTGGCCTACGACCTCGGCGCCGGCGTCGTCACCGGCAGCCCGCTCGCCGACGGGCTGCCCGAGCTGACGGCCGGTGAGCGGGTCGCGCTGGCGGCGGTGTGCGCGCTGGCCGCGGCGATGCCCGGAGCGGTGCTCGGCGAGCTGGAACGCGAGCTGCCCGCCCTCGCCGCCACGATGGACGCCGCCATCGAGGCCGGCCGCACCGCCGCACCCAGCCCGGCGGCTCAGCGCCCGGCGCCCTGAAGGACGCCGGCCTCGGCGGTGGCCGGACCGGTTCGGTCGGGTTGCGGGCAGACGCGGGCCTCCAGCCGCTCCAGCTGCTGCACGCTGTCCCGGCACTCGGCGGCGTCGTCGCCGAGGCCTCGCGCGTCCAGCTCCCGGCCGATCGCGAGGACGCCGTCGCGCAGGCGCAGCAGCGCGCCGCTCGTGCGGGCCGGCTCGCGGGCCGGGGCGGGGTTCTTCTTGGTGGCCGGGAAGGTCTTGGTGTCGAGGTGGTCCACCGCGTCCTGGACGCTCTCCCAGGCGTCCAGGAGGAGGGTCTCCTGGGTGCTGAGCATGGGGAGCAGGGTCACGGGGGTGCCGTCGGCGCTGTGGCTGACCGCGCCGTCGATGCCGAGGGCGGTACTCCCGTGGACGGTGAAGAGCGCCTGGACGGCGGACAGCAGCATGTCGGCGGCGTCGCGCAGGGCAGTGCGCGCCTTCCGGGCCCGGCGCCCCTGCGGGGTGTCGTCTTTCTCGGCGGCCAGCAGGGCCAGCGCCTCGTCGCCGAGCTGGTCATGGGCCGCCAGCAGCCCGGTCACGGCATCGGCGAGGTGGCTCTCGTGGGCGGGGTGCTGGTGACCTTTGACAGGTGACCTTGACCGATTGACAGGTGAGTTTGACTGCCCGTTTAGAGCCTGGCTCTGACCCCTGCCGCGCCAGGTCAGGGCCGCTGGGGAAGGGAACTGACCGCGCTCGGGCCGCCTATTCGTGCGTATGCGACTGGCTCTGATGTACCTCAAACCCCAATCTGCCTGATACGCAGCGGGGCAGAGTAGAAGCAAGAGTGCGCGTGTACATGGGGGTGACATGGAGAGTTCTGCGCAGCGTCGCGTACGCCCGATCCCGTGGTGGTGGGCTCTGTTGGCTGGTGCCCTGGTCTCGATTGCCATCGCCGTAACGATGTGGGTGATGCTGGCGCAGACCGACTCGTTGCAGGGAGCGGAGCGGGCGACAGCTCGAATCGACGCCATCAAGACGGCCCTGACGGTTGGGGCCGGCACTGGAGGCGCGGCAGCACTGCTGTTGGCTTTGCGCCGTCAGTGGCTCAGCGAGCACACCCACATCCGGCAAGAGTCCGCAGACCATGCCGCCGAGTTCGATGCGTCCGAACGCCGCATCACCGAGCTGTACACCGCAGCGACCGGGCAACTGGGCAGCGACAGCGCTCCCGTTCGCTTGGCAGGCTTGTACGCACTTGAACGTCTTGCCCAGGACCACCCCGCCCACCGACAGACCATCGTCGAGGTGTACTGCTCCTACTTGCGGATGCCCTTCTCTCCTACGCCTCCGCCCGACCTGCCAGAATCGGAGCTAGCTGGTCTGTCCGCCGCGGAGCGCGCTGCTGCTTCTGGTGCTTATCAGGCAGCCAATGCTGCGTGGGAACAGGAACGCGTCGTTCGGGTCACCACGCAACGTATCCTCACCCAACATCTGTTTACTGGAGTGGGTCATGGGCCTGACCCCGCCTGGCCGTTGGATCCCTCTCCGGAGGAGCCCAAGTTCTGGCCTGGTGTCGACCTCGATCTGACCGGAGCGGTGCTGCTGGACTTCGAGTTCGTCGGCCGCCGAGTCGAGAGTGCGACTTTCGAGCGCTGCCGGTTCGTCGGTGGCGCGAACTTCGCGTACTCCGAGTTCATCAAGCATGCGACCTTCCGTGATGCACGGTTCGAAGCGGGCAGCGGCCACTTTATGTCGGCGTGGTTTGGGCTGCGAACCATGTTTCTGGGTACGGATTTCGGTAACGAGAAAGCCGTCTTCGACGGTGCGACGTTCACTGGTATGACCTTATTTGAAGGGGCAGTGATGGGTGGGGGCGCGTCGTTCGAGGCCGCTAGGGCACTCACCGACTTCAACCGAAACTGGGGCACCATCCGGGAGCTGCCCGAAGGCTGGGTTGAGCGTCCTTTGGCTGCGGATGAAGTCATGCCTCTACTGGATCATAGGTTCAGCCGGTGGCCAGCGACCAACCTGCCACCTGGCTCGGAAGCATGGACGCTGATTGTGCCTGAGAGTGAGGGAATTGCAGGCTCAAGCTCGCACTGATTGGCTACGCGACGGTGTGCAGCATGGGTACCTTCGCCGCTGGATTCCCGGCCAGTTGACCTTTGACAGGCACCTTGACCGATTGACAAGCGAGTTTGATCGCCCGTCCAGAGGTTTTCATCCCCGAATGCGTCGTCTTCGACTGCGTTGGGGTTCTCGTAGAGGGCGAGTTCGGCGTCGCGGAGGCGGCTGCTGAGCGAGAGGCACCGCTTCGAGCAGGTGTTGCGCGTGCTGTTCGCCGTTCGGACGACCTGGGTGCCACAGCCGAGACAGGAGAGGATCTCCCGCCGGTCAGGCAGGAGGCCCCTGCTTGACGGCGCGGTCGCCAGTAGGTCGGCCCGACGTCGGCAGCGGGTCGAGCACCACCAGGGCGGCGGTCCTGGGGGCAGCCTGGCGGGTGATGGAGGGCGTCCGCAGTAGTCGCAGAGCAGTTGCTCGGACGGCGGTGGAGGGGTTCGTTCGAGCACTTCTTGGAGGTCGGAGAGGCTGCGGCCGGTAGCGGCGATGAGGCGGGGCCAGCTGAAGGTGCTGCGGGGGCCGGGCGGATCGCAGAGGTAGGACCGCAGGACGGTGGGCTTGAGGTGGTTGGCCTCGGCGAGGCGGGCGATGAAGGATTCGACGCCCTCGCAGGGATGGGGGAAGACCTGGACCGGCAGTTGGGTGACCGAGCGGATCCGTGTGACCGGGTCGTTCACCGGCTGGTTCTCCGCCTCTTCCGGTCCTGGGCGGTCGCGGCGACGTCGAGCGGGATGGAGTCGAGACCGGAGCGGTCGAGCCCCTCGGTGCCCATGAGGATGGCGTCGATCGCGGCGCCGCGGATCAGGTGGGAGAGAGCGCCGATCATGCCGCCGGTGCGTTCGTGCAGGTAGTGGTCGAGGGCGACGAGGGTGCCGGGCTTGTGCTTGTGCAGCAGCAGGGTGTCCTCCATCGTCTTGACCAGGCCCTTCCACTCGTCGTTGTAGGGGAAGGGGTGGGTGGGGATGAGGGTGAAGCGGCCGGCGATCTGCGCGCCGCGGGTGCCCTGGAGGATCGAGCTGTGCTCGATGTCGATGCCGGCGTAGATGAACGTCGCCGGGATGCGCTCCGAGAAGTACTTGAGGGTGTCGGAGACCTCGGCGCCCTGGCGGGTGGTCAGGGAGATGTTGTGAACCTCGTCGACGATCACCATGCCGGTGCGGACCGTGGTGCAGACGCCGACGACGGACTCGATGATGTCGGCGGTGTTCAGCCGGCTGTGGACCGGCAGGCCGAGGAAGCGGGCGAACTCGGCGGCGATCATGCGGGCGGTCGCCGCAGGCGGGACGGTGGCGTAGATGACCGGAATCCGGCGGGAGGCGCCGGGGTGGACGGAGCGGTCGTTGAGCTCGTGGGCCAGGCCGAGCTGGGTGACGGCGATGGTCTTGCCGGTCCCGGCAGGGCCGGAGACGATCAGGCCCCGGCGGGCACTGATCGCGTGCCGGTTCAGCATCACCAGGCGGCGCCCGGCGGTGACGGTGTGCCGGACCGTGGAGGTGGCCACCACCATCAGCCGGGCGTGGTGGTCGATGCGGAGGTCGTCCAGCTTCTGGCGGGTCTCCTTCGGCAGCTTGGCATACGCCTTCGGCGAGGGGGACGGGATGTAGGGCGCCTTCGGCTGGCCGGCCACGAACCGGCGCCAGCCGTCCTTGGTCGTCAGCTGTTGCCCGGTCTCGTCGGCGTCCGGCGTCGTCATCGGCGTCTCCAGGGGTCTTCGAGCGGGTCGAACAGGCCGAGCGGGATCACGTCCGCGCGCCTCTGCTCGGCCCGTGCCGTCTCCGGCTCGACCGCGGGTTCCTCTGCGGGTTCGGCGGTCTGCTCGGGGATCGGGGCTGCCGGTCCGACGGCCTTGGTCCGGGCGGCGACGCGGAGGTCGCGCTTGGACGGCTTGGGCCCGGACTCGCTGGCCGGGCCGGCGTGCGCGCGGGTCAGCAGGGCCGCGACCGCGTCGGCGATCTCCGCCTCGGTGGCTTCGGGCAGCTGGTGGCTGACGTGGTCCCAGGCCATGTCGCCGAAGGGGACCGGTGCGCGGTGCAGGTGCTTCCAGGTTGCCTGGATCCAGGAGCCGTGCTCGCTACGGTGGTCGCGCACCCAGATCCGGGAGACGTCGTAGGGGTCGTGGTGGATCTCCCAGAGCCCCCGCTTGGAGGCGATCCCGGAGTCCTGCCGGCGAAGTGGGCCCAGGTCCGCGCTGTCGTAGGTCCGGTTCTTAATCCTGATGCCGTAGTCGTTGACCACCCGCCACTCCGCGGGCAGGAGCTCGACGTAGTCGTCGCCGCTCAGCGCGACCGGGACGTAGCCGCAGGATTCGACCAGTGCCGCGTACTTCTCGTTCGGGGTGAACTTCCGCCCCGGGTGGGCGGGGTCGCGCAGGCCGTCGTGCGGCCGGTTCTGCCACTTGGCGACGATCCACTCGTCCAGGAGTTCCTGGAGCTCCAGCAGCGACCAGAGCCGTTCGCGCTCCGGGTGCCGTGCGCGGTGGTCGGTGCTGCGGCCCAGGTGGCCGGGCAGGAACTGGACGAACAGGCTGGCGATCGAGGCCAGCATCTTCTCGATGTGGCCCTTCTCGAAGCCAGAGCCCTTGTGCGCGGGCTGGAAGTCGATCTCCAGGAATCGGCAGGACGACTTGAAGTTCCGGGAGATGAAGACGTTCTCGTTGTCGCAGACGATCATCTCCGGGACGATCACCGGCCGCGCGGCCGCGTGCTCCAGGCGCTCGTCCAGGCTCAGCAGCCGGCGGTGCGGCAGCACCGAGCGCGACATCCGCAGGGCCTCCGCCCAGCCCGGGCGCATCAGCTCCGGGGTGACGGTGCGGGCCAGCAGCACGCTCGCGTCGACCGACTTCGTGGTCGGCCGCAGCACCGCGGCGGTCAGCGTCCGCGTCGCGACGTCGATCATCGCGGTCAGCTCGACCCGGCCCGGGACGCCGTCGTCCAGCAGGACCAGCACGTCCACCGGTGTCGAGTCGATCTGCATCACCTCGCCCGGCGCGAAGGCCGGCAGCTCGCCGAACGGGGCCTTCGCGCCGTGGGCCTTGGAGCGCCGGTTCACCGCGGTGCCGAAGGTGTGGGTGCCCTTCGTCAGCTTGGCCAGCAGCCGGTAGAGCGTGCGCTCGGACGGCAGCACGACATCGTCGGCCTCCGCGTCCTGGCGCAGGATCTCCCCGGTCCGCCAGATCAGGTAGGCGCCGTTGCGGGTGGAGGCGTCCACCGCCTCGCCGATCGCCGCCCGCATCGCCGCGACCACCCGCCCGTCCACCGCGCCGAACCCCGGCGGCTTCGGTGCCAGTCGCTGGTCGACCAGCCCGAGCACCCCGTCGGCCTTGTACTTGCGCCGCAAGTTGCCGACCGTACTGGCGGACACCTCGTGGCCGGCCGCCGTCAGCTCAGCCGCCTTGGCCCGCTGACGGGACGTCACCGAGCTTCCCGGGCCGAACCCCTCCCGCGGCGGCGCATCCGGATCGGCCTCCGGTCGGCGGCCGTGCAGGACCTCGAGGATGTGCCCCTCCCACCACAGCGCCCGCTCGACCGCCCCAGGCGGGAAGGTCTCCAGCAGGGACTGGGCCGGCAGCGGCATCCGGACCGGAACGTCGATCACGGCGAAGTCCGCCCCGCCGGTCAGCTCCGCCACCGACACGCTCCGCGGCCCGCCGCCGGCGTCCGTCAGCAGCACCGCCCCCGCGCTCACCCCGACCACCGCCCGGACCTCGCCCGCGAAGCGCACCCAGGCGCCGACCGCGATCCCGGCCGGCCGCTGCAGAGAACTCACCGCGCACTTCCCCTCGCTCGAACCAGGCTGGCGGACGACAGCAGCTCGCCCTCCAAGTCGGCGACCAGGCGGCCCGACCACAGCAGGTGGAACAGCACCGGCAGCACCAACAGCGGATCGCCCGCCTCCGCCGCCCCGGCCCGCAGCGGCCCCGGCCCGTCGAACACCTCCAGCAGCCGCTCGGCGACCTCCCGGCGCAGGCAACGGCGCCGGCGGTAGCGCGAGAGCCAGCGCATGTTCTCCATCAGCACCGGATCCGGCTCGCCGACGCGGACGAACTCCCAGCCCGCCGCGGCGCAGGCCCGCTCCGTCGCCTCGAACGCCTCGGCCGCGACCTGGTCGATCCGATCGCCGGCCCGGACATCCACGACCCGGCCCCGTCCGTCGGCCAGCCGCACGAAGTAGTCCGGCGCGTGCCGACGAAGACGTCGGCCGTCGTGCCAGTGCAGCCAGAACGGCTGCGAGGCTATCCCGACCACCGCCGGCTCGCGGTCCAGCAGGATCAGCCGGTCGCGCTCCAGCCACGACTCGTAGCCCACGTGGACGCCGACCGTCGCCGAGAAGTACAAGCCCGCGAAGCCCTGGTTCCCCTTGGCCCAGCTGAACTTCCGCACCGGCTCCGCCGCCTCGAACGACCGGTTCCACCCCTGCCCCAGAGCAAGCCGACGACGCTCACCCGCCTCGACGAAGCCCAGCTCGAACTCCGACAGCACGGCACCGCCGTACGCCCGCGCAGCAACCCCCACCGCTTCCCCCACCCCGGTCAAGATCAGGTGGCAGGAACCTACTGGTGGTCAAGATCGCTTGGTCGGGTGGCCCCGGGGAATCTCACCCCGGGGCTCCCACAGATCCCGGCGTGAACCTCTCGGTTCACCGGGCTCTTGTCGTCCTGGTCACCT
>NZ_JBIBHU010000057.1:0-15600 GCF_042957205.1 Kitasatospora sp. NPDC008115 | reverse complement strand
TCAGGCGGCTTTCACACCGGCCCTCCGGGCGCTTCGTTCTTTCGTGTTTCCAGCTTATCAGACGTTTTCCGCTCCGTTTTCCGGAGTTTCATTCATCCGATTTCCCCGAACTGGCCGGGGTCGCTTTCCGCAACGCCCTCCACATTAGCGCATTCCGAGTGTCACTCGAAATTCATGCTCTGCGCAGTGACGCGCTGAGTGGGTGGCCGCTTCAGCGACTCGTTCAACACTAGGCCACCTGGAGGACATCGTCAAACATCAGGGGCAGGATCCGGCTGGATCCTGCCCCTGATGGGTAAAGCCGCAGGTCAGCGGCCTCGCGTTCCGGCCATCACGGCCGGTTCGATCACTTGGTCAGCTCGGCCGCGGCCAGGTTCCGCTTGCCGCGGCGCAGGACCAGCCAGCGACCGTGCAGCAGGTCGGCCTCGGCCGGCACCGCCTCCTCGTCCGTCACCTTGGCGTTGTTGAGGTAGGCGCCGCCCTCCTTGATCGTCCGGCGGGCGGCCGAACGGCTCGGGGAGAGACCGACGGCGACCAGCAGGTCGACGACCGACTGCAGCTCGGTGACCGCGGCCTTCGGGACCTCGGCGAGCGCGGCGGCCAGGGTCGGGGCCTCCAGGTCGGCGAGGTCGCCCTGGCCGAACAGCGCCTTGGAGGCGGCGACCGCGCGCTCGTACTGGTCGGCGCCGTGTACCAGGGTGGTCAGCTCCTCGGCGAGGGCGCGCTGGGCGAGGCGGGCGGCCGGGCGCTCGGTGGTCTCGCGCTCCAGTTCCTCGATCTCCTCCTTCGAGCGGAAGCTGAAGATCCGCAGGAAGTTGGGGATGTCCCGGTCGTCCGCGTTCAGCCAGAACTGGTAGAAGGCGTACGGGGTGGTCAGCTCGGGGTCGAGCCAGACCGTGCCGGACTCCGTCTTGCCGAACTTGGTGCCGTCGGCCTTGACGATCAGCGGCGTGGCCAGCGCGTGCACCGACTTGCCGTCGGCCTTGCGGATGAGGTCCGCACCGGCGGTGAGGTTGCCCCACTGGTCGCTGCCGCCGGTCTGCAGGGTGCAGCCGTAGCGGCGGTTCAGCTCCAGGTAGTCCATGCCCTGGAGGATCTGGTAGCTGAACTCGGTGTAGCTGATGCCCGCGTCGGAGTTGAGCCGTCGGGCGACGGCCTCCTTGGCGATCATGTTGTTGACCCGGAAGTACTTGCCGACGTCGCGCAGCAGGCTGATCGCGGACATCCCGGAGGTCCAGTCCAGGTTGTTGACCATGCGCGCCGCGTACGGGCCCTCGAAGTCCAGGAACCGCGAGATCTGCCCGCGCAGGCGCTCCACCCAGCCGGCCACCGTCTCGGGGTCGTTGAGCACACGCTCGGCGGTGGGCTTCGGGTCGCCGATCAGACCGGTGGCGCCGCCGACCAGGCCGAGCGGGAGGTTCCC
Organism: Kitasatospora sp. NPDC008115; assembly: GCF_042957205.1. Taxonomy (NCBI): domain Bacteria; kingdom Bacillati; phylum Actinomycetota; class Actinomycetes; order Kitasatosporales; family Streptomycetaceae; genus Kitasatospora; species Kitasatospora sp. NPDC008115. Next base: position 14,177 of record NZ_JBIBHU010000057.1, on the reverse strand, counting down.
CGCCTGCTGGATGCGGCGCATGGTGAGGATCTGGACCAGGTTGCCGAGGTGCACGCTGGGGGCCGTCGGGTCGAAACCGCAATAGAACGTGACCGGGCCGTCCGCGAACGCCTTGCGCAGTGCGTCCTCGTCGGTGGACAGGGCGATCAGCCCACGCCACCGCAGCTCGTCGACGATGTCCGTCACGGTCACGCTTCTCCTTCGGTCGGGCGTCCCCACCCGGTGCGGGCCCGGTTCGGTCGGGCCCCGGTGCGGGACGACTCCAGCGTTGTAGAGCCTACGCGGTCGGGGCCAGCGAGTTTTCGCCGCATTGGCGCGGACGCGCCGCACCGGCCCGTGTTCCGACGTGGGCATGCCCCTCCGTGACACCGGAAATTCCGTTGTTCGACAACCGGGAGCCCCTTCACAGTGGTCCCACCGCCGCGCGGCGGCAGTGACGTGTGTGAGGACGGTCGTGCCGCCGTGGCACGCCCGCGGAAGGGTGGCCGAGGTGCGCAGCACGCTGGTTCTGAACGCAAGCTACGAGCCGTTGACGACGGTGTCGCTCCAGCGTGCCGTGGTCCTGGTGCTCCAGGACAAGGCCGTGGTCGAGCAGGCGCACCCCCTGCGCACCATGCGCGGAACCGGGGTGAGCGTACCGGTGCCGCGGGTGATCAGACTCCAGCGCTACGTACGGGTGCCGTTCCGACAACAGGCTCCGTGGTCCCGCCGCGGGGTGCTCGTCCGGGACCAGCACCTGTGCGCCTACTGCGGGCGGCGGGCCACCACGGTGGACCACCTTCAGCCCAGGTCTCGCGGTGGCGGGGACAGTTGGCTGAACACGGTGGCCGCCTGCGCGGAGGACAACCAGCGCAAGGCGGACCGGACGCCGGAGCAGGCGGGGATGAAGCTGCTCCGCAAGCCGTTCGTCCCGACGCCGCAGGCCACGCTGATGATGGCGCTGGGGCTGCGGGTCTCGGACCTCCGGGAGCTGGCCGACTGGCTGCCGGCCCAGGGCGTCGGTACGCCCGCGCCGTCGGCCGCCTGAGCCGGCGCACGAGTCCGCGGTCCGGGGGCCAGGGGGGAATCAGGGGGGGGAATCAGGGGGAGCCGGGCCGGGGGCCGACGGGGGGTCGGTCCCCGGCCCGGCGCGCGGTCATTCCTTGGCCTGGAAGGCCGTCGCCGTGCCGAAGTTCGTCGAGTGCTCGGGGACGGCGACGACCCGGCCGCCGCCGATCAGGACGCGGCCGGAGACCAGCAGCGAGCCGGTGCCGGGCGGGAAGCCGCCGCCGACCGTCTCCTGCCCGCCGTCCAGGGCGAAGCGGCTGAGGTGCGCCGGCTGGTCGAGGCGTTCGTCGACGGCGACCACCAGCGCGCCGCCGTCCACGGCGACGGCCCGGGCCGCGCCCTTCTCCCGGGCGGTGGTCCGCCAGCGCTGCTTGCCGGTGTCCAGGTCGTAGCCGACCACCGCGACCGGCCCGCCGGCGCCGTTCGCCGAGGCGGCGGGGGTGATCGTGGTGACCATCGTGCGGTCGTGGAAGAAGACGCCGGGGGTGGCCGAGAACGATCCATGGGCGACGTCCAGCCGGCCGTCGGCGTCGGCGACCGGGATCCCGGTGGCGGGGTCGCCGGCCGGGCCCCAGGCGAACACCCGGTCGTCCTCGGGCTTCTCTCCGGTGGTGAGCAGGACGGGCGGCTCGGCGGAGAGCACGGTCGCCGTCTTCGGCCGGTTGTCGAGGCCGCGCCACCAGGTCACCTTGCCGTCGGCGGTGTTCAGCGCGACGGCCTGGTCGACGGGGGTGGAGTCGGCGCAGGTGCTGGCGACCAGGACGGTCGTGCCGGCGACGCCGCCGGAGAGGGTGCAGAACTTGCCCTGGCCGGTGTACTGCCAGACGTCCGCGCCGTCGGTGGACTGCCAGGCGACGGCGTGGCTGTCGCCGATCGCGATCACCTTGTCGTCGGTGACGCCGACGCGCGCGCCGTAGGCGCCCTTGGCGTCGGTGAGCGGCTTGCTCCAGGCCGTCCGGCCGTCCTTGGTGTCGACGGCGGTGACCAGTGAGCAGGGGCTCTTCGGGTCGGCCTGGGGCCGGAACAGCACGGCGCCGAGGCCGGCCCGGTTGACGGTCGGCGACAGGCCGCACGGGACGGCGCCGGCGGCGGGCGGCTCCACCGCCCAGACGGGCTTGCCGTCCGTCGCGCCGTACGCGCGTACGCCGGAGGCGTCGGCGCGCACCACCGCGCCGTCGAGCAGCCAGCCGCCGACGAGGGTGTCGTCGCCGCCGGGCCGGCCGGCGTCGGCCGGGGCGGCCCAGGCCCGGGTGTGGGCGGCGGCGAAGCCGGGATCGCCGCCGGGGGCGTTGTCGGCGGAGTCGCCGCCGTCCTGGGCGCTCACCATCAGGCCGGCCGCGACCAGGACGGCGAGCGCGGCGAGCCCGGCGCCGCTGCGGATCAACAGGGCGCGCCGACCGGGGGTGTGCTCGGCCGCGACGACCGCGTCCGCGGCGGCGCGGGCCCGCCCGGCGAGGCCGGGCCGGGCGGCGCGGGCGGCGCGCCGGGAGGGGGCCGGTACGGTGGCCGCCGGCGCGGCTGCGGCTGCGGGGTCGGGCTCCGGTTCGGGTTCCGGCTCCAGGTGCACATAGCCGTCGTCGGTGTACTCGGCACCGGCGGGCAGGTACAGCTCCTCCCCCGCCGGCTGCTGCGGGACGACGACGTACGGCGCGTACTGCTGCTGGTCGTACGACTGCTGCTGGTGCTGGTGCTGCCCGTCGTAGCCGTAGGCGTCCGGGACGTAGGCGTCGGGCTGCTGCGGCACCTGGCCGTAGGGGTTGTACGGGTCGTACGGGAGGTAGGGGACGTCCTGGCCCTGCTCGCCCTGTTCGCCCGGCCAGGCCGGCTGCTGCGGGTACCAGGGCTGGGCGTGGCCGTCGCCGAGGGGTCCCTGCGTCATCCGTTCCGCCCCTCCCGGCCGCCTTCGCTGCGGCAGCCAGCATCTCACGGCGCCCGGAGCGGCCCGGAGGGGACGGTTCCGCGGGGCGTCAGCCGGCGGACTCGGCGGCCAGGGCCTCGTCGATCCGGGCGGCGAGGCCGAGGTCGAGGGCGGTGAGGCCGCCGGCGCTGTGGGTGGAGAGGGCGAAGCGCAGGGTGCGCCAGCGGATGTCGATGTCGGGGTGGTGGTCCATCGCCTCGGCGGCCGCGGCGACGGCGACGACCACCCGGATTCCGGCGGGGAAGTCCGGGGCGTCGGCGGTGCGGACGATGGTGTCGCCCTCGCGCGTCCAGTGCGGCAGGCCGGCCAGCCCGGCGGTGATCTCGTCCTCGGTCAGCCGTTCGCGGCTCATCGGCCCACTCCTGTCGCCGGTCGCTGTCGGTCCACGCGGAACGTGTGCGTGGACCGTGCGCGCCGAACGCGCACGGGTAGGACGATATAGAGGCCGGGCCGTCGGGCGCCCGCGACACCTCGAAGCGGGTCCTCAGTCGGTGAGCAGCTTGACCACGGCGGCCAGGCCGACGACCACGATGACGGCTCGCAGCGCCTGCGGCGGCATTCTGCGGCCGACCCGGGCGCCGATCACCCCGCCGACCAGCGAGCCGATCGCGATGAGGCCGGCGGCGGCCCAGTTCACCGTCGAGGTGAAGAGGAAGAACAGCGCGGCGACGCTGTTGACGATCATCGCGAGGGCGTTCTTGACCCCGTTGATCCGCTGCAGGTCCTCCTGGAGCAGCATGCCCATCAGGGCCAGCAGCAGCACGCCTTGGGCGGCGCCGAAGTAGCCGCCGTAGACGCCGGTGAGGAAGATGCCGGCGAGCAGCAGCACCCCGCCGTGCGGATCGCCGTCGGGGCGGCGGCGGGCGGCGACGGCCCGGGCGACCCGGGGTTGCAGCACCACCAGGACGAGGGCGAGCAGGATCAGCACCGGGACGACGGCGTCGAAGGCGGCGCTGGGCAGCTCGATCAGCAGGTAGGCGCCGAGGACGCCGCCGAGCAGTGAGGCGGTGCCGAACCGGAGGAGCCGGGCGCGCTGTCCGGCCAGTTCGCGGCGGTAGCCGATCACTCCGCTGAGCGAGCCGGGCACCAGGCCGAAGGAGTTGGAGACGTTGGCGGTGACCGGCGGGAGGCCGACGGCCAGCAGCACCGGGAAGGTGATGAGGGTGCCGGATCCGACGATCACATTGATCATTCCGGCGCCGACGCCTGCCGCCAGGACGGCGACCGCCTCCCAGACCGTCATGAGCCACCTCCCGTTGGGGTCCTGTCGCGGTGATCATGCCGGACGGACCGGCGGGGGTTCCAGGGGCGCCCGCCATTCGGGACGTACGACACAACCGGGGCCGGTACGCCCGAGGGCCCGGCCCCGTGCGGTACGGGGGCGGGCCCTCGGCGGAGCGCCGGTCCGGTCACTCCGGGTCGCTCTTGCGGTACTCGCGCAGCGGGTCGATCCGGGGCCGCGCGGACCCCTTGGTGTCGGTGTCCAGCGGGCGCGGGCCGGCGGCCGGGTCGATCGGGACCTGGGTGGAGGCCGGCGGGGCGGCGGGGGCGGCGCTGGGGGCGGCCATCGCGCTGCCGTTGGCACCGCCGCCGTTGCCGGTCAGGCCGGTGAACGCGCCGCCGAGGCCCTTGAGCGCGTCGCCGACCTCGCTGGGGATGATCCAGAGCTTGTTGGCGTCGCCCTTGGCCAGCTCGGGCAGGGTCTGCAGGTACTGGTAGGCGAGCAGCTTCTGGTCGGCGTCGCCCTGGTGGATCGCCTCGAAGACGGTCCGGATCGCGGCGGCCTCACCGTCGGCGCGCAGCACCGCGGCCTGGGCCTCACCCTCGGCCTTGAGGACCTCGGCCTGCTTCTCGCCCTCGGCGCGCAGGATCTGGGACTGCCGGTTGCCCTCGGCGGTGAGGATCGCGGCGCGCTTGTCCCGCTCGGCGCGCATCTGCTTCTCCATCGAGTCCTGGATGGAGGTCGGCGGCTCGATCGCCTTCAGCTCGACGCGGTTGACCCGGATGCCCCACTTGCCGGTGGCCTCGTCGAGCACCCCGCGCAGACCGGCGTTGATGACCTCGCGGGAGGTGAGAGTGGATTCGAGGTCCATCGAGCCGATGATGTTGCGCAGCGTGGTGACGGTGAGCTGCTCGATCGCCTGGATGTAGCTGGCGACCTCGTAGGTGGCCGCCCGGGCGTCGGTGACCTGGTAGTAGATGACCGTGTCGATGTTGACGACCAGGTTGTCCTGGGTGATCACCGGCTGCGGCGGGAACGGCACGACCTGCTCGCGCAGGTCGATCCGGTTGCGGACGCGGTCGATGAACGGGACGACGATGTTCAGGCCGGCGTTGAGCGTCCGGGTGTAGCGGCCGAAGCGCTCCACGATCGCGGCGCTGGCCTGTGGGATGACCTGAATCGTCTTGATCAGCGCGATGAAGGCCACCACGACCAGGACGACCAGGACGATAAGGACGGGTTCCACGGACTCTCCCCTAGACGACCAGGGCGGTCGCGCCCTGGATTTCGACGACGTCGACCTGCTCCCCCGGCTGGTACACCTGCTCGGGGTGGAGCGCGCGGGCCGACCAGATCTCGCCGTTGAGCTTGATCCGGCCGCCCTCCGCGTCGACCCTTTCCGCGACGACCGCGGTGGCGCCCTTGAGCGCCTCGATGCCCATCTTGATCTGCGGGCCCTTCCGCAGTGCCCGGTAGGCGATCGGGCGGACGGCGACCAGTTGCGCGACCGAGGCCGCGACGAAGGTCAGGACCTGCCAGACCGGGTCGGCGCCCAGTCCCGCGACGCCGGCCGCGACGAGCGCGCCGACCGCGAACATGGCGAGTTCCGGCATCGCCGTGATCACCAACGGTATGCCGAGGCCGACGGCGACCAGAAGCCACCAGATCCAGCTGTCCACGTGTCCATCCTAGGGAGGGAAGGGCCTTCGAGGCGGTCAGTTCCCGCAGGTGGAGGGGCGGAAACCGGTCGCACGTGCGACCGGTTCCGGTTCGACGGGTTCGGCGGAGGTCCGGCGGGCCCGCGCGGGCGCCCCGGCAGGGGTCCCGCCGGGTCCGTCCGGAGCCGATGCGGGGTCAGCCCAGCGGCAGGCCCTGGGCGGACCAGCGGTCGCCGTGGCGCTCCAGGGTCAGCGGCAGGCCGAAGCACTTGGAGAGGTTGCGGGCCGTCAGCTCGGTGTCGATCGGGCCGGCGGCCAGCACCTTGCCCTGACGGATCATCAGGACGTGGGTGAAGCCGGGGGCGATCTCCTCGACGTGGTGGGTGACCATCGCCATGGCCGGCGCGAACTCGTCCTGGGCCAGGGCGCCGAGGCGGCGCACCAGGTCCTCGCGGCCGCCGAGGTCCAGGCCGGCGGCCGGCTCGTCGAGCAGCAGCAACTCGGGGTCGGTCATCAGCGCGCGGGCGATCAGGGTGCGCTTGCGCTCGCCCTCGGAGAGGGTGCCGAAGCGGCGGTCGGTCAGGCCGGCCATGCCGAGGCGGTCGAGCAGGGCGAGCGCGCGGGACTCGTCGGACTGCTCGTAGGTCTCCTGCCAGGTGACGGTCATGCCGTACGCGGCGGTGAGCACCGTCTGGAGCACGGTCTGCTCGGCGGGCAGCTTGTCGAACATCGCGGCGCCGGCCAGACCGATCCGCGAGCGCAGCTCGAAGACGTCGACCTCGCCGAGCTTCTCGCCGAGGACGGTGACCTTGCCGGCGGTCGGGAAGAGGTACGAGGAGGCGATCTGCAGCAGGGTGGTCTTGCCGGCGCCGTTCGGGCCGAGGATGACCCAGCGCTCTCCCTCGGAGATGGACCACGAGACCTGGTCGACCAGCGCGCGCCCCTCCCGGACCACGGAAACGTCCACCAGCTCCAGCACGTCGCTCATGCCTACGCCTTCCCCAAAAAACAGATATCTCGGCCGTCGGTGCGGGCGGGCGGCCTACTCCGGCGGCCGGTGGGCACGGAGTGGGTGCGCCGCACACGCATGGGCAAACCTACGCCACGCGGATGGCCGCCGATTCCGTAGGCTGGCCGGATGCTCGCCACACCTGCCGACAATCCGTACGAAGAGCCCCGTTCGGGGCGGCTGGCCGCCTGGGGCAACGCCCTGCTGGCCGGTCTGGTGCCGCCCGACAACGCCGCCGCGGCGGTCCTGGGGGCCGACGAGAGCCACCGGGTGACCGGTCTTCCCGGGGACGGTCCGGACGAGCGGCACGGGCTCACCTGGGCGCTGGGGCGGCTGCGGGTGCTGGGTGTGAAGGGCCTGCGGCTGGCACTGCCGTCGGCCGGGCACCCGCTGGGGCTGACCGGGCCGGCGCCGTTCAACGAGCGGGCGATGGCGGCCGGCGAGGCGGTGCTGGCGGTCGGGGTGCCGCTGGGGCTGGTGCCCGAGGTGGAGGTGTTCGGCCCGGCCGGGGACCGGTCGGCGATCGTGCTGTGGCGCTGCTCCGAGGTGAACGACGCGCCGCCGGCCGATGTGCCGTCGCTGCACGAGGCCGAGTTCGAGCTCGCGGACGGGCTGCGCCGGGCGACCGCGCTGCTGACGCGGCTGGACGTGGCCGGGGCCGGGCCCGAGGCGCTGCGGGCGCTGGAGGCGTACCGGCGGCGCGGCCACGACGAGCTGCTCGCGCCGGGCTACCCGCCGCGGGCGGTGCGGGTGCTGGAGTCGGCGCGGCAGGTGGCGGCGCTGCTGTCGATCGCCTCGGGCGGCCACGGCGCGGCGGTGAGCGCCTCGGAGATCGCGGCCCGGCAGGAGGCGCTGGCGCCGCTGTGGCGCACCGCCCGCCGGGCCCAGGTGGCGGCGTACAACGCGTTGGTGGACGAGAAGGGGTAGCCGCTAGCGGGTCTCGCCGTGGCGGACGGCCCAGAGGGCGGCCTGGGTGCGGTCGGCGAGGTCCAGCTTCATGAGGATGTTGGAGACGTGCGTCTTCACCGTCTTCTCGGACAGGTGGAGGCTGCGGGCGATCTCCCGGTTGGACCGGCCGTCGGAGATGTGGCCGAGCACCTCGCGCTCGCGCTCGGTCAGGGTGCCGCCGCGGCCCTGCGGGGGGCGCGGGCCGTCGTCGGCGAGCAGCGCCTCGGCGAGTTCGGGCTGGAGCAGCACGTGGCCGGCGTGGACCGAGCGGATCGCGCCGGCCAGCGCCTCGGGGTCGACGTCCTTGTAGACGTACCCGGCGGCGCCGGCCCGCAGTGCGGGGACCATGGTGCGGTGCTCGGTGAAGCTGGTGACGATCAGGATCCGGGCCCGGCTGCCCTCCTCCTTGAGCGTGCGCAGCGCCTCGATGCCGTCGACGCCGGGCATCTTGAGGTCCATCAGCACCACGTCGGGGTCGAGGGCGCGGGCCCGGTCGACGCCCTCGGCGCCGTCGGCGGCCTCGCCGACCACCTCGATGTCGTCCTGCACCTCCAGGAAGGTGCGCAGGCCGCGGCGGACCACCTGGTGGTCGTCGACCAGCAGGACGCGGATCGCGGGCGCGGTGTCAGGCACCGGGGACCTCCATCTCGACGACCGTGCCCTTTCCGGGGGCGGAGTCCAGGGTGAGCCGGCCGCCGACGGCGGCGGCGCGGTCGCGCATCGAGGCCAGGCCGAGGTGGCGGCCGGCCCGGCGGACCGACTCGGGGTCGAAGCCCCGGCCGTTGTCGCTGATCCGCAGCACGGCGCCGCGGGCGGGCGTGCCCGCCAGGGTGACGGTGACCCGGCGGGCCCCGGAGTGGCGCAGCGCGTTGTGCAGGGCCTCCTGGGCGACCCTCAGCATGGCGGCCTCCTGGGCCTGCGGCAGGGCGCGGACCCGGTCGGCGGCGTAGGCGATGTCGGCGGCGTGGGCGCGGTCGAGGACCTGCACCTGGGAGGCGAGGGTGGCGCTCAGGCCGTCCTCCTCCAGGGCGGCGGGGCGCAGTTCGACGACGACGGCGCGCAGTTCGTCGGCGGCCTCGGCGGCGAGCCGGGCGACCTCGGCGAGTTCCTCGCGGGCGCGGGCCGGGTCGCGGTCGACGAGCTTGGCGGCGGCCTTGGCGGTGAGGCGCAGCGAGAAGAGCTTCTGCGAGACGGCGTCGTGCAGGTCGTGGGCGATCCGGGCGCGTTCGCCGGCCAGGGTCAGTTCGCGGCTGCGCTCGTAGAGGCGGGCATTGGAGAGGGCGAGCGCCGCGTGGGCGGCGAGTATCCGCAGGAGTTCCTCGTCGTGGTCGGTGAATCCGCCGCCGCCGTGCTTGTTGGCGAGGTAGATGACGCCGAGCGCGGCGGGTTCGTCCTCGGCGTGGTCGGGGTCGACGATCGGCATGCCGAGGAAGGCGCCGAGTTCGGGGTGGGCGTCGGGCCAGCCGCCGAAGGCGGGGGCGTCGCGAACGTCGTCGAGCCGGACCGGGCCGCTCTCGTGGAACATCTCGGCGAGCACGCCGTGCTGGCGGGGCAGCGGGCCGATGGCCTTCCACTGCTCGTCGGTGACGCCGTCGACGACGAACTGGGCGAAGCCGCCGTGGTCGTCGGGGACGCCGAGGGCGGCGTACTCGGCGCCGAGCAGACGGCGGGCGGAGGCGGTGATCCGGCGCAGGACCTCGCGGACCTCCAGGTGGCGGCTCATCGCGAGCAGGGCCTGGCTGACGGCCTCGATGCCCGCGAGGCAGGGTTCGCAGGCGGGCAGGGCGCCGTCGGGCGGCGGGCCGACCGGGATCCGGTCGACGGGCGGCGATCCGGCGTGCCGGTGGTCGCTTGGCACGGTGGGCATGACGCCAACCTACCGCCGTGCGCGTGGCCGGCGCGTCCGTCCCGGGCCCGGCACGGCCCAGGTCCGCGGTCCTAGGCCACCCCACCCGGGAAACGCCGCGGGGGCGGCCCTCCCCGGGTGGGGTGGGCCGCCCCCGCGGGCGGTGCGGCGGGCGGTCAGCCCTTCTGCATGACCTCGGGCTCGTGGCGGCGCTGGAGGCGGGTCACCACGATGCCGATGAGGACCGACATCACGATCAGGATTCCGGCGTCGAACCAGAACTGGCCGGCGTTGTGGCCCCAGATCGCGTCGTACTCGGGGTTCTGGAAGTCCTTGTTCCAGGGGCCGAGCAGGTGCGAGAGGTCCAGCGTGGTGGCGACCATGCCGGTGCCCCAGCGGGCCGGCATCAGCCAGGCGAACTGCTCCAGGCCGGGCTTGGAGAAGACCTGGAAGAGGCAGCCGGTGAAGACGACCTGGATGATCGCGAACATCACCAGCAGCGGCATGGTCTTCTCGGCGGTCTTGACCAGCGCGGAGATCGCCAGGCCGAACATCATCGAGGCGAAGCTGAGCAGGATCAGGCCGAGGCTCATCTCCAGGATCGGCAGGCTCTTGACGACCAGGCCGTCGGTGGGCAGCTTGCGCGGCAGGAAGCCGACGGCGGAGATGATCGCGCCCTGGATCACGCTGAAGAAGCCCAGCACGATGATCTTGGACATCATGTACGCCGAGCGGGAGAGCCCGGTGGCCCGTTCGCGTTCGTAGATCGCCCGTTCCTTGATCAGCTCGCGGACCGAGTTGGCCGCCCCGGAGAAGCAGGCGCCGATCGCCAGGATCAGCATGATCGTCGCGGCCCCGCTGTTCAGCCCCATCTGGCTCTTGGGGTTGGGGGCCAGGCCGGCCTCGTTCGGGATCAGCACGCTGACCGCGCCGAGCACCGCCGGCAGCAGGATCGACAGTGCCAGGAAGCCGCGGTCGGAGGCGAGCACCGAGACGTAGCGGCGGATCAGCGTCCACAGCTGCGAGCCCCAGCTCTGCGGCTTCGGCGGGCGGACGGCCTCCTGCACGATCTGCGCGGACTGCACCGGCTGCACGGCGCCGGAGTCCACGTCGGCCGAGTACTGCTGGTAGTGCACCGAGCCCCGGTAGCGGCCGGCCCAGTCGTGGTCCGGGTAGTTCTCGAAGGCCTGGAAGATGTCGGCCCAGGTCTCGTACCCGAAGAAGTGCAGGGCCTCGTCCGGCGGGCCGAAGTACGCCACCGAGCCGCCCGGCGCCATCACCAGCAGCCGGTCGCAGAGCGCGAGTTCGGCCACCGAGTGGGTGACGACCAGGATGGTGCGGCCGTCGTCGGCGAGGCCGCGCAGCATCTGCATGACCTCGCGGTCCATGCCCGGGTCGAGGCCCGAGGTGGGCTCGTCCAGGAAGATCAGCGAGGGCTTGGTGAGCAGTTCCAGGGCGACCGAGACGCGCTTCTGCTGGCCGCCGGAGAGCGCGGTGATCCGGTTGTCGGCGCGCTTGTCCAGGCGCAGCTCGTAGAGCACCTCGTCGATCCGCGCCTCGCGCTCGCGGGCCTCGGTGTCGCCGGGGAAGCGCAGCCGGGCCGCGTACTTGAGGCCGGTGCGGACGGTCAGCTCCTTGTGCAGGATCTCCGACTGCGGCACCAGGCCGATCCGCGAGCGCAGCTCGGCGAACTGCTTGTAGAGGTTGCGGCCGTCGTAGAGGACGTCGCCGCGGTCGGCCGGGCGGTAGCCGGTGAGGGCGCGCAGCAGGGTCGACTTGCCGGAGCCGGACGGACCGATGACCGCGACCAGGGACTTCTCGGGGACGCCGAAGCTGACGTCGTTGAGCAGGATCTTCTTGCCGCCCTTGTGCTCGACCTCGACGGTCAGGTGGCGGGCGGAGAAGGAGACCGCGCCGGTGTCGACGAACTCCTGGAGCTGGTCGCCGACCAGCACGAAGCTGGAGTGGCCGACGGTCAGCCGGTCCTGGGCGCCGATCAGCTGGCGCTCGACGCGCTGGCCGTTGAGGAAGATGCCGTTGTGGCTGCCGAGGTCGACGATCTCGTAGCGGCCGTCCGGCAGCTGGCGCAGCTCGGCGTGGTGGCGGGAGACCTGGAGGTCGGAGACGACGATGTCGTTGTCGAGCGCGCGGCCGATCCGGATGGTCTTCATGCCGGCGGTCAGGTTGCGGATGATCGTCGGCTGCGGGCCGCCGTCGTGCTCGGCGGGCGACGGCTGCGGGAAGCCCTGCTGCTGCGGGAACGGCTGCGCGTGCGGCGGCTGGGCGTGCTGCGGCGGCTGGACGTGCTGCTGTTGCGGCCACTGCTGCTGGTGCGGCGGCTGGGCGGCCTGCGCCTGCGGCGGGTAGGGCTGCTGCGCGGCCGGGGCCTGCCACTGCTGCTGCGGCGGCTGGGCGGCGTGCGGCTGCGGGGCGGGGCTGCGGCTGGTGGTCGCCTCGTGCCAGGCCTGCGCCTGGGCGGCGGGCTGGGCGGCCGGCGCGGAGAAGGCGAGCCGGGGGCCGTTCTCGGCGTTGCCGAGGTTGACCACGGCGCCCGGGAACAGCTGCGCCTGCATCGTGCGGGCGCCGCCGGTGTAGGTGCCGTTGGTGCTCCCGTGGTCGTCCAGCTGCCAGCCGGCCCCGTTGAAGGAGATGGTGGCGTGCTGCCAGGAGACCCGCGCGTCGTCGAACTGGAAGTCCGACTGCGGGTTGCGACCGATGGTGTAGGACCGCCCGGGTTCCAGGACCCGCTGCTGTCCGTTGATCTCGATGACGAGTTGCGGCACTGCTCGTCTGCCCCGCTCTCTCGGTTCCCCCGATGGTGCGCCCCGGTCAGGTGGGGGCGAAATGATCGTGAATCTGACGGGGGAATCATTCCAGCCCGCCGGGCGCGGGTGAAAGCCGCCCCCGCGGACTGTGACCAGGCGGCAACGATTCGCGGACCGCCCTTGTACGACCGGCTCCGCCGCAGGTCCGCGCGCCGCTCCCGGAGGCGGCCCGGGGGCCGGCCGGCGGGTCGGCCGGGGGCCTGTCCGGGGGCGGTCGGAGTGCCCGTCCCGAGGCCGTCCACGACCCGGACGGGTGCCGTCGCCGCGCCGGGCTGCGGGTAGCGTGGGAGGCACCATGAACGCATCGCCCTTGGCCGCCGAGCCGCTCACCGCCCCGCAGCCCCGGACCGAGGACGGGCGCACCCTGCTCGTCAAGGTGTTCGGCAAGGACCGTCCCGGTATCACCACCGGGCTCTTCGCCACCCTGGCCGGGTACGGCCTGGAGGTCGTCGACATCGAGCAGGTGGTGACCCGGGGCCGGATAACGCTGTGCGTCCTGGTCACCGCCCCCGCCGCGCCCGGCGCCGAGGGCGGCCTGCGGGCCCTCGTGCACCGCTGGGCCGAGGACCAGAAGCTCCAGGCCGAGATCATCTCCGGCATCGGCGACAACCGGCCGCGCCGCGAGGGCCGCTCGCACGTCACCGTCCTCGGCCACCCGCTGACCGCCTCCGCCGTCGCCGCGCTCACCTCCCGGATCACCGAGTCCGGCGGCAACATCGACCGCGTCTTCCGGCTCGCCAAGTACCCGGTGACCGCCGTCGAGCTGGCCGTGTCGGGCGTGGCCACCGAGCTGCTGCGCGCCGAGCTGGCGCTGGAGGCGGCCACCCAGCGGGTGGACGTCGCGGTGGTGGCGGCCGGGCTGGAGCGGCGGGCCAAGCGGCTGGTCGTCATGGACGTCGACTCGACGCTGATCCAGGACGAGGTGATCGAGCTGTTCGCCGCCCACGCGGGCTGCGAGGCGGAGGTCGCCGAGGTGACGGCGGCGGCGATGCGCGGCGAGCTGGACTTCGCCGAGTCGCTGCACGCCCGGGTGGCGCTGCTGGCCGGGCTGGACGCCTCGGTGACCGACAAGGTCCGCTCGGAGGTGCGCTTCACCCCGGGCGCCCGCACCCTGATCCGCACGCTCCAGCGGCTGGGCTTCCAGGTGGCGGTGGTGTCCGGCGGGTTCACCCAGGTCACCGACCACCTGGTGGAGCAGCTGGGGCTGGACTTCGCGGCGGCGAACACCCTGGAGGTGGTGGACGGGAAGTTCACCGGCCGGGTGGTCGGCGAGATCGTCGACCGGGCGGGCAAGGCGCGCTGGCTGACCCGGTTCGCCGAGCAGGCCAAGGTGCCGCTGGAGCAGACGGTGGCGATCGGCGACGGCGCCAACGACCTGGACATGCTGAACGCCGCCGGGCTGGGCGTGGCGTTCAACGCGAAGCCGGTGGTGCGGCAGGCCGCCGACACCGCCGTGAACGTGCCGTTCCTGGACACCGTGCTGTACCTGCTCGGGATCACCCGCGAGGAGGTCGAGGCGGCCGACGTCCTGGACGGTCAGGCCGAGGACGGCGCTCCGGCGGCCGGCTGACGGCCCACGTGGCGAAAAACCGAGGGGCGTGCGGACCTGCTTGGGTTCTAGGAGTCGTTGCAACACCCCAGCTCAGGGGATGCATTGGACTTCGAGATCCGTAGGGACAGGACGCCTCAGGGTCCGCGGAAGCT
>NZ_JBIBHU010000056.1:0-16437 GCF_042957205.1 Kitasatospora sp. NPDC008115 | reverse complement strand
CGCGGAGGGCTGTGGCAAGTACACGAGCGGTCCGGGGCCGCAGTGGTCGCAGACCGACCAGGCCTCCTACCAGGCCTGGCAGGAGAAGCTCGGCTACAGCGGAACCAACGCCGACGGCTGGCCCGGACGCACCACCTGGGACCAACTGCGCGTCCCCCGCCAGGGCACCCTGCAGTACGAGCCCTTCCCCGGCGGCACCTGGTTCCAGAACAACCCGCGCAGCCCGATCGTGACGGCCATGGGGCTGCGCCTGATTGCCGAAGGATGCAGCGCCTACGAGCTCGGGGCCGGTCCGCAGTGGTCCGAGTCCGACCGCCTCTCCTACAAGAAGTGGCAGGAGAAGCTCGGCTACACCGGCACGAACGCCGACGGCTGGCCCGGCAAGGGCAGCTGGGACAAGCTCCGCGTCCCCAAGAGCTGACCGACAGGGCCCCGCTCACTGAGCGGGGCCCTCCGGCCTTCCCACCTCGCCTTCTGCCCAGGCCTGAACAGGCCCGGCGACCGAGGCACCAAAGAGGGCACCGCCCGGCTGGCCCAGGCGGTCGGTGTCTCGGTGCGCACCGCGCAGTGCTGGGTGCACGCGCTCAAGGCCGTCGCCGAGGGGGAGCTGAAGGGCGACATTCCGATGGCCAAGGCGAACGCGGACAAGGCCGAGCAGGCCGTGCGTACCGCCTGGCAGCCCAGGGTGAAGAACCGGGTCCGCCGCGACGCCGAGAAGAACGGCTTCACGCTCCACCTCGCCGCCACCCCGGCTTCAGCGCGGCCGGCGGCTCCACCGACGACCCCCGCGACCGGCTCCTGGAGAACCTCCGGATGCCCGGCAGCGTCGCCCAGGCCCTCTACGCCGCCCGCGACACCGGCGCCACCGAAGCCGAACAGGAGAAGCTGCTCGCCGACGCGCTGCGCGACCACTACTTCCAGGCCCGGGGAGGCCGCGCCCGCGGCCTCGACGTCGAGCTGAACAGCATCAACTGGATGGATCTGGAGCTGTAGACCGCCCCCGGCACCCCTCGTGTCGCCGAATGTGTGACTGAGCGCTTCAGTTGGCGAATGAGCCGTTGAATTGGCGAGCTGAGCATAGGAGGCAGCAAGGAGGGCTCGGCTACCCACTTCGCTCGGATCCTTGCGAAGATCCTCGGCATGACTCCGCTTCCCGCCGACCGCGACGGCTCCGGTGACCCCGTCGCCGAGGTCGGCGATCCAGTCCTGGCCGTTGCCGACAAGCGGCGAAGCCTGGTTGCCGTGGCCGGTGCTCACGAGTACGACGAGGCGAAGACGGTCGGTGTCTTCCATGTCACCGACCGCGCCCGTCGCCGCTGGCTCCTGAGCTCGCAGTATCCCGTGAACGCGATGGCCTTCCATCCGACCCGTCCCCTGCTCGCCGTGGGATCCGGCGAGTACGACGGCGGCTACCTCTTCGAGGGGGAGCTCCTGCTCATCCGCCTGGAGACTGGGACCGCCCTGTCGCTCATCGAGCACGATTTTGGCCGCCAGGTCCTCGCACTGGAGTGGCTGAACGACCAGGACCTTCGTGTCCTGATGGCGCCGCCCGACGATTGGAAAGACAGCAAGGCCCACGTGGAAGGACACGTCGCGGTGGTGTGCCGCGCAGACTGGACTGCGGTCGGAGCCAAGTCGCTCACTGGCCGCGACCTGGCCGGCCCTCGCGTACCGGCACCCCGCTCGGACCACCGCGAGGCCGCCCGACAGGCAGTCGCCCGTCTGGCGTCGCCGCGAACTCGACGACACCACACCAGCGGGAAACGTACGTGAGGACGAGAACCCGAGACAGAACGAAGCGGCAGCAAGCTGCCTCTTCGATGCCCTGCCCGGCCAACGCTCAACTCGCCAAGTGAAGCGCTCAGTCACACTGTGACTGAGCGCTTCACTTGGCGGTTGAGCGGTTGAGCGGTTGAGCGGTTGAGCGGTTGAGCGGTTGAGCGGTTGTTGGCGAGTTGAGCGTGTGGTGTCGTGAGAATCAGGAGGGCCGTTGAGCGACGAAGACGAACTCCTTGCCCGGGCGGTCGGGTGCGTCCCGGACCTCGTGCAGTACGAATCCCTGTGCGCTCAGGTCCACCTCGATGTCCTGACGTTCCCGGAACCTCAGGGTTGAATCGGAGGTGAAGCGCTGCTCGTCCGTGGCGAAGATGTAGTGCCAGCGGAACGTCACCAGGGGTCCGCTCACTTCTACCAGCTCGACCCAGTTCTCGACGGCGCCGACGCCCGGGATCCCCGTGACCCTGTGCGAGGCCGTGCGGTTCCACGTCTCCCAGGCGCGCTTGGTCGGGTCTCGGGTCTCGAACACCAGATGCCCGCCGGGTCGCAGGGCTTTGTAAGCCCCCTTGAGCGTGCGCTGCCACGCGTCAGGAGCGACGATGGCCTGGGCGACGTTCGCGGTCATGGTGACGAGGTCGACCTGCAGCGGGGGCAGGGTCGTTGCGTCACCGCAGATCCAGCGGACCCGCTCGCTGCGCGGCTTGCTCTTGGCCACCTCGATGGACGCGCGGGCGGGATCGACTCCGACGACCTCGATTCCGCGGTCGGCCAACAGAAGTGCGAAGACGCCGGTGCCGCAGCCGATGTCCAGCACTCGTCTGGCATCGAGTTGCTGAGCGAGGTCCAGGTAGGCATGAAGGTCGCTGCGATCTGGATCGAGCGGGTCGTAGATTGCTGCAAGCCGAGGGTGCGCGAAGATCTCGTCAGCCATGCGTCCGAAGGTATAGCTGATGGTCGGTCAGCTGCGCTGCATTTCTTGCGTCACTCGTCGATGGCAGTGGCGAGTTGGTCGGCGTGGTCGTCGAGTAGCACCTTCAGCTCGCGATAGTGGGGGTGGTCGTCCGTCTGTCGGAGCCAGGTGCAGGTGAATCTGCGGTGGTACTTCCAGAGGCGGAAGGCTTCCGGGTCGGCCGCGATGTCCGAAGGGCGCGGGGAGAAGAAGTACTCGCCCTGAATCGTTGCCGCCTACCGCGGCCTCGTGCTGCTCGCCGCCGACCCGCAGACCTCCGACGCCGTCGACGAGGCCGTCGCTGACCTGCTGGCGCGGCAGGGCGCCGAGTGATCGACCAGCACCGGCAGCCGGACCACCCGGCGGTCGCCGTGGTCACCGACCGCGCCGCCCAGCGCGCCAAGGAGCTCGGCGCCGACCATGCCCTTGAGGCGCTGCGCGCCGAACTCGAACGCGCCCGCGGCTCGGACGCCCGATCCGCACCGTCACCGAGGGCGGCCAGCAGGTCGAGCTGTACTCCACCCGGATCGAGGGCGACCGGGCCGAAGGCCGGCCCGCGCTCAACGTCGTACACGCCTACGCCTACGCCCCCGCCCCGCCTTGGCCGCCGACCGTGCGGATCGCCGCCGCCGTTCCCGAAGACCCGCCGCACCCCGAGCCGTAGAACGACATCGGGGCCAGCGCAGGTTGGTGCTGGCCCCACGGCGTTCCTCCCCTCACTCTCCCCACCCCGGTACGTGCGCCGTCTGTCCTGCCGTCGGCCCAAGACCGGACGGCAACCGCGACGTCGTTGCGGTCGACCCGGGCCGGGGTGGTTGGCCGCGGCGCGCTCCGCTACCGCACCCTGGCCGGCGCCCGGATGCACTGGACCATCCTTCGCTGCCCTGCCCTGCGCCGCCGGATCCGCCGTCAGGGCCGTGGCCGGCCCCCCTTGCGGCCCGTCGGCGCACCGGCCGTGCCGTGGACGGCGCGACCTGGGCTTCCCTGTCAAGTCTGCATGTTGAGATTTTGAGGTCCTGGGAGCCATTGAGCCGACTCGGCCAGTGCTTCGTATCGTCGCCCGACGTCACTGGCGAGGCTGAAGGCGCACCCTTGCCCCTATGACTCGGCGGGGGCGAGATGCCACACGCCGCGGTCCAGGTCGAGCGTCGCCACATGGTCGGCCCGCTCCGGCGGTTCCTGGCCGAGACGCCACCGCTGCGATAGGGCCGACAACTTGACGGTCACCGTGGTCCCGGATGCGGTCCCGACGGCTCCGATCCAGTGCGGACTCTCACGAATCAGCTGCTCCGGCAGGGCACCGTCGAGCTCCGGGACCCTCACTGATGAGGCTCCATCGGCACCGATCAGAGCGGAGCCGGCCAGCAAGGCCAGGAGTCGGCCGAGGACCGACGCGGGCATGGTCGGATCCGTCGATTCGATCGCCAGGTAGCAGTCGTCGTGCCCGGAGAACCAGAAACGCGAGCCATCGACGCGAGGCAGGACCGGTTCGTCGCCAGTGGCCGTGCCGATGACCAGAGCGAGCTCATCAAGCTGCTCAGGGGTCGCCCCCGCCGGAACGTCGACCAGCGACAGCTCGTAGGGCGACCAGTCGCTGCTCAGGAATCGGGGCAGGCTGTCCCGGTGCATCACCAGGAACTCCTCGCTGAGCTCGGTGGAGTCAGAGGCCCATGCCCCGACCGGGTGGACGGTGCAGTCGACCCCTTGCTCCGCGGCGATCAGAGACGGCCGCCACTGTTGGTAGTCCTCGTTCAGGAAACTGTTCGTCGCCAGGTTCACGACGACGACAGTGTCGTTCGCCGTGCGGGTCAGCACATCGATCAACTCTCCGGCGCGGGCGGCCGCCGCGCTGACCATCCACGAGCCGTCGGCCTCCCGAAGGCTGAAACTCAACGGGAACGGCAGACGTTCCAGCCCAACACAGTTGACATTGAATGCCCCGTGGCGCTCTACCTCGATCACCGTCGCATCCCCCATATGAAATCGCCGGCACCATGACCTGTGCAGGCCATCATCCCCCCGCACTTGTCAGCGGTGTGGTGCGGGTCGTAGGGGGATGACATTGGTCGCGTTGCCGCTGAGCACGTCGCGCATCTCCTGGTTCTCCAGGGTGAGCCTGGTGTTCTCGGAGAGGAAGCCCTGGACATCGGCCCTGGCCTGGGCGAGTTCGGCGTTCTTGTTCGCAATGGCCGTCTTGAGGTCGACGATCTTCTTTCGGAGGCGGGTCTCGATGTCTGGGGTTCCGCCGCGGGTCCTGACGTGCTCGTAGAACTCGTTCTTCAGATCAAGGTGGCGCTGGGTCAGGGCACCACGGGGGACGTCGGCTTCGATGGCGAGGGCGACGATGGTGAGGGCGCCGCTGGAGCGCTCGGGGTGCCGGTGAGGATGCGCTGCATGGCAGCGCGGATGCGGTCGCGTTCGTCGGCCAGCAGGTCGAGCTGTACTCCACCCGGATCGAGGGCAACCGGGCCGAAGGCCGGCCCGTGCTCAACGTCGTGCACGCCCCCGCCCCGCCCTGGCCGCCGACTGTACGGATCGCCGCCGTCGTCCCCGAAGACCCACCGCACCCTGCACCGTAGAGCAGGGCCGCCAGGCCGCGCCCGCTACGCTGCTGCTGGGGCCCGCCGGACCCGAGACGCACAATCCGGGCCATCACCGGCGGGTACCGCGCCGCCGTCGGCCTGGGACAAGGCTGAGACGCCCCTGTCCCAGCATGTCTGGTATGCCCGATTCGTCAGGGATGGTCCCGCCCTAAAACCCCAGGTCACGCGGTCCTGCGTCTGGACCTGGACAAGGCTGGGACACCCGGCCGCCGGCTTTCGTGACCTCTGACAAGCGACCTTGACCGGCGGTGGGGTTGCTGCGCGGGCATAGGGTGATCACCGGTCAGTTGGAGCTTGGTTCTCGGGGAAGGGCACGATGATCGAGCGGAAAGAGTGGCCGGAGTGGAGCGACATGGACGTCGCCGAGGGCGGTCCTGACGCGGTGCGGGATTTCCTGGCGATGTTCCACGGCCACAGTTCGTGGCTGGTCCCGGTGCAGTACGTCAACCTGCTCGAAACGCTGGAGTGGGAGGAACCCCCGCCGATCGTCAAGCAGGTGCTGCGCCACGTCAGGGCCGGGCAGATGCGGATCTGCCGGGACCTGATTTCCCGCATCACGGGCGGCTCCGTGCTGACCTATGAGGCCCCGGAGTTCGTTCCCCCGGTCGAGGAACCAACCCGAGCTCTACCTGCACTTCCTGGTGGCCAGGGTGAGGTTCCGGCAGTTCAGCATGGCGGCCCTGGTCGCGGATGCCCGAGCCGAGGCCGCCCGTCGTGGTGCACGGTTGCTTCGGACGCACTGCTGGGCCGGCGAGGACGGCCGCATGGTGCGTGAGTACGAGGAGCTGGGTTTCACCACGACTCTGGAATTCGAGGAGTTGCGGTCGGACGGATCGCTCTGGCCGGGCTGGCTACTTCAGGCCCGGGTGTGAGCAGGCGGTCAAACTCACCTGTCAATCGGTCAAGGTCACCTTTGACCCGTCTCAACGAAGTTTGGCAAGTCTCAGCGAACCTTGACGGGTAGCGGGTTGTCTCAGTGAAGTTTGACCGGGCGGTACGGCTGGTGGTCGTGGCTGAGGTTGAGGGATTGGCCGACGAGCTGCCAGGAGATGCTGTGCCTGCTCAGCGCCCATGCTTGCGATCCGTGGCGGGCGTTGTCGATCCACTGTCGGAGTTCGGGGAGTGCCTGCTCGCGCAGGATCTGGCGGGTGGTGGCCCGCTCGCCGCCCGGGACAGGGGCGACGGTGATCCAGACGCTCGACCACCAGTCGGGAGGCAGGCCGGTGCCGTACTTCGAGCCGGTCGGTGGTACCCACCTGGCCTTGAGGAGAGCCCCGTCCGTCCCGCGGAGGTCGGCGAAGCTGAGCTGAAGGGTGTTGGACGGCGTCTCGCCAAGGGCGGAGCTGATGTCCGTCGAGGTGAGCGGCCACGACAGATGACGCGGCAGGCGGCGGTTACGGGCTGGCACGCGCCCGAGGACGGCAGATGACACGGTGGGAGAGCATGGGGATTTCGGGCCAGCCCGCGGAAGGGCGGTCAAACTTCGTTGAGACTCGCCAAACTTCGTTGAGACGGGTCACCTGTCCTCTGACAGGCGACCTTGACCGATTGCCAAGCGATCTCGACCACTGGCGGGTGGGGGCAGTGCGGTTGCCGGTTGCTGGCCTGACACCCTGCTCGCATGGATGACTTTGCTGGTACGCAGGCTCCGATTCACCGACTGGCCGATCCTGCGGAGGCGGTCGCCGCGTTGGAGAGTGCGGTTCCGGGCCTGGTGTCGCTGCGTCTACCAGAGCCCAGGAACGTCGACTGGCGGCTCGTGGAGGCCGGTCTGGGCACTGCCCTGCCGGAGGACTTCAAGCTTCTTCGCGAGTTCTACCCGACCTTCGGTCTGGGGGACTTCCTGGGTTTCGGTGGTCCGGAACGGGGTGGCGAGCAGACTTGGGTGCAGGGCCTGCGCGAAACGCTGGAGGACGTGGAGGAGTGGTGCTCGGAGGCGGACCTGACCGTGCCGGTCCGGCCCTTCCCCGCTGCGGGCGGGCTGCTTCCCTGGGCCGGCTCGAACCAGGGCGACCTCTTCCTGTGGGCCACCAATCCTGCCGGGCCGCAGGAGTGGACGGTCACGGTCGCCTCGCGGAGCTCCGCCTGGTGGCACTACACCGGCGGAGCCGTTCAATTCCTTGCTGACCTGGTCACGGGCGCAGTAGAGCCTTGGGCTCTGCCCAGGGTCCGTCCCGACGTTGCGAGATGGTGAGCGGATTCGGCCCGCCCATACGGCGAGCAGCCGCTCGGCGACTGCCGCTGACAGGTGATCTTGACTCGTAGCCATGCCGTAGGTGACGTTGATCGGCTACCTGCCGCAGCTGCCCCGAACGACTCCTTGTACTTTGCCCTGATGACCAACACTGCTGCTCCTTCGCCGTTCAGACGCCTGGTGGCCCACCTCGGCCTCGTCCACCGTCCAGGAGGAGAGCCGTTGCCCGGGGCACCCCGGAAGTCCCGGTTCGGTTTCGTCTCGCCGCGCCTGGACCAAGAGCTGGAGGAACTGCGGACCCGCGTGGCAGCACTCGAAGTACTCGTTCGGGACCAGGGCACAGAACCTCCTGCCGGACGCGATTGACTCGTCAAGATCACCTGTCAATCGGTCAAGGTTGCCTGTCAGAGGTCAACCAGCTGTCCTCCGACAGGTGGTCCTGACCGATTGACAGGTGATCTTGACGGCCCGGCCGTCGCTGGCCGCTCGTCTGCCAGGCTCGGTGTCGGCGGTGCGTGCGAGTGTGTGGATCATGAATGGATCTGACGACCTGCTGGCTGGGCCGGACGACATCGACTGGGCTGCTCTGGGGGCACGCCTTCGGGAGCGCCGAGGACGTGCCGGGCGAACTGCGGGCCGCGTGCGGGGAAGACGGGAAGGCCAGGGAGCGGGCCTTCGAAGTCTCTTCGGCAGCATCTGCCACCAGGGGAGCAGCTACTCGTCCTCCCCGTCCGCGGTGCCGTTCCTTGCGCGGATCGCCGCCGCCGGTCCGGCCGGCGCCCGGACCGAGGCACTGATGCTGCTGCTGCGGCTGGCCGTCGACTGGCACGACACCTACGACCTGCCGCTGGGCATCGACACCGCCGCCTGGCACGCCACGGCCATCAGTCCGGAAGAGAGCCTGCGCTGGTACGACGAGCAGATCGCCGCGGAGACGGACGAGGCCCGGCTGAAGAATCTCCGCGAGGGCCGGGAGTACTGCGCGGCGGGCCACCCCATCGACGCCCGCGAGGGCGCACTGCGCTCCTACGACGCGGTCCGAGCCCAGCTGCCCCTTCTGATACCCCTGCTGGACGACCCGGATCCGGAGGTCCGCAGCCGCTGCGCCTATCTTCTCGGGTGGTTCCCGGAGGAAGCCGGCACCGTCGCGGATCCGCTTCTGCGGCGCCTGGAGACCGAACGTGATCCGGTCACCGCCGCCACCTCGGCAGCGCTACTGTGTCGTTCGACGTCTCACCGTTCGAGCTGCTGCAGTACCTCGACACCTCGCCCACGGCCGTACCCGGCCACCGAGGAACCGTTCAGCGACGACCAGCGCGCCGCCGGCGAGGACGGCACGCGGATGCAGAAGGCGACCACCTGCTGATGAAGCACACCGCCCGGGCCCTCACCCTCACCGCCGCCCTGCTCGCCGCGGCCGGCTGTGCCTCGACCGGCACCGACAAGAACCCCGCGCCCATCCCCATGCCGACCCCGATCCCCACGGCCACCCAGGCCGCCCTGGCCGCCGTCGCCCGGACCTATCAGGACGCGGCCAACGACGGCGACTGGCAGGCCGCCTGCGCGCTCAGCTCGGCCAGCCTGCGCGGCGGCAGCACCACCGACTGCGTCACCGCCCACGCCGCCACACCGCCCCCCGCGGCAACCCCGGGCGGCACCGGGCCTGCCACCGCCGGCGCCGTCATACGGATCCCCCAAGGCCCCGACAGCCACCCCGCCGGCTACGGGGTATACATCACCTTCACCGCCGGCACGTCCGAGGAGCCCGCCCGCCGCGCGCTGCGCCTGGTCGAAGAGGGCGGCGCGTGGGTGGTCGACCAGTACGAGGACGACATCCTCGGCGAGAGCCTGCTCCGCCGCGTTCTGCTGCGCCGCCCCGACCCCTCAGGGCGGTGAGCTGAGGCTTCATCAGCCCCAGGGCCGGCAGCTGACGCCCGGCCTCACCGGCTGGACAGACCACGGGCCCGGCTCCCCTTCAGTGGGGGGTCGGGCCCGTGCCGCCAGTGCCGTCCAGTGCGGCGTCCCGTCCGCCGGGACGCAGCCTAGTTCGTCTTCGTCGCGGCGCCCTGCCAGGCCTTGCCGGCGCGGATCTCGCCCACGGTGTCGCGGTTCAGGTCGAGGCTGGTGGCGAGCTCGATCCACGACACCGGCCGGCCGCGGCCGTAGAGGCCCTGTGCGTCGGCGGCCCGGATGGCGTCGCCGAGGCCTGCGTGGCAGGCGCCGAGGGCGTCCTGGAGGACGCGGTGGTGCAGGGCCTCGTGGGCGATGTACTCCTCGGTGCTGAGCGCGGACACGTCGAGGTCTTCGGATACCTGCACGAAGTGGCGGACGAGCAGTGCGGCCGCCTCCGCACGGGCCTCCTCCGCGTCCCGGACGGTCAGCAGGACGGCGGGCCCGGCGCCGAGGACGGCGGCCACCTCGCAGGTGGGCGCGTCCTCGTCGTAGGCGCGGCGCTGACGACGGCGCTCCCGTCGGGGGAGGTCCACGGTAGACGGGGCGGGCCAGCCGCTGGTGGCCGATGACGGCGCGGACCATTGCGGTCCGGCCGTCCTCGTAGGTCGGGAAGAGCCTGTACGACTCGTCGACCCGGTCGGGGAGGAGGGACGCCAGGGTCCACAGGTGTCCGGTCCGGTTCGGGGGCGGTCCACGGCCGTTCCGCGCACAGCGCGAACCGGGCGGCCCGCCCAGCAACTGGTCACCTATCACCGGTACTGGGCCAACGCGGTGGCCGCCGTGCGCAACGCGCCCCCCGGCGAACCGCACCGGCCTCGGCGACGACGCGGCTTTCAGCCCCGGCGCGTGGCTGCGCAAGCAGGACAAGGCCCGTGCCGAGGGGAAGCTGACCGAGCAGCAGACCGCGCTCCTGGACGCGCTCACCCGGCACGCCGAGACCGTCACGGGCTGACCCTCCCCGCACACCCGGTCGTCCCGGCGCCCCCTCGGGCCGGGATGGCCGTCCGCACCTCGTTCCCGACGTCCGGAAGGCACCGCGCGATGACCGACACCACTCGCCCCGACCCCAGCCCCGCCGCCGTGCCCGGCCGGTTGGAGCTGGCCTTGTGCAGGAGCCGGCCCGAGCCCGTTGAGCGGGATCTGGGCCGTCCGGTCCTCGACTCCCCGCTGGTGCGTGGCTCGATGTGGCTGTGTTGGCCCGGCCACGACGGCATCCGCACCCTCCACCAGGGCGCCGGCCTCGCGCGCGGCTGGGTGGAGCGCGACGTCGACGGCCTGGACGGCTGGGTGGCCCTGGTGGAGGGCCGGATCGTCCTCGGCGCCCGCCCGGGCAGCGCAGTGCCGGAGCCGGTTGTGCACGCCGAGGCGTGGCAGGCCGGATCGACCCTGCACACCGCCCTCGCCCAGCACCCCGCCGACCGGCACCGCCCACGGCGATGTCGAGGACGAGCGCGACGGCCGGGAGGCCGCCCTGCTCGGCGACGTTCCCTACTGGGTTCGCTGCCGGGCGGCCGGGATGACCCTGGAGACCATCCAACAGGCCCTGCACCAGGCCCGCGTCGACGAGCGCACCGCCGACCGGCACGCCGACGCCGGAGACGAGACCGCCTACGCCACCGCGGCCGACACCCTCGCCGAGTGGCAGCGCCTGCACGACCACACCGCCGAAACCCGCGCCGAGCGCTACGACCCGACCACGACACCGCCTTCCAGCACGCGCTACGCCGTGAACGCCACCGCCGCGACGTCGCCGAATGCGCCTGCGAGGCCGCCCACCAGGCCCGCCAGAGCGCCGACACCGCCCACCGCCGCCTCGCTGGCACGGTCGCCCAGTCCCTCTACCCCTCGACCGCGTCGGCCTCCACCACCTGACCGACGACGACCACCAGGCCGTCCGCCACCTCACCCGCACCCTCGATGCCGCCACGCTGCGCCAAGTCGTGAGCTGGCTGGAGCGCACCCGCACCGCGGCCCTCGCGCTGCGCGGAACCGAGTCGGGCCCACCCGCCCGGCCCGTCGTGCGGCGTAGCCGCCTGTGACGGCATGTTCCTGGTGAAAGGTGTTGACCTTGCTGCTCGGCGGGCGTTGGATGGGCGCTTCCGGGCCGGGGCCCCACCGCCGGCCCGCCGCGCAGGAAGGAACCGGTGCCCTGTGACCGACGCCCACACCGATCGCCCCACCCGCCGATACCGCGAGTGCGAGGACTGCTACGCCGGACCGGCCCGCGAGAACATCCGCATCACCGCCGTCGAGCGGGACCGGAGCCTCAGCGAGATCTGGCACACCGACCGGTGCCTTGGCCGGGTCGTGGCCGCGCCCCGCCGCCGGCCCGTGGCGGGCCCGGGGCGGCCTCGCCGATGACGGCAGGTGGCCCTGGGGCCATCGTGGTCGCGTCCTCCAGGACATCGAAGGTCCCGGGGTGGCGATGAGCAGGGCTCCCTTGCGGTTGAGACGCAGGCCGTCGAGGTGGTGTCGGCGTCGTCCTTGTTGATGATGACCAGCTCAACCGCCGCCCACGCAAGACGCTCGGCTGGGAAGATCCCAGCCGAGCGTCTGACTAAACTCCTCGCGGCGTAGGCAGCCGGCCACGTGTCGCAGCGATCGTTAGAAACCGCCTGGTGGCTGCTGGGTCTCGATCGGTCACACGGTTGGTCAGCCGGTACTGGTGGCGGTGATCTTCTTGACGCCGGAGGCGCCGCCGGGGACCTCCGTCCACCTGTCGCTCCAGCGGCCGAGGTTGTAGTCGGCGTCGATGCCGTAGACCTTGTTGTCCTCCGCGTTGACGCCGTAGACGTGGACGACGTTGTTGTAGACGGTGCTGGTGAGGGCCGTGAAGGTGTTGTCGCTCATCTTCGTCCACTGCGGGTCCCACTGGCCGGTGTCGTAGTGGCCGCTGGTGCTGTAGAAGGCGTTGTCGGTGCTGATCTGCACGTCGATGGTGGCGCCGTGGGTGGCTGCGGTGATGGACCTGGCGTTGGGCAGGCTGCCGGGCAGCGCGACGAATTCAGTCCAGCCGACGCCGTAGATGGCGGCGCGGGTGTAGACCTTGTCGTCCTCGTTAATGGCGAAGATGTGGGTGGCGTTGTTGTAGTAGGCGCTGGTGAGGGACTTCAGCTTGTTGGTCCCGATCTTGTCCCAGGTCGGGTTCCACTGGCTGGTGTTGTAGTTGGCGGTGGTGCTGTACAGCGACCCGTCCGATCCGATGATCATGAGGTCGACGAGGTTGTTGCCCCGGGTGGTGGCGGAGATGTCCTTGACGCCGACGGCGCCGCCG
Organism: Kitasatospora sp. NPDC008115; assembly: GCF_042957205.1. Classification (NCBI taxonomy): domain Bacteria; kingdom Bacillati; phylum Actinomycetota; class Actinomycetes; order Kitasatosporales; family Streptomycetaceae; genus Kitasatospora; species Kitasatospora sp. NPDC008115. Next base: position 3,688 of record NZ_JBIBHU010000056.1, on the reverse strand, counting down.
GGGACCTCGCTCCAGCCGCCCCAGCTGCCGCCGACTGTGCCGTCGCGTCCGTGGACGCGTCCGTCGGTGCCGACGGCGTACATGTGGAGGGTGTTGCCGATGGCCACGCTGTCGACCGCGATCAGCTGGCTGTTGCCCAGCGGAGTCCAGTTGCGCGTCCAGGCGGGGATCGTGTAGTCGGCGACCGCGTCGTACAGGGCCTTGTCGGAGCCGATGATCTGGACGTGGGTGCCCGGCTGGACGTCCGCCGTGCTCGCGCGCAGGCCGTTGACCCAGGTGCGGACGTCGTCGACGCGGGAGCTGGCCGCGCTGGTGCGGGTCTCCGCGGCGGGGGCGCCGAGGCAGCCGCCCGCCCAGGAGCGCGAGGCGATGCCGAGGACCTGGATTGAACCGTTCCTGGCCGCCAGCAGAGGAGCACCGGCGTCGCCGTGGCACAGGGGGGCCGCGCCGGCGGCGGGAGCGGTGTCAAGGCCGGTGGCGGCGACGGCCGTGGCGGTGTGGGTGGTGGTGTGGAGCTTGGAGGGTATCCAGGCGGTGGCGGTGCGGCCGTAGCCGGGGACGCTCAGGCTCTCGCCGGCGGCGGGAGGCGTGGTGGCGAGGACGGCAGGGGTGACGCCGTCGGCGGGGTTGGCGAGGCGGACCATGACGAGGTCGCGGTCCGCCCGCGGGACGATCCGGACGACGCTGGTGGCGGTGCCGACGCCGGTGTTGGTGAGGTCGGTGCGCCCCACCGTGACGGTCGTGTATTCGGGTGCCGGGCCTTCCTGGAGGGAGGCGGGGTTGTCGGTGAAGCAGCTGGCCGCGGTCAGAGCCCAGTACCGGTCGACGAGGGTGGCGGTGCAGGCGCGGTTGCCGGGGCCGATGTCGAGCTTGGCGGCGAAGGCGAGCGCGGGGTCGGTGGGCTGAGGGGCCGGCAGGGAGACGCTGCTACCGGTGACGCGCAGTTCGAGGACGACGGCGCTGCTGGTGGGGTCGAGCGATTCGCCGATGCCCTTGGTGGCGTTGGCGGCGACGTCGACGGTCTCCAGCGGGCCCTGGTTGGTGGTCAGGCTCGCCCGGATGGAGCGGCCGTAGGTGTTGATGCGGTAGGCGTCCGGGATGGTGAGGGCCAGGTAGCCGCTGGCGCCGGGGGCGTTGAAGCAGACCGTGTCGCCGTCCGAGGAAACCGGGGTCACGGCGCCCAGCTTGATCTGGTAGTTCCCGTTGGCGCAGTCGGTGAGGGTGATGCCGCCGTCGCCTCGGGTGAGGGTGATGCCGCGGTCGGTGAGGATGCGGGCGGCGTCGGGGTAGGCGAAGGTCTCGATTGCGGCCGGGGCGACCTCGACAGGGGGCGGGGTGTCGGCGGATGCGGTCGGCGCCGCCGTCCAGCCGCTCACGGCGGCCAGGACGAGGGCGGCCGCGGCCGAGGCCGCGGACAGACCGTGCGAGCGTGCACGGGACTTCATGAGGTGGTCCTTTCAGATTTATCCGGAAAAACGGACTCGAACTGTCATTAATCAGAAGCGCACTAGAGCATCTGATTTTCCGTTACGACGTCGTCTGCTGTCGTCAATTGACGCATCGTAATGTAAGATCGCTCCGCCGTCGAACGGATGTCCGCGCAATTGATCGACCTTCTTGCGCGCTGTTGTGACGTTCTGTCCGGTTCGGTGGCGACGTTCGCGGCGGTTCCTTCTCCAGGGATCGCCTATTCCTGTTTGCTTTCTATTCCTCCGAAAGGGGTTGTCGTGCGTTTTCGAATAGGAAGGGCGAGGTCGCGAGGGAGGGGGTCCGGGTTCGGGTTGCTAGGCCGCGCCGTGCTGCCGGTGGCACTGCTGGCTTCGCTGGTCTCGGCGAACCCGGTCGCGGCGGACGAGGTCCCGCCCCCGGTGGTGCCGCAGCTGAGCGACCGCGGGCGGGTGCTGCAGGAGTGGAAGGACGGCGGACCGTCCGTCAAGGCGGCCGCCGAGACCGCCCTGGTCGGCGGGGACGACCAGGTGCGGCTGTTCCTCGGCACCGCCGCGGATCCGGGCGGTGAGTCCGCCCGCGCCGGTGTCAAGGACAACCGTCAGGCCGCTCTGGAGATCCTCACTGCGGCGGGCCCACGCCTTCGGGCCGCCGCCCAGAGCGCGCTCGCAGGCAGCGACCAGGACGTGGAGGCCTTCGTCAAGGAGGGCTGGAAGGCCCCTCTGGAGCAGGACCAGCGCGTCCTGGTGTCCCAGATCGCCGAGACCGGCGGGCCGCGCACCAAGGCCGCCGCCCTCGCGCTGACCGGCAAGCCCGTCGCCGAGATCCGGGCCTTCCTCAACGAGAACCAGTACACCCTGCGCGAGAGCGACGACCGCGTGCGGGTCTCGCAGATCGCCGAGAGTGGTGGCCCCGCCACCCGGCAGGCGGCGCTGGTGGCCTTCGAGGGGAGCCTGGAGGAGGTCCGCGACTTCCTGGAGGTCGGCCAGCACATCGCCCGCGCCCGCGACCAGGAGCACGCCTCCGTCGAGGAGCTGGTGAAGCAGGCGGAGGCGGCCGGCGACCAGGCGGTGCGTGAGAAGGACGCCGCCGTGGACGCCTCCCAGCGGGCGGTCGCCGCCGCCGCGCTGGCCAAGCAGGCCGCCGACCAGGCCGCGGAGGAGACGCGCCTCGCCCAGGGCGACGCCGCGCGCGCCGCGGCCGCGGCCGACCGCGCCGCCGAGGCGGGCAAGCGCGCCGGCGAGGCCGCCCAGGCCGCCACCGCCGCCGCGACGCGCGCCAACAACTCCTCCAGGGTCGCCGCGGCCGCCGCCTCGCAGGCCGCCGCTGCTGCGGTCGGCGCCGCCCGGGCGACCACCCGCGCGCTGAACTCCGCGGCAGCGGCCAAGGTCGACGAGGACGCCGCCAAGGGTGCCGAGACCGCGGCCAGGCTCTCCGGCTACGCGGCCAAGGCCGCCGACCGGGCCGGCAAGGCCGCAATCGAGGCCGCCGTGGCTGCGGAGGCCGCCTCCTCCGCGACGGCCAACGTGACCGCCGCCGCCGCCGCGGCCGACCAGGCCGGCACGTATGCCGGACAGGCCGGAGCCTCCTCCGCCAAGGCCAAGCAGGCCGCCGCCGCCGCACGTCGCGACGCCACCGAGGCCGGTCGCTCCGCCACCGCTGCCGCAGCCCTCGCCCGCCAGTCGGCCGGCTACGCGGAGGAGGCACGCCAGGCCGCCGAGTCCGCCTCCGCCCGCGCCGGGCGCGCCGCCGAGTCGGCCCGCAACTCCGCGGTCCACGCGGGCGGGGCCACCAACGCCGCCCAGCAGGCCGCCGCCCACGCCGAGAGTGCCCGGCAGGCCGCCGACGCGGCGAGCGCCGCCGTTGCCAAGGCCGGCCAGATTCACCAGGGCGCCCTCGCCGGCGAGGCGGAGGAGCGCACCGTGCGCAAGAACGCCGGCACCGCCCGCGCCCAGGACCTGGGCGTCGCCTACGAGCAGAGCCGCCGCTCGGCCGACGAGGCCAAGGCCGAGGCCCTGCGCCTGGACCAGGAGTCCGTGCGCCTGGCCCAGCTGGCATCACAACCCGGCACGGACCCGCTGACCGTCGTCACCTCCGGGCGGAAGATGGCCCTCGCCGCCCTGAAGGTGCGCGGCCCCTGGAGCAAGGCCGCCGCCGAGTACGCCCTCGCCGGCAACGACGAGGCCGTCGTCGACTATGTCATGGCCGGCTGGAAGACCTCCGCCGAGCAGGACGACCGCAC
>NZ_JBIBHU010000055.1:0-18357 GCF_042957205.1 Kitasatospora sp. NPDC008115 | reverse complement strand
GTACTGCAGGGGGGACCCTGTGGGAGAGTAGGACGCCGCCGAACAAATTTTGAGAAGAACCCCCGCCGGTATTCCGGCGGGGGTTCTTTGCGTTCCGGGCCGTTTCGGACCCGTCCCCGGCCGGCAAGAGCCCAGCGGGGGCCGGGCGAGCTTCCTCTGCCCCGCCGCCCCATCAATATGGCGCTAAAACTCCCAGCTCAGGGCCCAGATCGCTGGCAAAACGGAGCCTGCGCCGTAGTCTCGAAGGCGAAGGGAACTGGTGTCCGGGATGGCCGCCAGGCTCGGCCGGATCAAGAATGGTGCACATGGGACGCGGCAGGCTGCGGATCTACCTCGGGGCGGCCCCCGGGGTCGGCAAGACGTACGCCATGCTCGCGGAGGCACACCGGCGGTCGGAGCGGGGGACGGACGTCGTGGTGGCGTTCGTCGAGGATCACGGGCGCCGGCACACGGCCGAGCAGGTCACCGGCCTTGAGGTGGTGCCGCGGCGGGAGCTGGCGCACCGCGGGGCCGTGTTCACCGAGATGGACCTGGACGCGGTACTGGCGCGTCGGCCGCAGGTGGCGCTGGTCGACGAGTTGGCGCACACCAATGTGCCGGGGTGCCGCAACGAGAAGCGGTGGCAGGACGTCGAGGAGCTGCTCGCGGCCGGGATCGACGTCATCTCGACGGTGAACATCCAGCACCTGGAGTCGCTCGGCGACGTCGTCGAGGGCATCACGGGGGTGCGGCAGCGGGAGACGGTGCCGGACGAGGTGGTCCGCCGGGCCGACCAGATCGAGCTCGTCGACATGTCGCCGCAGGCACTGCGACGCCGGCTTGCGCACGGCAACGTGTACGCGCCGGAGAAGATCGACGCGGCGCTCGCCCACTACTTCCGGCCGGGGAACCTGACGGCGCTGCGCGAGCTGGCGCTGCTGTGGACGGCCGACCGGGTCGACGAGTACCTGCAGAAGTACCGGGCCGAGCAGGGCATCCAGGGGACCTGGCAGGCGCGCGAGCGGATCGTGGTCGGTCTGACGGGCGGGCCGGAGGGCGCGACGCTGATCCGCCGGGCGGCCCGGATCGCGGCCCGCGGGTCGGGCGGCGAGCTGTTGGCCGTGCACATCTCCCGCTCGGACGGGCTGGCCGGCTCGGGCTCGGGGTCGTCGCAGACGCTGATCGAGCAGCGGGCGCTGGTGGAGAGCCTGGGCGGTTCGTACCACGCGGTGCTGGGCGACGATCCGGCCGCCGGGCTGTTGGAGTTCGCGCGCGGGGTGAACGCGACGCAGATCGTGCTGGGCACCAGCCGTCGGCCGGCCTGGCAGTACGTCTACGGGCCGGGCGTGAGCGGCACGGTGACCCGTGAGTCGGGCGACATCGACGTGCACATCGTCACCCATGAGCACGCCGCCAAGGGCCGCGGGCGGATTCCGATCCGCAAGGTGACCGATCTGGGCCGCACACGGACGGTCGCGGGCTGGCTGATCGGGGTGGCGGGGCCGCCGCTGCTGGCGCTGGTGCTCATCAACGTGCACGGCCTGGGCCTCACCACCGACATGATGCTCTTCCTGTCGCTGACGGTCTGCGCGGCGCTGGTGGGCGGGCTGTTCCCGGCGGTCGCCTCGGCGCTGGTCGGGTCCACCGCGCTGAACTACTACTTCGCGCCGCCGATCCACACGTTCACGATCGACGAGCCGCAGAACATTATGGCGGTGGCGATATTCACCGCGGTCGGCATGGCCGTGGCCTCGGTGGTCGACCTGGCGGCCCGCCGCACCCACCAGGCGGCGCGCAGCCAGACCGAGGCACAGACGCTGAGCGCGCTGGCGGGGACGGTGCTGCGCGGGTCGCCGAACGGGGACGGGGTGCTGACCGCGCTGCTGGAGCAGGTCCGGGAGACCTTCCAGCAGGACTCGGCGGCCCTGCTCGAGCGGCCCGACCGGGTGGGCGAGTGGCAGGCGGTGGCGACGGCGGGCCCGCGTCCGCCCGAGCGGCCGGAGACGGCGGACGTGGACGTGCCGGTCGGGGAGACGCTGGCGCTGGTGCTGCGGGGGCGGGTGCTGCCGGGTGAGGACCGCCGGCTGCTGGGGGCCTTCGCCGCGCAGGCGGCCGTGCTGCTGGAGCGCCGGCGGCTGGCGGGGGAGGCGGCGGCCGCCCGGCGGGAGGCCGAGGGGAACCGGATCCGCACCGCGCTGCTGGCGGCCGTCTCGCACGACCTGCGCACGCCGCTCGCGGGGATCAAGGCCTCGGTGAGCTCGCTCCGTTCGGCGGATGTGGAGTGGGACGAGGAGGACGAGGCGGAGCTGCTGGCGGGGATCGAGGCGGGCGCCGACCGGCTCGACCATCTGATCAACAATTTGCTGGACATGAGCCGGCTGCAGACGGGGACGGTCACGCCGCTGATCCAGGAGACCGACCTGGACGAGGTGGTGCCGTTCGCGCTGGGCGGGGTGCCGCCGGGGGCGGTGCGGCTGGAGGTGCCGGAGACCCTGCCGATGGTCCGGGCCGACGGCGGGCTGCTGGAGCGGTCGCTGGCCAATCTGATCGAGAACGCCGTCAAGTACAGCCCGGACGGCGTGAAGGTCCTGGTCAAGGCGGACGCGCTGGAGCCGGCGGCCGGGCCGGGCCGGGTGGAGCTGCGGATCGTGGACCGGGGGCCGGGGGTGCCGGAGGACGCCAAGGAGCGGATCTTCGCGCCGTTCCAGCGGTACGGGGACGCGCCGCGCGGTGCCGGGGTGGGGCTCGGGCTCGCGGTGGCGCGCGGGTTCGTCGAGGCGATGGACGGCACGGTGTCCGCCGAGGACACCCCGGGCGGCGGGCTGACCATGGTCGTCACCCTGCCGGCCGTCGCACGCGTCCCGGTCCCGGTCTCCACGGCCCCTGACGGGACGCTCCCCACGGTTCCCGGCGGGACGGACCCCGACGGACCGGAGCCGGCCCCCGCATGACCGGTTCCGTCCCCCGACGACCGTTGAACGACCACTTCCGATCCGAACGACAGCACCGAAAGGCGGAGCCCGCATGACCCGGGTCCTCGTCGTGGACGACGAACCGCAGATCGTCCGCGCGCTGGTGATCAACCTCAAGGCCCGCAAGTACGAGGTCGACGCGGCGCACGACGGCGCGAGCGCCCTGGAGCTCGCCGCCGCCCGCCACCCCGACGTCGTCGTCCTCGACCTCGGCCTGCCCGACATGGACGGGGTCGAGGTGATCAAGGGCCTGCGCGGCTGGACCCGGGTGCCGATCATCGTGCTCTCCGCCCGGCACGCCTCCGACGAGAAGGTCGAGGCGCTGGACGCAGGCGCCGACGACTACGTCACCAAGCCCTTCGGCATGGACGAGCTGCTGGCCCGGATGCGCGCCGCCGTGCGCCGGGCCGAGCCGGTCGCCGGGGAGGACGGCTCGGTGGTGGTCACCGACAGCTTCACCGTCGACCTGGCGGCGAAGAAGGTGAACCGCGACGGCGCCGACATCCGCCTTACCCCGACCGAGTGGCATCTGCTGGAGGTCCTGGTCCGCAACGCGGGCCGGCTGGTCAGCCAGACGCAGCTGCTCCAGGAGGTCTGGGGCCCGGCCTACCGGACCGAGACGAACTATCTGCGGGTCTACCTCGCCCAGCTGCGGCGCAAGCTCGAACGCGATCCCTCGCACCCGCGGCACTTCATCACCGAGCCGGGCATGGGCTACCGCTTCGAAGGGTGAGCGGGCGGGCCGGTCCCGGCGTCCCGGCGGGCGTCGCGAGACGCCCGCGGGAAGCGCGGGCGGCCTGTGCGGCCTGCCGCCAGGCCCCCCGGAACCGGTACCCTTCCGGCATGAGTGGTGACAACAGCAGCGGGCCGCCGCAGGGGCGCTTCCGCCGCATGCTCAGCCGGCTGACCTCCTCCACCGAGGAGTTGGAGGCCGAGGAGCTGCGCCAGGAGATCGCCGCGGAGTCGGGCTGCACTCCGATCGCCAGCTGCGGGGACCGGCAGCTGGTCACCGTCGCCGGCACCCTGCGCACCGTGACGCTCCGCCCGCGGGCCGGGGTGCCCGCCCTGGAGGCGGAGCTCTTCGACGGCACCGAGGCGCTGGACGTGGTCTGGCTCGGGCGCCGCTCCATCGCGGGCATCGAGCCGGGGCGCCGTCTGGTCGCCAGCGGCCGGATCAGCCACGCGCGCGGCCGCCGGGTGCTGTTCAACCCCCGCTACGAGCTGCGTCCGGTCGGACACGGGAGCGAATGAGCGTGAGCAACCAGCCCGGCGGCGAGCCCGCCGCCCAGCTCGGCCTGGTGGGGATCGCCCCTGAGGAGGAGGCGGCCCGGCAGGCGCAGGCCTCCCGCGAGGCCGCCGACACCGTCATGAAGGCGTTCGGCGGCGTCCGGGGCATGATCGACATGACCATGCCCGGCCTGGTCTTCATCATCACCTACAACATCACCCACAAGGTGCCGACGGCCGCCTGGGCGGCGCTGGGCCTGACCGTGCTGTTCGTGGTGGCGCGGCTGCTGAAGCGGGAGACCGTCCAGCACGCCTTCAGCGGTGTGTTCGGCGTCGCCATCAGCGCCTGGATCTCGATGAAGACCGGCAAGGCGGAGGACTTCTACCTGCCGGGCCTGCTCTGGAACGTCGGCTACTGCGTGGGCCTGGCCGTCTCGGCGCTGGTCCGCTGGCCGCTGATCGGCATCATGCTCGGCCCGGTGACCGGCGAGATGTTCACCTGGCGCAAGCAGAACCCGGGCCGGCTGGCCGCCTACACCAAGGCGACCTGGGCGTGGGTGCTGATCATGGGCATCAAGCCGGTGATCCTCTTCCCGCTCTACTTCACCCACAACGTCAACCTGCTGGGCTGGCTCAAGGTCGCCCTGGGCATCCCGCCGCTGCTGCTGGCGATGTACGTGACCTGGCAGATCCTGCTGAAGGCGCCGCCGCCGATCAAGGCGCAGCTGGACGAGGAGCCGACCGAGGAGCACCCCGCCGGCGATCCGTACGCCGGGGATCCCTACACCGGCAAGTAGCACGCCGGCGGGCAGTACGATCCGCACGGCCGAGGGCCCGCACTCGATTCGAGTGCGGGCCCTCGGCGTCGGTCCGCTCTTGCGTCTGTCCTACTGGGCGCCGGCCGAGCTGGAGAGCAGGTTCTCCAGCTCCTCCTCGCGCTCCTGGGCGGCCACGAAGAGCAGCTCGTCGCCGCCCTCCAGGGTGTCGTCCTTGCCGGGCACCAGGACCCGGCCCTCGCGGAGGATGGTCACCAGCGCGGTGTCCGGCGGCCACGGCACGTCGCCGACGCGGGTGCCGACCAGCTCGGTGTCCTCGGCGAGGGTCAGCTCGACCAGGTTGGCGTTGCCCTGGCTGAAGCGCATCAGCCGCACCAGGTCGCCGACGCTGACCGCCTCCTCGACCAGGGCGGACATCAGGCGCGGGGTGGAGACGGCGACGTCCACGCCCCAGGACTCGTTGAAGAGCCACTCGTTCTTCGGGTTGTTGACCCGGGCGACCACCCGCGGCACGCCGTACTCGGTCTTCGCGAGCAGCGAGACGACCAGGTTGACCTTGTCGTCACCGGTCGCGGCGATCACCACGTGGCAGCGCTGCAGGGCGGCCTCGTCCAGCGAGGTGATCTCGCAGGCGTCGGCCAGCAGCCACTCCGCCATGGGCACCCGCTCCACCGAGATGGAGTTGGGGTTCTTGTCGATCAGCAGGACCTCGTGGCCGTTCTCCAGCAGCTCGCCCGCGATCGAGCGGCCGACGGCGCCGGCCCCGGCAATGGCGACTCGCATCAGTGACCTTCCTTCTGCGGGCCCTGCGCGAACGCGGCCTCGACCGCCGTCAGGTCGGCCCGGCGCAGCGTGACGTGCACCAGGTCGCCCTCCTGCACCACCATCTGGGACGAGGGCAGCACGCCCTCGCCGAGCCGGGTGACGAACGCCACCCGGGCGCCGGAGACCGCCTCCAGCTCGCTCACCCGGTGGCCGACCCACTCGGGGGCGTAGGCGACCTCGGCGAGCAGGACGGCGCCGCTCGGGTCCTGCCAGAGCGGCTCGGCGCCGCTCGGCAGCAGCCGGCGCAGCATCTGGTCGGCCGTCCAGCGGACGGTGGCGACGGTGGGGATGCCCAGGCGCTGGTAGACCTCGGCGCGCCGGGGGTCGTAGATCCGGGCCGCGACGTTCTCCACGCCGAAGTTCTCCCGGGCCACCCGGGCCGCGATGATGTTGGAGTTGTCACCGCTGGAGACGGCGGCGAAGGCGCCCGCCTCCTCGATGCCGGCCTCCCTCAGGGTGTCCTGGTCGAAGCCGACCCCGGTGACCCGGCGCCCGTTGAACCCGGCGCCCAGCCGGCGGAAGGCCGTCGGGTCCTGGTCGACGACGGCCACCGAGTGGCCCTGTTTCTCCAGTGCGCGGGCGAGCGCGGAGCCCACCCGGCCGCAGCCCATGATGACGATGTGCACCGGCGCTACCTCACCCGTCCTATTGGGGCCATGACCTGCGCAAACACCGTTGGATCTCCGTTTCCCCGCCCCGCTGTCGGGGCGGGCTTCCTCGTGGGGCTCGGCACGACAACCACAGTGTTGCCCGCCTGCTCGTATCCGACACGCTAGCCGGTCCACCGAACACAGTCGCGACGAAGGGGGCATCATCGGGGGGCGGCCGTCGGACCGGGCGGCGCACTGCCCCTACGATTCCTTAACGTGCCTATGCCGACTGACCTACCGAAACGCATCCTCATCGGGCGTGCGTTGCGCAGCGACAAGCTGGGGGAGACGCTGCTCCCCAAGCGCATCGCGCTGCCCGTCTTCGCCTCGGACGCGCTCTCCTCGGTCGCGTACGCGCCCGAGGAGATCCTGCTGACCCTCTCCCTGGCGGGTGCCTCTGCCATCCACTTCTCGTGGCAGATCGGCGTCGTGGTCGCCATCGTCATGCTCGCGGTGGTGGCCTCGTACCGGCAGAACGTGCACGCCTATCCGAGCGGCGGCGGTGACTACGAGGTCGCCACCGTGAACCACGGCCCGAACTCGGGCCTGGTGGTCGCGAGCGCGCTGATGGTCGACTACATCCTCACCGTGGCGGTCTCCACCACCTCGGGCGTGGCCAACGTGGTGTCGGCGGTGCCGGCGCTGCGCGGGCACGAGCTGACCCTGTCGGTCGTCGTGGTCGTCGTGCTGATGGGGATGAACCTGCGCGGTGTCCGGGAGTCCGGCACGGCCTTCGCCGTTCCGACCTACGCCTTCATGGTCGGCGTGCTCGGCATGGTGGTGTACGGCGTGGTCCGGCACTTCGGGCTGGGGCAGGACATGCCTTCGGAGAGCTCCGGCTTCCATCTGGAGGCGACCCCGGGGAACGAGAACCTGGCGGGCTTCGCCATGGTGTTCCTGCTGCTCAAGGCGTTCTCCTCGGGCTGTGCGGCGCTGACCGGCGTGGAGGCGATCTCCAACGGCGTGCCGGCGTTCCGCAAGCCGAAGAGCAGGAACGCGGCGACCACGCTGCTGATGATGGCGACCATCGCGGTCGTGATGTTCATGGGCATCATCTGGCTGGCCCGGCTGACCGGTGTCCAGATGGCCGAGGAGTCCCACCAGCTGGTCGGCGCGCCCGGCGACTACCACCAGAAGACCGCGCTGGCGCAGATCAGCGAGGCGGTGTTCTCGAACTTCACGCCGGGCTTCTACTTCGTCGCCGCCGTCACCGGGCTGATCCTGGTGCTGGCCGCGAACACCGCGTTCAACGGCTTCCCGGTGCTGGGCTCGATCCTGGCGCAGGACCGCTACCTGCCGCGCCAGCTGCACACCCGTGGCGACCGGCTGGCCTTCTCCAACGGCATCATCCTGCTGGCGCTGGCCGCGATCCTGTTCATCATCGCCTTCGACGCGGACCCGACCCGGCTGATCCAGCTGTACATCGTCGGCGTCTTCGTGTCGTTCAACATGAGCCAGTCCGGCATGATCCGGCACTGGACCAGGAACCTGCGCACCGAGACCGACCCGGCCAAGCGCCGCCACATGCAGCGCAGCCGGGCGATCAACACCTTCGGCCTGGTGATGACCATGGCGGTGCTGATCGTCGTGCTCGCCACCAAGATCAGCCACGCCTGGATCGCCATCGCGGCGATGGTCGTGCTGTTCGTGATGATGAAGGCGATCCGCCGGCACTACGACCGGGTCTCCGCGGAGCTGGTGGCGGCCGAGGAGCCGGACGACGTGGTGCTGCCCACCCGGGTGCACGCGATCGTGCTGGTCTCCAAGCTGCACAAGCCGGCGCTGCGGGCGCTGGCGTACGCGCGGCTGGCGCGGGCGCACACCCTGGAGGCGGTGACCGTGAACGTCGACCCGGCGGACACGGCGGCGCTGCGCGACGACTGGGACGAGCGCGGGATCGAGGTGCCGCTCAAGGTGCTGGACTCGCCGTACCGGGAGATCACCGGGCCGGTGCTGGACTACGTGAAGAACCTGCGCCGCAGCAGCCCGCGCGACGTGGTGTCGGTCTACATCCCCGAGTACGTGGTCGGCCACTGGTACGAGCACCTGCTGCACAACCAGAGCGCGCTGCGGCTCAAGGGCCGGCTGCTGTTCAAGCCGGGCGTGATGGTGACCTCGGTGCCGTGGCAGCTGGAGTCCTCGGAGCGGCGCAAGCCACAAAAGGCCTGGTCGGCGCCGGGTTCCGTCCGGCGTGGTGAGCCGCGGGTGCCCAAGGCCGTAAAGTCGGAAGTCTCGGCGAAGCCCGCCGGCCCCGCTGACGACAGCAAGAAGGACGCCTCCCAGTGACGCGCAACACCCCGTCTCGTTCCCACGGTTCCTCGGGCAAGGGTGCCCGGAAGGGCGGCGCCGCCGCCAAGCCCGGGCAGGTCGCCCGGCCGCGCTGGGGCAAGCCGTCGCGGCCGGAGGCGACCGACCGCGACGGTTTCACCGCGCGGACGGCGCCGCTCGCGCCGGAGGAGCGCGCCCCGGAGCGCGTGGAGGAGCCGTCGCGCCCGGCGCGCGGCGAGCGTCCGGAGCGTGGCCAGGCGCGCGGTGAGCGCGGCGAGTCGCGTGGTGAGGCGCGCGAGGGCCGCGACGGGCAGGCGAAGGGCGACGCGCGCCCGCGCAAGCAGACCGTGCGCCCGCCGCGGGCGCTGCGCGGCGGCGCCCGCGCGCCCCGGGCCGAGGCCGCGTCCAAGGTGTCCAGGGACCCCAAGGCCCCCGCGGCGCCGAAGGCCCCCACCGGCGACCCGCTGGTCGGCGAGCGCTACGAGGTCGAGGTCGGCCCCGTCGCGCACGGCGGCGGGCACTGCGTGGCCCGGTACGAGGGCCGGGTGCTGTTCGTCCGGCACGCGCTGCCGGGCGAGAAGGTGATCGCGCAGGTCACCGATGGCACCACCACCTCGCGCTTCCTGCGGGCCGATGCGGTGGAGGTCCTGGAGCCCGCCAAGGAGCGGATCACCCCGCCGTGCCCGTTCGCCGGGCCCGGCAAGTGCGGCGGCTGCGACTGGCAGCACGTCACGCCGGGCGGCCAGCGCAAGCTCAAGGTGCAGGTGCTGACCGAGCAGCTGGCCAAGCTGGCCGGCCTGACCCCGGCCGAGGCCGGCTGGGACGGCAGCGTCGAGCCGGTGGGCGGCAAGGTGCCGGCCGGCCAGGTGCCGGCCTGGCGCACCCGCGTCCAGTACGCGGTCGACCCGGGAAGCGGCAAGGTCGGGCTGCGCAAGCACCGCTCGCACGAGATCCAGCCGGTCGACCGCTGCCTGATCGCCGCCGAGGGCGTCACCGAGCTGGGCGTGGAGGCCCGCGACTGGCCGGGCGTCGTCTCGGTTGAGGCGATCGCCGCCTCCGGCTCCTCGGACCGCCAGGTGGTGCTCACCCCGGCGCCGGGCGCCCAGCTGCCGCTGGTCGAGCTGGACCGTCCGGTCTCCATCGCCCGCATCGACGAGCAGGGCAACACCCACAAGGTGCACGGCCGCGGCTTCGTGCGCGAGCGCGCCGCCGGGCGGACCTGGCGGGTCAGCAACGGCGGCTTCTGGCAGATCCACCCGGAGGCGCCGGACACCCTGGTGGACGCCGTCCTCGACGGTCTGGACCCGCAGTGGGGCGAGAACGCGCTCGACCTGTACTGCGGGGTGGGCCTGTTCGCGGGCGCGCTGGCCGACCGGGTCGGCGAGGACGGCGCGGTGCTCGGCATCGAGTCCGGCAAGCAGGCGGTGGCCGACGCCCGGCACAACCTGGCCGCGCTGGAGAACGTGCGGATCGAGTGCGACCGGGTGGAGTCGCTGCTGCCGCGCACCGGGATCACCGCGACCGACCTGATCGTCCTCGACCCGCCGCGCGCGGGCGCCGGCCGGGAGACCGTCGCCCACCTGGCCGGCCTCGGCGCCCGCCGGATCGCGTACGTGGCCTGCGACCCGGCGGCCCTCTCCCGTGACCTGGCGTTCTTCCACGAGGGCGGCTACCGGCCGGTCTCGCTGCGGGCCTTCGACCTGTTCCCGATGACGCACCACTTCGAGTGCGTGGCGATCCTGGAGCCCATCGAGGGCGAGTGACCCGCGCACGACGACGGAGGCGGTACCCGGAACGCTCCGGGTACCGCCTCCGGCTCTTGCCGTGCCGGCGTCGTGGCGGCTCAGGGCAGGGGGCGTTCCTCTTCCTGGGCGTCGTGGGGCAGGGTGATGCCGTGCTGGGCGGCGAGGCGGATCAGTGAGGCGATCCGGCCCTCGTACGCCTGGACGCCGTCGGCGTCCCCTTCGGTCCGGGCGGCCGCGAGTTCCTTGCGGGCCTGGGCGAGCTGCTCGCGCAGCTCCTGGTCGAACATGGCTGTCATTGCCGGCCTCCACACCGGTCGGTGCCGCTCAGGGAATGCTCAGGGCACTTCAGAGTCTCCGAAGGTGAAGAACTCTTCAAGTCTCCCTCCCGGCGGGTGCCGGGCGTCGAGCGCAGTTGCGTGAGCGGCGTGCGCGGGGGCCGCGCGCGGGGTCGCGCGCGCCCTTGTTGTGCTAGCGCTTCAGCGCTAGCTTGAGGTTCATGGGTAAGAAACAGCTGAACGTCCGGGTGGACGCCACCACCGCGGAGATGGCCCGGGAACGGGCTGAGCAGCAGGGGATCAGCATGAACCAGTACATCGAGCGCCTGGTCCAGCAGGACATGGGCGAGGCCGGGCGGGTCTTCGTCGACGCGGCCGCGCAGTTCATGAAGGAGTACGAGACGGCGTTCCTGGCCGAGTTCGGCGAGCAGCGGGCCGGGGCCGACCTCCAGGACGTGCGCCGTTGAAACTGGAGGTCGACCTCTCGTGGCTGCTCATGACCGCCGAGCACTACACGCCCGGTGACCCGCAGGTCACCGACTACGGATCGCTGCTCGCCGCCGTCGCCCGGCACCAGGCCGAGATCTTCGACATCGCCGTCTACCCCGAACCGCAGGACCGCGCCGCCGCCCTGATGCACCAGCTGATCCGGGTGCCAGCGCTGGAGAAGACCAACGAACTGTTCGCCACCGCCGTCGCCTACGCCTACCTGGTGGCCAGCGGCTGCACGGTGGCGACCACGGCCCGTGAGGTGCGCAGCCTCGCCCGGGCCATCCGCGAGGGGCGGCTGACCGTCTCCGGGGTGGCGGACCGGCTGGCCGCCTGGGTGGTGGACGAGGCCGAGGACGAGGAGGTCAGCGGCGAGGACGACGACGACTCGGAGTAGCGGGGGCGGGCTCAGTTGGCCCCGGCGGGCTCGGCGATCAGCGCGGTCGCGAACGGGCGGAAGCCCGCCCGGCGGTAGATCCGGGCCACGTCCTCGTCGGCCGCGGACAGGAACACCGTCCGCACCCCGTGCGCCCTGGCGTGCGCGACCAGCGCCGCGGTGACCGCCAGGCCGAGCCCGCGCCGCCGCGCCGAGGGCAGCGTGCCCACGCCGGCCACCTCGGTGACCGGGCCGACCGGGTTGTGCTGGCCCGCGCAGAGCGGCGTGCCGTCCTCGAAGGCCGCGGCGAGCACCGTGTGCCCGGAGGCGATCCGCTCGGCGACCCGCTCCGCGGTGCCGTCGGACGCCACCACCCGGGCCCGCGCGGCGAGTTCCGACGCCCCCGTGCCGCCCACACCGGTGCCCGGCTCGTCGAACGCCAGGTGCGGGACGGCCAGCGCGTGCGCGAGCGCCGGGTCGTCGGCGGCCAGCACCCGCACCGGGGCCGCGCCCGGCGCCCCGGGCGCCTCCTGCCGCGGGCCCAGCACCAGCAGCGGGTGCTCGTGCACCGTCAGCCCCGCCTCCTCGACCGCCGCGCGCAGCAGCGGGTCGTGCTCCGCCACCCACTCGAAGGCCTCCGGCAGACCCAGCTCGCGCTGGCGCTCCAGCACCCGGCGGACGTCCTCGGCGGTGGCGGCCGGGCCCTGGTGGCCCAGCGCCGGGCGGGCGTAGTACGGCCAGCCGGCGCCCTCGCGGACGAACAGGCTGAGCGGGCCGAAGTCCTCGACCCGTGCGGCGGAACGCGGCACCGCGTCGTAGTAGCGCTCGATCTCCTCAAGGAGGTCGGTGTCGGGGACGGCGGCTGCAAGATCGTCAGAGGTCACGCCGTGCATCCAAGCAGGCCCGTCGCGTTCCTGCCAGGGATTTGCCCACCGGTGCCGGTCCGCCCGCGGACGGCGGCCGCGACAGCCGCCCGGCCCGGGGCATTTCCGTGCGATTGTTGCCGAACGCTGCCAGGCCGGGCGATCTTGTGTACGGGCCCCATGACATCCTGGGGCCCTTACAGCTCTGCCGGACGGGAACGGCGGACGTCCGCGCTGGGCGAAGCGAGGGGGAAGACCGGGTCATGAGGCTCTGCTTTCTGGTGGAGGAGCACTACCGGCACGACGGCATGCCGCTCGACGTCGTACGCCAACTCACCGCGTGGGGGCACCGGGTGGACGTGCTGCGCCCCGGCGACTCGCTGATGGCGATCTCCGAGGCGGTCCGCGCCGGGAGCCACGACGCCTGGGTGCTCAAGACCGTCTCCGGCGGGCCCGGCCTCACCCTGCTGGAGGCCGCCGCCGCCGTCGGCCTCACCACCGTCAACGACGTCCGCTCGATCCGCGGCGTCCGCGACAAGGCCCTCGCCTCGGTCATCGCCCGCACCCGCGGGCTGCCCGTCCCCGTCACCTACGCCGCCGCCCGCTGGGAACGGCTCGCCGAGATCCCCGCCGCCGAGTACCCGCTGGTCGTCAAGCCCGCCGACGGCAGCTCGGGGCGGGCCGTGCGGCTCGTCCGCGACCCCGGCCACCTCGCCGAACTCGGCCCGCTGCTGGCCGGCGAGGGCCTGCTCATCGCGCAGCCGTATGTGCCCAACTCCGGTACCGACCTCAAGGTGTACTGCGTCGACGGCGAGCTGTACGCGACCGAGCGGTGCTCGCCGCTCAACCCCGAGCAGGGGGTGCGGGAGCGGCAGGTGCCGCTGCCGGCCGAGGTCGCGCGGATCGCCGCGCAGGTCGGCGAGGTGTTCGGGCTCGACCTGTACGGCGTCGACGTGCTGCTCGGACCGGACGGGCCGGTGGTCGTCGACATCAACGACTTCCCGAGCTTCCGGCAGGTGCCGGACGCGGTCGCGCGGGTCTCGCGGGCGGTCCTGCGCCTGGCGCGCACCGGCACCGCGGTCACCGCGCCGGCCGTGGCGCTGGACGCGTCCGGGCTGCTCGGCGCGGGGCCGGTGCGGATGCCCGCGCAGGGCGCCGCCGTCGGTGGCGTGGGTGTCGGCGGGGTCGGCGTCGGCGGCGCGCTGTGAGGATCGGGCTGATCACCTCCGCCCCCGACCACCCGCTGCTCGCCGCGGCCGCCGCCCGGCTGACCGCGCGCGGCCACCGGGTCGAGGCGCTCGACCCGGCGGACCCGCCCGCCGCGGGCGCCGGGCCGCTCGCCGACGTCTACCTGCTCAAGGCCCGCACCCCGGCGGCCCTCGCGCTCGCCCGGGCGCTGGAGGAGAGCGGCGCCCCCGTCGTCAACACGGCCGCCGCCACCGAACTCTGCCAGGACCGCACCGCCATGGCCGACCTCGCCCGGCGGGCCGGCCTGCCCTTCGCGCCCACCCGCACCGCCGACGGCCCCGCCGAACTGCTCGCCCTCGCCGAGGCGGGCGAACTCGCCCTCCCGCTGGTCGTCAAGAGCCGGCACAGCCGCCGCCACGACCTGGTCGCCCGCGCCGACGACCTCGCCGGGCTGCGCGCCCTCGCCGAGCAGTGGCCCGGCGAGCCCGTCGTCGCCCAGCCCTACCTGCCGAGCACCGGCTGGGACCAGAAGCTCTGGGTCGTCGCCGGACAGCTGTTCTGCACCCGCCGGCGCTCCGAACTCGCCGACCCCGGCCACGCCGGGCCCCCGCACGGCGGAGGCGGGTTCGGGCCCGCCGACCTGCCCGCCGGGCGGGCCCGGCTCGCGCTGCGCGTCGGCGAGGTGTTCGGCCTCGACGTCTACGGCGTCGACCTGCTGGACGGGCCGGACGAGCCGGTCGTCGTCGACGTCAACGCCTTCCCGGGCATCCGGGGGCAGGCCGGCGCGCCCGAGGCGCTGGCCGCGCTCGCGCTGCGGGTCGCCGCGGCGGGTCCGTCGTCCGTTTCCGGTCCGCTGTCCGTTTCCGGGCCGCCGTCCCCGGGCCGTTCGCCCGTTCCCGGCCCGCCGTGCCTGCCCGGCCCGAGGGCGGGCGCCCCGGCGGATGCGGGACCGGGCGCCGCCGCTCGTTAGGCTGGCAGCCCCGGCCCGAGCACCCGACCGGGCCGCGAGAGAAGACGGACCCTTGCTGCAGGACATCGAGCCCTACCTGGCCTGCCCGCACTGCGCGCAGCCGCTCACCCCCGACGGGCGCACCCTGCGCTGCCCCGCCGGACACAGCCACGACGTCGCCAAACAGGGCTACGTCAGCCTGCTCGCCGGCGGCGCCCACACCGGCACCGGCGACACCGCCGACATGGTCGCCGCCCGCAGCGACTTCCTCGCCGCCGGCCACTACCGGCCGATCGCCGACGCCCTCGCCGAGGCCGCCGCGGCCGCCGACCCCGAAGGACTCGTCGCCGACCTCGGCGCCGGCACCGGCCACTACCTCGCCCACGTCCTCGACGCCCTCCCCGGCCGGCCCGGCGCCGCCCTCGACATCTCCAAGTACGCGCTGCGCCGCGCCGCCAGGGCCCACCCCCGGATCGGCGCCGTGGTCTGCGACGCCTGGCGCCCGCTGCCGCTGCTGGACGCCTCCGCCGGGCTCGTCCTCAACGTGTTCGCCCCGCGCAACGGTCCCGAGCTGCGCCGCGTGCTGCGGCCCGGCGGCACCCTGCTGCTCGTCGCGCCCACCTCGCGCCACCTGCGGGAACTCGTCTCCGCGCTGGGGCTGCTGTCGGTCGACGAGGAGAAGCAGCGGCGCATCGACGAGAAGCTCGGGCCCCACCTGACACCGGCCGGACGGCGCGAGGTCGAGTTCACGCTGCGGCTGTCCGCCGAGGACGTGCGGACCGTGGTCGGCATGGGGCCGAGCGCCTGGCACACCGACCAGGACCGGCTGGCCGAGCGGCTCGCCGCGCTGCCGGAGCCGGTCGAGGTGACGGCCTCCGTCACCGTCGCCGCCTACCGGCGCTGAGGCGGGGCCGGGCCCGCGTGACGTCGGGCCGGGCGGGCGGGAGGCGCGCGTCTCCGGGCCCGCGCCTCCCGCCCGCCCGAAGGGATGAATCTGCGGGGCAGGCACGTTTCTGCCTCCCGACCGGCCGCTAACGTCCGACGGGTGAACCGCGACGCCGCCCGGCCCGCCGTGCCGGCCCATCCTCAGCAGCGCAGCCCGGACCCCGGCGTGCCGACCGTCCGGCGCCCGATCGTCGAGGAGATCCGGCTGATCTCCTTCAAGTCCTACCGGCGCGCGACCCTTCCGCTCGCGCCTCTCACCGTGCTGCACGGTCCCGCCGGCGTCGGCAAGTCCAACGCGCTCGACGCCCTCGCCGTCCTCTCCCGGCTCGCCCTCGGCGAGGAGATCGCGGCCTCCCTCGACGGACGGTCCGACACCACGGGTCCGCTCGCCACCCGCGTCCGCGGCGGCCTCGCCGGCTGCGTGCCGCACGGCCGCAACGCCCTCATCCTCGGCTGCACCGTCCGCTCCCCGGACGGACAGATCGGGCTCGAACTCGTCGTCCGCACCGACGGGCCGGTCCGCATCGCCAGGGAGCAGCTCACCCTCGACGGACAGACCCTCGTCGAGACCGGCGAGCAGGACGTGCGCAAGTGCCGCGTCAACGTCACCTGGCACAACGACACCCGGCAGGGTGACATCCGCGCCCCGTTCCCCAGCGGCACGCTGGTCACCGCGCAGATCCCGCTGCGGGTCGCCGGCTCCTCGCCCGGCGAGCGCAAGGTCCTCGCCGCCGCCGAACAACTGCTCACCGCGCTGCGCGAGGTCTTCCCCGTCCACCCGGTGCCCACCATGATGCGCGGCTGGGCCCGCCCCGACCCGCAGGCCCGGCTGCGCAGCACCGCCGCCAACATCTCCGCCGTCATCGCCCGGCTCAGCAACGAGTGCCCCCGCCGCTACGGGCAACTGCTGCGCGTCGTCCAGTCCGCTGCCCCGCACCCGCTGCTCGGCCTCGACCTCGCCCACCGCGGCACCGGCAGCGGCGAGCGGGTGCTCGCCGTGTTCGACGAGGGCCTGCTCGGGCGCACCGGCGCCGACCAGGCCTCCGACGGGATGCTGCGGCACCTGGCGTTCGCCGCCGTGCTGCTCACCGGCGCGGGGGTGCTGGACCTGGACGTGGCCACCGAGGTGCCGTGGGCGCAGCGCCAGCTCACCGTGCTCGCCGACGACCTCGGGGCCGGGCTCGGCACCGACCAGACCGCCTCGCTGCTGCGGCTCGCCCGGGACATGGCCGGGCGCAACCAGTTGCGGGTGCTCGCCACGCTCCAGGAGCCGGCCGCGGCGCGGGACGCGCTGGGCGGGGCGGGCGGGGTGGGCGAACTGCCGCCCGGGGCGGCGGTGGTGGAGTGCCGGCGCGATCCCGGTTCGGGGCTGACGGTGCTGCGGCCGGAGACGGCGCGGGTGCCGGTGCAGGTGGTGCGGGACGGTGCGCCGGTCTCGCCGCCGTCCCCGTCCCCGGTCCGGCGGGCGGCCGGTGATGCGGTAGACCTGGACGGGTGAACGAACGAGAGACCGAGATCCCCGGGCCGACGCTGGAAGGGCTGCGGCAGCGGCTGACGGAGTTCGCCGCGGCGCGCCGCTGGGAGCCCTTCCACACGCCCAAGAACCTCGCCGCGGCGCTGACCGTGGAGGCCGGTGAGCTGCTGGAGATCTTCCAGTGGCTCACGCCCGAGCAGGCGTCCGAGGTGATGTCCGACCCGGACCGCGCCCACCGGGTGCGGGACGAGGTGGCCGACGTGCTCGCGTACCTGCTCCAGTTCTGCACGGCGGTCGGGGTCGACCCGTTGGCGGCCCTGGCCGCCAAGATCGAGCGGAACGAGCTGCGCTTCCCGGTCCCCGGCGCCCTCGCCGAGGGTGATGGCGTCAACCCGGAGGGCGGCTCCTAGGCCTTGTGGGGGACGGTAGTTCTCCACAGCCCCCGGGTTGTCCACAGCTTTCCGATGCTCGCGTGCAGGCCCTTCCGTCCCGGCGCACTCTCTCCCCGTGACCGCGTGGCAGGGCGCCACGCGAGTGACGGAAGGAGGGCGCGGCATGGAGGCGCTGCGACTGATCAAGACCGCCCGGCACGCCCTGGCGGAGACCAGGAACATCCCGGACGTGCTGGCCGAGGCCCGGCAGGCCGCGTTGCTCGCCGAGGCGGTGGGCGCCCGGCTGGTACGGGACGAGGACGGTGAACTTGCGGGCCTCGGGCAGCAGTTGGCGGAGGCTTCGCTGCACGCGGCGTGCTGCCTCGACCATGCGACGGGTGATGTGGCGGGGGCGTCGGCCTTCGGGCCCGGCAGCCGGGCCCGAAGGCTCGGCGACCTCGGCGAGCTCGGGCCGATGCTGGACGAACTCGGCGGACTCCTGCGGGACATCGGGGAGACGCTGGTCGTGCTGGCCTGCGGGGCCGATA
Organism: Kitasatospora sp. NPDC008115; assembly: GCF_042957205.1. NCBI lineage: Bacteria > Bacillati > Actinomycetota > Actinomycetes > Kitasatosporales > Streptomycetaceae > Kitasatospora > Kitasatospora sp. NPDC008115. Next base: position 437 of record NZ_JBIBHU010000055.1, on the reverse strand, counting down.
CCGAGAGTCTCTACTGGGCGTGCATCGACGCCGTCGACGCCGGCGCGGAGTGCACTCAGTTGGTCGGCCAACTGCGGGACGCCGTAAGGCGGATCGCGGGCGAGCGGCCGGAGGAGGCGGAGGAGGGCCTGCCGGTGCTCCAGCTCGACCCGCCGGTGGAGGAGGTGGTTCGCGCGTCGGTGGGCTGAGGATCAGCGGAGTGGTTCCTGGACGGCCGGCGCCGCCGTCCAGTGACCTGAACATCGGGGCAACGGGTAGCGGGAGTGGGTGGGAGTGGGAAGGGCGGAGGGGAGGGGGGGGGGGGGGGGGGGGGGGGGGGGGGGGGGGGGGGGGGGCCCGGCGCCCCCCGGCGGGGGGGGGGGGGGGGGGGGGGGGGGGGGCGGCCGCCTGGTGCGCTGGGCCCTCGGGGTGCGCGCCCGGCGCATGGGTGCGCGCTG
>NZ_JBIBHU010000054.1:0-19818 GCF_042957205.1 Kitasatospora sp. NPDC008115 | reverse complement strand
GGGCCGGGCACACCCGCTGACTGGCGACGGCCGGCCCGCATCGCTCGTGGCCCCGCGTATCCGTCTTCCTGCAAGGATCCTTAGATGCTTGGGATCTAGGATGCTTGTTTGCTTGCACCCTTCGACCCGGGGTCCCCGAGGCTAACGGGGTGCGACTCCAGCCAGGCCTCCAGGGCCTGCGCCACAGCGTCCTTCAGCTTGACGTCGTGGACGGCCAGGGCGAGCGTGAGCTGGCGCCTGAGGGCGTAGGGGATGGTGGTGGTGATCGCCACCTCATTGGTCTTGCCGGGCGCCTGGCCGGGAAGTTGGCGCTCGGTAGAGACAGGGTTGTACTTCGGCATCAGGCGGTCCCCTCCATAAGGGCGTTGATTCGCTTGGTCACCCAGGCGTAGACGTCTCGGAATTGGTCGGCTGCTTTCACGCCGTCAATTCGGTCTGCACGCAGCGGCTGCGCTAGCTCTTCCTGGTTCTTCAGTGCCACGAGTTCGTGAATCCTTACCGGGCAAACGTGTTCCTCTCCCCGAATGTTCAGGATATCCGTTTCTCGCCGCTGGTGGATTCTCAGGTTCGGGCGGAATCGGTTGACGATGATTCCCGCGATGGTCAGATCGGGGTTGAGTGTGTGCCGGTCACGCTCGACGCGCTCGTGAATTCGCCGCGCGGCCTCAACGGAGTCGTATCCGGGCTCGCACGGGAGAATCAGGAAGTCGGCGGCTGACCACGCAATGTCGATTTGGTGGCTCAGCAGATTGGGCGGGCAGTCGATCACGACGAGGTCGAAATTCTCGACGACGCCCTGCATCGCGCGCAGCAGGCGTTTCTCGCTGGCGGCGGCGCCGGCGGTGAGGGACAACAGCTCCAGGTCCAGGTGGGCGGGGGCGACGGTGATGCGGTCGCGGTAGACCGGGTCGTCGTAGCCGCAGGGGACCAGGATGCGCCCTAGCTCGCCGAGGGCGGGACGCTGGAGAACTGAGGCGAGGGAGGCGGCGGCACGGTCCTCGGGGGCCTCGGGGAGGCGGGCGCGCAGCCTGCGGGTCAGGTTGCCCTGGGCGTCCATGTCGACGGCCAGGACGCGGTGGCCGGCCTCGGCGGCGGCGGTGACGATGCCCTGGACGGTGCCGGTCTTGCCGACACCGCCCTTGTGGTTGGCCACGGCGAGGTGGACTGTTTTGCCGGGCCTGGGGATCTGTGGTTCTGGCACGGGGGTTCCTTCCGGGAGACGTCTTCCGTGCTGGACAGTGGCAGCAAGCATTCTTGCGAGCAAGCATCCTTGTGTTCCCGGCGGGTCGGTTGTTCCCGGCGAATCGGTACCGCGCCGAGACGCGCTCGTTGACCGGGCATGAACGACTTCTTCAGCACAGCGTCCAGTCCCCGACAGGTAGTGACAGTCGGTGCTTCGCTCCTGTTGCTCGCCCTGCCGACGGCGGCGCCGGCCGCCGCGCAGGGGCGCAGCAGCTCCGCTTGCACGCACAACTGGTCGGGGCCGCAGGTCTGCATCGCGGTCGACGGGTGGGACAACCGGGCCCGGCGTCTGACGGCCCGGTGGACGAATCCGCCGGGCGGGCGGGAGCGGGCGACGGCGATCATCCATGAGGGCGACGAGCAGCGCGAGATTCATATCCGGGCCGAGGGGCGCCGCCAGGGAAAGGAAATTCTGGCGGAATGGCAGCATCTCGAATTGGCCTGGGGGAAATTGTGCGTCAGTTTTGTTGAGACGCCGGGTGTGTGGGCGTGCCAGGACCTTTACTCGACGGGGCGCGGGTGACTGCCCCGGCGCCGTCGGCGCCGTGGTGGACGCCCTCGGGGCAGGGACAGGGCGCGCCGGTGCTGCCGCCGCCGCGCCGTCCCCGTCCGGCCCCGATGCCGGGGCTTGCGGGGTGGGCGGAGCGGGCGACGGCGGCCGGGATCGACCTCGGGCTCGCCGGCGGGTTGATGACCGCGTATCTGGCCGCGCTGGCGGTCGCGCAGCCCGCGTTCGCCGCCGTGCAGCTGCTCGCGCTGCTGGCGGACGTCGACATCCGCGGTGCGCTCTCCCAGGGCTATTGGTTGGTGGGCGGGGGGTGGCTGGTGGTGCAGTGGGCGGGGCGCGGGCGCAGCGGGGAGAGCTTGGGGCAGCGGCTCGTGGGGGTGGTGACGGTCGACGAGGAGACCGGGGCGCCAGTCGGCCCGGCGCGGAGCATCCTGCGGGGGGTGCTGCACGTCCTGGACGTCCTCCCGGCCGGCGCGGGGTTCGTGCGGCCGGTGGTCCATCCTCGGCGCCAGACCTGGGCGGACAGCATCAGCCGGACGGTGGTCGTCCGTCGGGATCTCATCGAGGCGATCGCTCAGCCCAGGTAGGACGGGGGCGGCAAGCTTCCCGGCATCCTTGGATGCTGGGAAGCTTGTGCGATCGGTCAGCCGAACAACCGCCGCTTGCGCTGCGCCGGACGCCGCAGCGGTGCCCGGCCGGCGGTCTGGCGGCGCCGGTAGCAGGGGGCGCACTCGATCGCCTCGGGGTCGTCGGCGAGCAAGTCGTTCTCCACCAGGCCGGTGGCGCAGGTGGCGCAGCGGTCGCGGGCGTGGGCCTGGCGCAGGGCCTCGGCGCGGTCGGCGGCGGCCTGCTCGGCGGCGGCTTGCTCGGCGGCGTCCTGGCGGCATGGGGCGCAGTCGGTTTCGCCGTCGCTGGCGTCGGCGGGGTCGGCGAACGAGGCGGGGGGCCGGTCGCAGGTCGGGCAGCGGCGGGCGTCTTCCTCGGCCCGGCGCCGCTGTTGCTCGTCCCGCTTGCGCTGCTCCCGGGCGCGCCAGGCCTGTTTGCCGTCGGGGTCGGTCAGCGCGTGGGTGAGGGTCTGCCACGGCTCGTCGTGGCCGTGGCGGTGCCAGGCCGGGCCGGTGAGTCCGTAGGTGCGCAGCCGCTCCAGGGTGGTCGCGAGGATGGGAATCCGCCCGGCGTAGTCGTTGTAGTACTCGTCGCCGTAGCCCCGGGTGGCCTGGGGCGCCCAGTAGGGGCGGGAGAGGCGTTCCACGGCGTGCAGGCGGTTGTCCAGGGCGGCGGGGCCGAGGTTGCCGCCGTAGACCAGCGCGACGGGCGGATAGGGGGGTTCGTCGGCCCAGGCGGTGCGGGCGGGGGCGATGTCGTACTGGCGGTGCCAGTACGGGGCGCGGTGGTCGCCGTCGCCGTCGCGGACGGTGCGCTCGAAGAAGCGGCGGTAGCGCTCGAACTTCGCGGCGACCGCTTCGGCGGTCATGGTGCCCCGGTCGACTTCCACCAGCAGTACCGGGACGCCGTTCTGGGGCGCGCGCAGTACGGCGTCGGTGATCGCCCGCAGGCGGGGGCCGACGTCGTGGACGACCTCGGTCGACCAGTCGATGATGGTGCCGGTGCCGGGGCCGGCGAGCGGGGTGGTGCCGCCCTGTAGGACGGCGATGATCGTCTCGTTGACCATCATGCTGTGCGGGGCGCCGGAGCGGCCAGCGCCCCGGGCGGTGCCGCCGAGGTCGCGCCCGGTCGGCAGCACCTCGGCGGCGGCCTCCAGGCCGGGCCCGGTCAGGCGCCACAGCTTCTCCCGGTCGGCGGTCCGGCCGTCCGAGACGGTCAGCCCGTACAGGCCGAGGTCCAGCAGCGCCGCCCGTACCGCCTTGTTGCTGCGCAGGTGCGGGCGGACGATCCGCTGGAGCTGGTCCGCGGTCGCCACCTTGAGTACGCCGAGCGCGGCGAGGACGTCGCCACGCAGGGCCGACGTCGACCCGTTCGGGTAGTCCCGCGACCGTGCCCACGAGGTCCCGCGCTGCGCGGGCACCGCGTCAGCCTCCACCGCCTGGTCGTCGTTCATCTCCACATCCTCCCCGTCCTTGTCTCTGGCGCCCCGTTCCCCCGGGGCCGCCCGCCGCCGGCCCTCGGTCGGCGCGCGGCCGCCCGGCCTGAGGGAAAGGGCCTGGCGGCCCCGGAGCGACGCCGCACGAACCCGACTGCCCGACCACACCCGCCAACCAACCACAGGTCAGGGAGGAAAAGAGGGTTGTCGGGACGGGCGCCAAGGTGCTTTTCCTGGGCCTGGCCTGCTGTTTCGCCGTCTTGGACCCCGAGTTGTCCGGTAGGGGTGGTGGTGCGGTGGATGGCACGGGTCAGGGTAGGTCCCGGCAGCCGGGTTCCGGCCGAGGACAACACCTTGATGCCCAGGGCCCGGCGGTTAGAGGAGTTGCTGGCGCAGTGCCAGGCGCAGCACGGCGATGGCGTCGCCGGCCGTGGCGGACAGCACGGGTTGGTAGTCGGTATCGGCGACGAACCGGCCGTTGACCAGGACTGCCCATCCGTCCCGGCCCCCGACGCTGTTCTCGATCCAGGCGAGTTGCTGGTCGTGGCGTTCCACGGCGACGACGTTGGGGTGGTCGGTCCAGCCTTTGGCCACCAGGTCGTCGCCGAGGTCCGCGTCCCGGTCCGTGGCGCCGAGCCAGTACGGGGAGAGCGCGCTGATCCGGGTGTCCAGGAGCAGTTGCGGACTGCTCTTGTTGTGGTCCGGCGCCGCTTCGGCTTCCTGGTTGTCCCGCCGGTTGTCCCCGGGGTTGTCCTGCTCGGCCTTGGCCTGCCGGACGGCGGTACGCGCCGTGGTGGCCAGGGATTCGGCGGCGCGCGTGAGGCTGGCCAGGGCGATGCCCAGAACCATGGGGTCCGCCCCCGCGTCCAGGTCTCGGGCGAGTCGTCGGGCGGTGCGTTCGGCAATCTCGCCGAGGCGGGCCAGGTGCCGGGCGGTCTCGGTGCCGAGGTCGGTTGGTGGCTCGCGCGTCTCATCGAGGACGGCGGCCAGGGCTGCCTCCTGGCGGGCCTTCACCCGGGCGCGGTAGGCCTTGGACGAGCACCGCCGGCCCTCGCAGTAGGTCGGCTTCTGGCCCGCGCCGCCGGTGCGGACCGGACCTCGACAGACCGGGCAGCGGGGGCCGGCGCCGCCCTGGGGCTCTTCCTTGGTGACTCGCGCGTGGCTTTCTTCCATGATCGGCATCCTAGGCCGGTGAAGCGGTGAGGGCCGAGACGCTGGTCAGCGTCTCGGCCCTCACCGGTGGCGGGGCGTCATCCTGTGCCGGGTCCCGGGTGGCGGGGGCAGCGGCAGGGCGGCCATCCCGCGTCGGGGTGGTAGTCGCGGGCGTCGGGTCGGAGCGGCGCCGGCGAACTCGGCGGCCGGGACGGCGGTGCCCGTCCCGGCCGCCGAGGCCGCTACCAGTCGAGCCGGGGCCCGGTGTAGTCGTCGTCGTACGGGTCGGTGGCACGCTCGTCCGGGTCGGGGCGGCCGACGAACAGCGCCCGGCGCCGGGGGCGGGCTTCGCCCTTGTCGACGCAGGGCTCGCGGTTCCAGCTCCGGCGCTGCGTCTCGTCCCACGGGTAGGGCAGTGTGTGCCCGCCCGCGCAGTTCACGCCGCCGCAGTGCACGCCGTCCGGGTCGGGCGCAGCGTCGGTCATCGGGTTGTCGCTGCCGGCGGAGTCGCCCCGCTCGCCGTTCGCCGCCAGGCCTCGTGCTTCCTGTGACCGGGCGACCAGTTCGGCGCCCCTGCGCAGCAGCGCGGTGAGGTGGGGGAACTGGTGCGGCTCGCCCGCGGATTCGTCCGCGTCCGTCGTGGTCTCCATGGTGGTGTCCCTCCCTGTGGGGGATGATGAGCGGCGACGGGCCGCCCCACCGACATTGGGGCGGCCCGTCGCTTGTGGTGACCGCCAGGCTACCGGCGGCGCAGGGGTGTCAGAGGCGCCGCAGACGGTCCAGCGCGTTGTTCAGCTGGTTGTGCGCGGCCTCCGCGAGGATGCGGTCCCCGCTGTTCTCCGCCTTCTGCGCGACGGCGGACAGCTCGCTGATCTCGTCCCTGGTGTTCTCCTTCGTGGCGGCCGGCAGGTCGACCGGGGTGACGCGGCGGCCGGACGGGCGGTTGCCGAACGAGCCGCCGGAGTTGTTGTTGGACGAGCGGTTGAACAGGCCCATGACGGGTTCCTCTCTGTTCGGGCGCCGGCGCTCCGGGCCCGGGTGGGTGGGGGTGGTGCGGCTACAGGTTGGGCGTGTGGGGGGCGGCGTGCTGGTCCTGCGTCACTTCTGGACCACGGGGCGCTGGACGTGGTGGTGCTCGATCTCGACGCCGATCTCGTCCGTGCGCAGGTACTCCGCCACCGACTCGGCGATGGCCACCGAGCGGTGCCGGCCGCCCTTGCACGCCACGGTGACGTGCACGACCTTGCGCCGGCGGTTGGCGTAGCTGAACAGGATCGCTTTGGCGGACTCGGCGATCTTCTCGACCTCCGGCATCACGCCGGGGGTCTTCAGCACGTGGTCGCGCACCGGCTCGTCCAGCCCGGTCAGCTCGCGCATGCGGGGGTCGGCGTGCGGGTTGCGGAACCGGCCGTCGCCGACGTTGTAGTAGAGCCCGTCGTGCCGGTTGATCAGGTCCAGCGCGTCCGGGTGCAGCGTGCCGATGGAGTGGATGACGACCTGGACCAGGCCGCCGGTCTCGGTGTTCGGGGTGATGTCCATGCGTTTCTCCTTCGTCGTATGCCTTGCGGGGAAAGGGAAACAAGTTTCCAAGCTTGAGAGTTGCCAAGGATCCTTGCTTCCTTGCTTGAGGATCAGTCCTGGGCGTGGCGCACGTAGGCGGACTCGAAGTACGGGTCACCGAACAGGGCGTCCGAGGCCCTGCCGGAGAGGCCGGACACCTGCACAGCGCCGGTGGAGTGGACGGCGGAGACCACGCCGGTCTCCCCTCGGCCGCGCCGGCCACCCGTCACGGTGACCCGGTCGCCGATCTGGAACGGCGCGCGGGCGAGCAGCCGCAGGTACTCGGGCCGGACGGCCGGGACGCCCACCACGGCCTCCCAGAGCGCGCCGGTCAGGCCGGTGATCTCCGGCACTCCGCTGGACTGCACCCAGAACACGCGGCCGATCCGGCCCTCGTACCGGCCGCCGCCGATGACCTCCACCTGGTCGCCGACCTTGAAGTCCGACGTCGTCTCCATGGATCCATACTCCTTGCTCGTCGCCCCGCTGCCGGGGGACTCTCGGTGTTTCCCGTTTCCTCTTTGTGCGGGGTCCGGGCCGTCAGGCCAGGCCCCAGTGCGCCCGGCAGATCGGTCCCCGGACGGCGCTACGCCGCCGAGGCTGACTTCCAATTGCTCTGACCGGGCCGGACACGCACAGTCACGTAGCGCGTCCAGTGGGCCCGCGCCCGCCCGGCCGACGGGACGCTCCGCCTGGGCGCCGTCCCGCTCGGCGCAGACCTCCCTGCCCGGTGCCCTGCGGCCCCCCGGCGACGGAGCGGACGGCGCCCGCTCCGGGAGCCTGCGTCGTCCCGGCCGACCGGGCCCACACCCACCATGGCGTCGCTTTCCGTGATCGTCGTTGTTGTCGTCGTTGTTGTCGTCGTTGTTGTCGTCGTCGTTGTTATGCCTGGTAGACAGCCCGCAGGGGCCCCGGGCGGGGCCCCTGCGGGGATCTGCGACGACAACAACAACGACAACGATCACCCGGCGTTAGTGCTGTACTCGGTGTGCCCGCCCTTGCCGCGGGTGCGGATCCGCCCCTCCCGGGCCGCCTTGGCCAGACCGCCGGAGAGCACCGAGCGATGGATGGTGATCCCCTGCGGCAACTTCTCCAGCACGCCCGAGGTGGCCATCCAGGCGTCCGGCCCGGCGGCGGCGAGCACCGCCAGCGCGGCCATCAACCACTCAGGGTCACCACTGTCGGCGGCCGATGACTGCGGCCCGGCGGGCCCGGCGACGGGTCCGTCCTGCCCCCGGGAGAACAGGGTCGGCGGGCGCAGCTGCGTCTTAGGCGGGGTCGGCTTGGGCTCCTCAGGCAGGCTGTCGAGGAACTCGCCCCACGCCTGCTCCATCATGGCCCGCTCCTCTTCGGTCACGGAGAGGCCCGACTGGGGGCGGGAGAACAGGGACGGCGGGCGCAGTGTCACACCGCCCGATCCGCCCTTCGCGGCCGGCGCCTGGGCGGCCGGGCCGGCGCCGTCCTGGCCGCCGGAGAACAGCCAGGCGGCCCGCTCCCGGCTCCACCGCAGCGCGTAGGCGTCGCCGCCGGCCTGCGCCGAGATGGCGTCCATCCTCGGGCGCAGCCGCTCGGTGGCGGTGCAGGCGTCCCGCGCGATGGACGGCTTGGTCTTCCACGACCGGAACGGCTGCGGGGCGAAGCCGACCGGGTGTGTACGGGCGCCGATCACGCCCGAGCCCATCGCGGTGAGCTGGCGCGCGTCCAGGCCCTTGATGTGGCCGAACAACTTGCTGACGCCGGCGCCGTTCTCGTCGGTGGCGGTCATCGCCACCCGGATCGCCGAGTGCTTCTGGATCACCGTGTCGCCGATCGACGTCAAGTTGCCGTCGGTGGCGGTGAGGATCATGCGGATGCCAGCCTCGCGGTCGGTGCCGATGATGTCCTTGATCCGCTGGCGCAGGCTCGCCTTGGGGGTGTTGCGGCTGGTGTCGGAGAGGATCTGCACGCCCTCGTCCACCACGATCACGATCATCGGGAGCTTGGCGCTCATCGGCAGCGACCCGCGCACGTCCTGCTCGCGCATCAGGTCCTGGTACCCGGCGATCCGGGCGTCGGAGATCCGCTCGGCGGCGGCCAGCATCAGCTCCGCCTCCTCCACCGTGGTGGCCACCCAGTCGAAGGCCGGCTTGGTGGTGGGCGGCAGCATCCGCGGGTCCCGGCCGGTGTTGAGCCGGCCTTCCTTGTAGGTCTCCAGCCAGGGGCGGAACGCCCCGCCCTCCTTGCCCAGGTCGATGCCCCAGAAGACCAGGTCGACGCAGCGCAGCCCCGAGGCGAAGATCGAGTCGAGCAGGGTGGTCTTGCCGGCGCCGGGCGGGCCGACGATCAGCGCGCACGACTCCCGGATGTGCACGTCGATGTGCTCGCCGGTGCGGTCCACGCCCCACGGCATGCCCTGGTAAATGCTCAGCGGGGAGAAGTCGCCCGGGTACTCGGCCACCTCCGCGTTGGTGTTGCGCAGGTCGACGTCCAGGATCGCCTCCCCCTGGAGCCGGGCCGCGCCGATCCGCACCAGGCAGCCCTGCTCCAGCCGCGCGGCCTGCGCCAGCGTCGCCGCGCAGCCCTGGAGCTGCGCCAACGGGTAACCCAGCGGCAGGCTCACCTGGAGAGCGAAGCCGGAGCTGTTCGCGCGGCGCCGGAAACCCTTGAACTCGATGCCGGTCTGACGGGTGACCGTGTGGACCAGGGCCATCCACTGGCGGATGGTCGCCCAGTCCTCCCGGTTGGCCTCGGCCTCCTTGAGCGCGGCGGTCTGGACGCGGCGGTCCTCGTCGACGGCCTCCTCGTGGACGTCGGCGCGGTGCAGTGCGCCGCCCACGCCGATCGCCGAGGCGGCGAGCGTTCCGGCCGCCGTCCACCAGCCGCCAGCCGTCCACGAGGTCGGGTCGGTGGCGATGACCACGCTGGTCCACCCCGACGCCAGCAGCCAGCCCGTCGCGCGGGTCAGCATGGTCGGGCCGGACATCTTCTGCCGGTGGCCCTGGATGCCGCCGTGGACCAGGGCGCCGACCGCGCCGACCGCCAGCGGCACCACGGGCGGCAGGCCGGTCCACGACCCGAGGCTCGCGACGGCGGCCGACGTGGTGGCCATCGCCACCGGCGCGCTGACCGGGCCGTGGCCGGCCACCCAGTCCAGCGGGACGCCCTTGCCGGGGCGGGGACGGCGGGGCTTGGGCTCCTGGGGGGTCTGGGCGGTGGTGGCGGGGTTCTTGTCCATGCTGACGGTCTGCTCAGCGGCGGTGCTGCTCATGCGGTCCTCCTCTCGGGCCGGGCCGGGGCCCCGACGGGCCCCCGGCGGTGACAAACGCTCAGACCTCGTCCGCATTGCGGCTGACGTCCCACATCTCCTCGTTGACGCGCTGCTCCCGCAGCCGGGTGATCTCCGGCTCGTGGCGCTCGTTGAAGACCTTCGACACCTCCTCGGCGGCCTCCACCGCCTTCGTCAGCAGCGCGTAGACCTCCATCAACGACTCGTTGACGGCCGGGTCCAGCGGCGCCTCCTGGGGCGAGAGCTTGTCGGCCACCACGGCGAACGCGTTGGCCATGTGCGTGATCGCGTCGGGCATCGTCTCCACCGAGGCGATGACGGCGAGCATGCCGTCGATCTCACCGGCCTGAGCCTGGCCGTGCATCTCCTCGGCGGACTGGCGGAAGTCGAAGATCCCCACGGGGTACCCCTCACTGTCGATGGTGGTGGTGATGGTCGGTTCCGCGACGGCGGGCGTCGCGGGATCGATGTCGGGCACCGGACCGCTGTCCGGAAGGCCCGGCGCGGCCCCGGGCTTCGCCGTGGCCTGCGTCGTCGCCTCGGCCTCGGCCTGGGCGGCCGCCTGGTTGATCTGCTGGTCGCGTTCCCGGCGGGCGGCCAGCGCGGTTCCGGCGATCGCCCGGAACACCCGCCGGCCCCAGTGCGGCGCCCGGAACCCGAGCTTGCGCAGCGGCCACGACGCCAGGGTGGAGAGCACCCCGACCGGGAGCGCGACCAGGGCGGCGAGCAGGCGCCGGCCGTGGAAGCGGGCCGCGCTGCGCCGCAACTGGGAGCGGCGGGCCTTCTGCCGGGCGCGGGTCTCGGCGGCGGCCTGGCGGACGCGGGCCTTCTCCTTGAGGGCGCCGCGCCGGGCGTCCACCCGGCCCTGCGCCCGGGTGTCGGCGACCTGGCGGCGGGCCTGACGCTGGCGGTCCCGCCAGTCTCCGACCCGGCCCCGGACACCGCCGTCGGCGGTGCTGATCCGGCCGTTCTGCCCGGAGCTGCGGCCGGCGCGCCCGAGGGCGGCGGTGTGGCCGGCGGCCTGGCGCTCGCGCTTGGTCTGCCGGGCCTGCTCCTTGGCCTGGCGCCGGGCGTCGGCGACCTGGCGGCGCGCCCCGGTGCGCTCCTCGCGGCGCTGGCGCCGGGGCAGCGCCGCCGTCTCGGCCCGCGCGGCACGGACCTGTCCGACGCGCTGACGGGCCGTCTGCGCGGCGCCGACGGCCGCACCGACCCCGGGAACCCTGGCGGTCCGCGCCACGGCTGCCTGGACCCCGCGCCTGGCCGCCTGGGCGGGAACCGTGGCGGACCGCGCCGCGCCGCCCGCCGTCCGACCCGCGGCCGCGCCGATCCCGCCCGCCGTCCGGCCCACGGCGCCGGTGACGCCCTGGCGGTAGCCGCCCCGGCCGGTGGGGCCCGTCCAGGCGCCCGTGCCCCGGCCGCCCGACGGCGTGTAGCCGGTGGAGCGGTGGCTGGCCGCCGCCTGCCGGGTGCCCCCGGTGCTGCGGTTCGCTCCGGCCGTCTTGCGGCCGGCCGCGCCCCGGCCGGCGGCACGCGGTGCCCGGACGGCGGCCGCGACCGTGGCGACCGCCACGATCGAGCCCGCCACCACGGCGGCCACGGCCGGACCGGCCGCCAGGCCGGCGGAGGAGATGGCGGTGACCGTGCCGCTCGTGCCGATGCTCAGCAGCGGAACGGCGGGGATGCCGCCCCGGGTGCCCGCCGGGCCGCCGCCGGACGCCTGGGCGGGAGCCTCGGCCGGGGCCGCCGAGGCCGCCGGGGGAGCCGCCGGAGCGGCCGGAGCGGCCGGGGGCGCGGGGACCGGCGCGTAGATCGATTCCTCGTCGTCCACCGGCGCGTTCTGGCCGGTGGTGTTGTTGCTGGTGTGTGGTGCAGCCATGCTGGCCGTGCCTCCAAATCTGACGGGAGGTCAGACACCCGGCAGGCGGGCCTGCGAAACCTTGGCCTGCCGGGTGCCGCTTGGGGTGGTGCAGATGGTGCAGATGGTGATTGTGCCGCTCCGCTCCGTCAGTTCGGACGGGAACGGGGGGCTCGGCCGAACAGGATCGCCCCGATCAAGGGCTCACGTCCGGTGTTTGCGCATCTCCCGGTCCAACGACTCCGGCTTGAACGGAGCACTGACCAGGGTGGGGAGCATCCCGGCGAGCTGGTCGCGGTCGGTGATCCCGGCCTGGACCATGAGGATTTCGACCGCCGCCGCCAGGCTCAGCCGACCCGCCTTCGGGTCCGGCGCTTCGAACCCCGTCCGGATACCCGTCCCCGAGGCCGGGCCGGTGACCTGGGCGGATACGGTCCCGTCCGGATGTCCGGGCACTTCGTCGGCCTGGACGGCCGTCGGGTCGGCCGCCCGGACGGCGGCCTGGATCTGGTCGACCGTCCATCCGTGGCCCAGCGCCCTGGCGATCCGGTCGCGGTTGCGCTCGATCACGTCGTCCGGCGTCAGCTCGCCCGACCGCAGCCGGGGACCGGCGGCGACGTAGACGGACACCAGGTCGTCCAGCGACCGGCGGCGCTGCACCCGGGCGGTGTCGTAGATCTCCCTCACCCGCCACCCGTCGGCCCGCGCCGCGTCGATGGCCTCCCCCGCCTCGTCGGAGACGTCGCTGTCCCCGCCGGCGGTGTCGGCCAGGATCGCCTCCACCGCGCGCTCCAGGGTCGGCCGGCTGCGGGCCGGCTCCGGCTGCGCCGGGGCCGGGGGCACGATCTCGGGGACCGGCGCGGCCTCGGGCAGCGCGTAGCCGGCCTGCTCCATCGCCAGCAGCTCCAGCGCGGCGTACTGCTCCACCCGCGCCACCTGACGGCGGGTGCTGGACAGGGCCAGGGTGGTGTAGGCGCGGGACTTCTGGGCCTCCACGAGCGCCTGGTCGTCCGCGTCGAGGTCGCGGTCGATGTGCTGGAGCACGCCCAGCCACAGCACCTTGGCGAACAGCGAGACGCCGGCGCCGACGACTGCGGCGGCGATGCTGTGCGTCATCAGGACGCCGTGCGCGCCGATCGCGGCCATCGTGCACACCAGCAGGCCCCAACCCAGACCGCGCGGGAACGACCGCTTCTGCGGCTCGTAGCGGGCCATCCACTCCAGGATCAGGCACACCGCCCACGCCACGTCGAAGATGCTGGCGGCGGCGTAGCCGACCCCGCCCTTCAGCAGCGCGCCGATGCTGACGGTCGACCAGACGACCGACACCAGCGTGAGCGCCAGGACCAGGCCGACCGCGACGCGCAGCGCGGTGCGGTCCCAGTCGCGGGGCAGGACCGGCGTGCGGACCTCCTCCGTGCGGGTGATCGGGGTACCGGTCACCGGGTGGACGCCGGCGACCTTGCGCAGTTCGGTACGGAACTTCACCGGGTGCCCCCGTTCTCGATGTCGGCGGCGAGCGCCAGGTTCAGCCGCTCCTCGGCGAGCGCGAGGGCGACGTCCCGCAGGATCCGGGCGTCGTCCGCGACCTCCGGGTCCGCCGCCTGGGCGGCGGTGCGGGCGTAGAAATGCGCCTCCTGGTGGGCGCTGACCATGGCGGCCAGCAGCGTGCTGCGGCTCATCGGACACCGCCCTCGGCGTCGGGGGCCGGGGTGGCGAAGACCAGCACCAGCGCCAGGACCGCGGCGAGCTCCGCGGCCGCCAGCTCCACCCAGAACGGGGCGGCCAGCTGCTGCGCCAGGCGGTCGGCACCGGCCGCACCGGCCGCCGCCACCAGGACGGCGGCCGCGACGGTCGGCAGGCTGTCGCGCTGCTGCGGGTTGAAGAACCGCCACACGAAACCGGCGACCTTCGGGTTCGGGGTGGGCGTCGGGGTGGGCTTCGGCTTCGGCACGGGCGTGCCACCGGTGTAGCTCATCGGGCACCCCCCGACAGGTGCGAGTCGATCCGCGCCGACAGGCTCGCGGCGTTCTCACGCAGCTGCGCCGCGCTCGGCACGGACGGCTGCGGGGCCGGAGCCGGCGCCGCCGGCGGGGTGGGCTGAACGGGGGACGACGCCCCCGTAACGGTACGATCCATGACGGATCGGCCTCCCTGGTGTTGTCAGGAAAGTGCTGGTCAAGGCCCTGTTCCGGTGTGTCAGCACCGGCGCAGGGCCGTCTTGCGTTACTGCCTCCCTTTCAGGGGAGCGAGTAGAACGTACCACACCTCAAGAGGTACGTACCACCGATTCAAGGTGGTACGTTATACGTGGTTACTTCATCACCGGAAGGAGCACCCGAGATGGCACCCGAAGATCCCCCCACGCGCACGGGGTACGCGGACATCGCGGCCCACTACCGGCGCCGCATCGCGGCCGGCGAACTCAAGCCCGGCGACACGCTGCCGCCCGTCAACGAGGCCGCAGAGCTGCACGGCGTCGCCCGCAACACTGCGGTGCGCGCCTACGGCCTGCTCAAGGCGGAGGGCCTGGTCACCACCCACGCCGGCGCCGGGACGGTCGTCTCCAGCCGGGTCGGCATCGCCCCGCCGACCGGCGCGGCCCGGGTCGACCGGCTCAAGGCGGGCGGGTCCAACTACGCCCCGAACGAGACCTCCACGCACCACGAGGCCATGGTCCGATCCTGCGCCGAACCCAGCATCTGCCGGGACCTCGGGATCGAGCCCCACGACGAGGTGGTGATCCGTCGACGGGTGTTCCGCCGGGACGGGAAGCCGGTGGTCCTCGGCATCTCGGTGATCCACATCCGGGCGCTGCGCCACGTGCCGGCGCTCCTCCAGCAGGGCAGGCTGGAGCGGCTGTGGCACGAGGTGTACGAGGAGCAGACCGGGCACGCGGTCCACCGCAGCCCGGAGAGGCACACCGCCCGCTTCGCCTCCGACGACGAACTGGCGGCCCTTGAGGTGCCCGTCCCCAGCGGGGTCGACGTCGCCGTGCCGGTCCTGATCGTGCGAACCGTGTGGCACGACGAGCGCGGCCCCATCGAGGTGTGGGAGGACATCCACGCCCCGGGCGAGTGGCACGAATCCTCGGCCACGTAGAAACCAACCGGCCTCACGAGGCGTAGCCTCTCCACCACAACAACCAAGATCAGGGCAGCAAAAAGCCCCTTACCAGGGTCTTCTCCCGTAGGTGGCACTACGGGAACTGGTTCGGGGCCTCTGCTGACCGGCTAGATGGTCTGGCGCCGAGTGTACTCAGGGTCTCCCCTTCGACGAACCGGCGCCGGACCAGAAAGGTCCGCACATGCTCAACCGCAACACCCGGACGGGCGCCCCCGCGCGCGTCCCCGCCCGCCGCTCACCGGCAGGTGCCCGATGAGCCTGGCACCTGAGGTTCGACGGGGCGGCGGCCTCCCCTTTGGCCAGATCGTTTCGCAGTGGGTCTGCGACGACCGGTACACGACCAACCTGCGCACCCTGTACGGGATCCTCGTCACCTACGCGGACATCGGCGCCCGCGACACCAAGAAGGGCAAGCCCTACCGCACCGAACTGGCGCGGCAGCTCGGTGTCTCCCTGAAGACCCTCGACCGCACCTCGTTCGAGGGCGAGTGCGCCGGCCTGTTCCGGGTCGAGGAACGCAAGGACCCGAACAACCCCACCGTGAACGACGCGAACATCTACCACCTGAACGACGCCCTGTTCTGGCAAGGCGAGTGGGTCGATCCGCTGCGCCCCGGCGAGAAGGCCGCCGCCGTCGCTCAGCGGCTCACAGACGAACGGGTAGCGGCCAAGAAAGCCGCGGGCTACGTGCACAAGGGCGGCCGGAAGAAGCAAGCCGAGACATCCTCCCAGCACACACCCGAAGAGGGGGTGGCGTCACCCATGACGCCACCCCGAGAGGAGGGGGGTAGCGTCACCCATGACGCCACCCCTAGCGTCACCCATGACGCCACCCTGGCGTCACCCATGACGCCCAATGTCTATAACCCTGTCGAGAACCCCCCTCAAGAACCAACTGCTACGCCTCCCGTCCCTCCGTCCGTCTCTGACCCCAGTGCGCGCGCGAGCGACGACGGCCGGCCGGACGGACGGACGGACGGCGGCGAGGTCGATCAGCAGAACCGGGAGCAGTCCGGCGAGCCGGGAGCGGGTGGCCGGTCGACGGCTCCGGCTGCGCCGGTCGCGTCGGAGGGCGTGGCGCTGCTGATCGAGGCGGCGCGGCGCTACGAGCGGGCGGCGCTGCCAGGCGAGCTGCTGCACCAGCTCGGGCGGCATGTCGAGGGCCTGCTGGCCGGTGGGTGGTCGTGGTCGCAGCTGATGCCGCAGATCACCGCGCCCCTGCCTCCGAGGGAGGAGGTCAAGAAGACCGACTCCGCGCTGACGGCGGCCCGGATCCGGAAGATCCCGGGGCGCCCGCCGGCGATTCCCGCTCCCGGGGAACGACCCTCGAAGCCGGACGTGCCCGGGGTGCCCTCCCAGGGCGCCGTACGGCGCGAGCCCAGGCACTGCTGCGTGGACTGCGGGGCGCCCGGCGTCAGCACGAAGGGCGCACTGTGCCGCAAATGCCAGGAGCGCTGCCCCGGCGGCTGCGGCCAGGCCTACAACCACATCCGCCCCGACGGCCTGTGCCCGTCCTGCGCCACCGGCCCCGCCCGGCCCGAACCGACCCCGGCCTCCCCCGAGCCGCAACCGGAGCCGACGCCGGAGGAGGTATGCGCCGCGCTGTTCGGCACCCACGGCGCCACCCGGCCCGGCGGCTGCGCCGAGGGCGTGAACGGCTGCCAGCGCGACGCCGTCCGCGAGGACCGGTGCGAGGTCTGCCACGAGGGCTGGACCGCCTACCAGGCCAAGTTGGACGAGTACGCCCCCGCCTACGCGGGCCAGCAGGACACCCAGGCGCCGTTCTGACAGGCGTTCACCGTCTCGGACGGGCGGAGATTCGTCCGAGACGGTGAACGGCCCTCAGGGCACCCGCAGGGCCCTTTCGGCAGGTGACGCCCTCTCGTCGCTGCACGCCGCATGTACCTCACCACCCGAACGACTGAATCAGCGCGTATTTCATGGGAAATTTCCATGACTCATGGATAGGATGCACCCATGGCACTCAGCACCTTGGAAACGCTCCGGCTCACCATCGCCGCACTGCGACAGCGCACCGGCGAAAGCCAGGCACAGCTCGCCGCTGCCGTCGGGCTGACACAGGACAAGGTCTCCCGCCGTCAGTCCGGCACCCAGGCCTGGTCCCTGGACGAGGTCGACGCCCTCGCCCTCCACTGGGGCCTGGCCCCCCTCGACCTGCTCGCCGGACCCACCCACGCCGCCCAGGCCCTGACCTGGCCGCCCGGAACGGCCGCCCCGGCCCCGTCGGTGCCGGCCACCTTCGCCGCCACCCCACCGCCCGCTGCCCCGGCCACCGTCAGCGAGCACCCCCCGACGCCCGCCGCCCCGACGGCACCGGCCACTGCGGACTACGACCGCCGCCCCGACGGCGTCCCCATCACCCAACCGGCCGTGCCGTGCGAACAGTGCGGGCGCCCCGTCACCCACCGGATCGCCGGCCGCCCGCTCCACCTCGGCGGCTGGTGCGCCCCCGCCCCGGGCACCCCGGGCGCCGCGCCCGGACAGCAGCTCCCGGCCGCCGAGACCCACCAGGAGCCGACCGCCCCGGCCCACGCCCCGCAGCAGCCCACCGTCCACCCCACTCCCGCCGTGCCGCGTCCAGCCGCGCGCCCGGCCGCCGGGCCCCGCACGGAGTACGCCGGTTCGGGCCGCGACCTCGGCTACTACCTCGACATGATCACCTCGGCCGTCGAACAGGCCCTGGAAGACCACGGCGGCGACACCGAGGCCGCGACCGCCGCCCTGGAGAAGCGGGCGATCCCCAACGGAATGGCCCTCTTCGACGCCACCCGCGTCGGTGCCGCGTACGAGCACACCGCTTATCCGGAACGTCTGGAATTCCTCTCCAAGAAATCCCGGAACGGCGCGGACGAAATCTGGGAAGGCCGCCACAAGTGGGAGAACGGCCCGCTGATGGCCGCCCTCAAGTCCGGCGCCGACCCGGTGGCGGTGGACGTCCTGGACACCAACGCCGCGTACTGCTCGGCGCTCAAGACCCACCTGCCGATCGGCGCCCTGGTCCACCAGGCCGACGGCGGATTCGACCCCAAGCGCTCCGGCATCTACCTGTTGCCCAAGCGCCCCACCTGGGAACACCCGCACCTGCCCGACCCGATCGGCAACCGCCACGAGGCCGGCCCCGTGCTCCTGGACAGCGCCACGGTTCGGCTGCTGATCCGCTGCCACAAGCTCGGCCTGGCCGAGGCCCCGCACATCACCGAAGCGTGGACCTCCGGCGCCAGCGAGGGCCTGCTGGAGAAGTTCCGCCGCGTCCTCACCCAGGCCCGCGAAAACGCCATCCTCGACGGTGACGCCGTCACCGAGAAATACGTCAAGGCCCTCTACGCGAAATTCGCGTCCACCATCGGCGAATCCACCTACAACCGCGACATCCGCCGCCCCGACTGGATGCACATCATCCGCTCCCAGGCTTTCGCGAATCTCTGGTACAAAGCGCACCGCGCCCACAAGGCCGGTCTGACCGTCGTCCGGCTGCGCGGAACCGACGAATTGCACGTCACCGGTGAAACCGACTGGCGGACCGTTTTCACCGAAGGCCGCCTCACCACGCAAATGAAGCTCAAGGACCAATACACCCTGCCCCTCAACCGGAAGCGGAGCGCATAATGTCGACGGACGGATGGAAGAACTTCGGACGCTACGGCGCCGACCGCGACCCCGGGAATGTCCACGGGAAATTCGCCCTCGGCCGCGCCCTGGAAGACGCCCTGGAGCGGATGATTATCGAGGGCGGCATCAAGTCCCCGCCGACCACCCGCCGCGGCCTGATGGCCCGCATGAACTACCTCATGTCGCACAAGGGCGGCGCCCAGGCCCTCGCCGACGCTGGCATCACCGCCGTCCCGGCCACCCTGCGCGCCTGGAAGAACGGCACCCAGCAACCCCGGCCGGCGAACTTGGACGCGATCGACACCGCCTACTGGAACCTGCGCGCCCGCAACGTCCTGGCCAACCCCGCCGTCTTCAAGGCCCACCTCAACAACGCCGGCCGGGGCACCAAGGTGGAGATCCACCCCGTCAACCAGGACCAGGTGGACGAGCCCCGCCGCCGCGACAACCTGCGCATCCGCCCCCTTCAGGTCCGCTACGTCTGGGACGACGCCGTCGATGCCCTGGTTGACGGCGACGCCGACGCCCTCGAAGGGATCTGGGACGACATCATCGCCGACCTGGACAGCGACTGGGGGGCCTACACCTACGTCTCCTACATCGGCCTCGGCGCCTGACACCAGCGAAGCAAGCATTCAAGGATCCAAGCTCCAAAGGATCAAAGGACGACATAAAGCCAAGTCCGGACCCCCAAGAGGACCGGCCCGATAGCGTGACGTCGGTACATCCCCAAGGAAGCCACGGAGGAGAAATGGACACCACTCCCACCAGCGCCGACGTCCGCGACCAGCACATTGCCGACCTGCGGGCCGCGCTCCAGCGTGCCATCCCGATGCTGGCCTACTCCGCCGGCCGGGAGGCGGCCGACAACCCCGGGTACTCCGCGCAGCTGCTTGAGGTGACCGAGGTGCTGAACAGCACCCTGGACCGCACCGCGCCCTGAGACCGGCAAAGGCCCCCGCACCCAGATAGGCGGCGCGGGGGCCTGAGCGCGTGCCGCAGGAACGACGGTAGCCGCCGGCCGGGGCGGCTCGTTGTCCCGGGTGTGAGCTACGAGCCCGAGGCCGGCCCCGGCCGCCACCGCAGGCCCCGCCCGCCGATCCCGCCCTGGGAGCCGCCGGACTGGGGCTGTGTGTGCGGCGGGCACCAGGACGTCGAGGACGGCGGCCCGGTGATCCCGCCGTGCGTGCCGCTGCCGCCGTCGCTGGCGCCGCCGGTGGTCCCGCTCGCCGGGCCGCCGGGTCGACACCGGCGCCCACGGATGGACGACCCGGCGCCCGAGGGCTCGAACGTGGTCTCCCTGTACGAGGCCCGGGTCCGCCGGCAGCACCGCGAGGACGTGGCGCGGCTGAACACCTAGCCGTACGGTCGGGCGGTGCACGCCACGGGCAATGGAAGGAGGCGCGCACCGCCCGACCCGATTCTCGCACGCCCGGTTT
>NZ_JBIBHU010000053.1:6968-20888 GCF_042957205.1 Kitasatospora sp. NPDC008115 | reverse complement strand
CCCCGCGGAGCGGGTCCCTACGGGCCTTCGGCCCTCCGTTCGCGCCTGACCTTCGGTCAGGCGGCGGACCCGCTCCGCGTGTCCGCACCCGGGCTTCGCCCGGGTGGGCCCGGCGCTTCGCGCCTTGGCCGGCCTCACTCCGCTTCGCTCCATGAGGCCCGATGGCTGAGGTGGGATCACTGGCTTAAGCTGGGTTTTTGGCTGACCTTACGGCGGGCTGACTGAGGGGAGGGTGGCGCGCCGGGGGCGCGTGCGGGCCGGATTCACTCCCGCCAGATTGGTCTAGTCCACGGTCTAGACCACTGTTTCGACCTCACGGCGAGTCGGGGTGCGCTACCCTCGGAGGGTGAGCAACGGTCTCCGGTGTATCAGTCTCAGGGCGTCAGGTGATCCCGCCGATAGTGGGGTCCGGGCCCGTGCTTTTCGGGCGTTCGCCGGAATTCGTTACCGAGGACTGATATCCTGCCGGACAGTCGCTTCTGTCGCGCAGGTTTTCCGGCCGCCCCGGTTTTCGGGCCGGTCCGTCGAATGTATCAGTAGGGCACTGTCAGATTTTCCCGTGTGGTCCCTGGTGTGGGTCCGGGAATGGGTGAGGGGAGACACGTCTTCGTGAACGTCGTAAAGCCTGGCCTGAAGGTCGTTCAGTCCGCTGCCGGCATCTCGCTGCGCGGGCACCAGGAGGAGGCGCTGGAGGCCATCGTGCGGGACCTGACGCCCCGTCCGGGGCACCCGGCGCCGAACGGGCTGCGGGTGACGGTGCAGATGGCCACCGGCTCCGGGAAGAGCTACGTCGGGGCGGCGGCCGGCCAGAAGCTGGTGCCCCGCGGCGTGGTCCTGGTCGTGGTGCCGACGCTGGACCTGCTGGTGCAGATGGTCGGTGCCTGGCGGGCGGCTGGCCGGTCCGGGGACATGCACGCCATCTGCTCCCTGGTCGACCGTGAGCTGCCGGTCGGGGTGATGGCGAGCACCAGTCCGCTGATGATCGGCAGGTGGCTGGAGCACGCCGCAAGGCACCGCCGGCCGACCACTCTGTTCGCCACCTACACCTCGGTCGGGGCGGTGAGGGACGCCTACGAGTACTGGGCGGAGCGCCAGGGCGAGGTGCTGCCCCCGCTGGGGCTGATGGTCTGCGACGAGGCGCACCGCTCCTCGGGCAGTGTCGAGAAGACCTGGACCGTGGTGCACGACCAGGGCGCGATCCCGGCGGAGCGCCGGCTCTACATGACGGCGACACCGCGGATCTGGGCGCCGCCGAAGCGCCCGGTGAAGAACCGTGAGGGGGCCTACCAGCCGCTGCCGGAGGAGCTGGCGGTGTCGATGGACGACCAGCGGATCTATGGCCCGCACGTGTACTCCCTGGGCCTCGCGGAGGCGATCGACAGGAAGCTCTTGGCGCCGTTCGAGATCGTGGTCCTGGAGCTGCGCGACCCGCTCGGCGACCGGGCCGCGGCCGACGCGCAGGGCGTGCCGTGGGGGCCCGGTGTCGGCGAGGCGGAGGACGGGAGCGAGGACGAGGTGCCGGCCGCGCGGATCGCGGCCATCCAGGCCGGGCTGGCCAAGACCGTGGTCGAGCGGGGCCTGGAGCGGTGCATCACGTTCCACAGCCGCACGATCGAGGCCCGCTATTTCTCCGAGACGCTGAATCAGACGGTCGAGAAGCTGAACTTCGAGAACCCGCAGAAATACCCCGCCGAGTTCTGGGCGCAGTGGCTCTCCGGCGAGCACGAGATCGACTACCGGAAGGAGCTGATCGGGGACTTCGGGAAGGGCGAGGAGGACGACGGGCTCAAGCACCGGATTTTCAGTAACTGCAAAGTCCTGGGTGAGGGTGTCGACATGCCGAATGCGGATTCGGTTCTTCTGCAGGGCCGGGGCAGCATGGTGGATATCGTCCAGGCCATCGGCCGGGCCCTGCGCATGCAGCCCGGAGAGGGAAAGACTGCCAGCCTGATCGTACCGGTTTTCCTCAAGCCGGGAGAGGAACCCGGGGACATTCTTGAGTCGGACTCCTACGGGCCCCTGGTCAAGATCCTTACCGCTTTGCGCAGCCACGACGCCAAGGTGGTCGAGGCCCTCGCGGTACCGCAGAAGTCCGGCAAGCGGACCAAGGGGCGCAGCGCCGAGGCTGCTTCCGGCCCTGGTGAGAGCATGGTCGGTGGGGGTGGCGGGTCGGCGTTCACGCTGCCGGTGCGGTTCCAGACGCCGGTCGACGAGAACGTTCTCGCGCTGTTCATCGCCTCGCGGGTTCTGGTCGGGGAGACGCAGTTGTGGCGCGAGGGGATCGGTCACGCGCGGCGGTGGTTCGAGGAGACCGGCGGCCTCGACGTCCCCTATTCCGCGCTGGTCGGGGAGAATGGGAATTACCCGCTGGGAAAGTGGCTGTCGGACCGTCGCGGGGAGAATGCGAATGGTGAGCTGGCGCCATACCGCGTGGAGATGCTGGACGCGCTCGGGATGATCTGGTCCGTCTCCGATGCGCGGTTCGAGGCCGGGTTGGACTGGGCGCGGGTTTGGGCGAAGGGTCACGGCGGCTCTTTGGCGGCGCCGGCGCGGGCCTCGGTCGGCGGGTACGCAATCGGGACGTGGCTCTCCGAGCTGCGGGCCGCGGCGCAGGTCCCGGCCGGGGAGCCGGGCGCGCTGGCGCCGGAGCGGCGCCGCGCGCTGGAGGAGATCGACCCCTGGTGGTGCCCGGTATGGCCCATCACCTGGCAGCGCGCCTACGCCACCGCCCGGATGTGGTGGCTCGACACCAACGGCCAGGTCGACTGGACCACCCTGCCCCAGGACACTGTCTACGAGGGCGAGCAGCTCGGCCGCTGGGTGCAGGCGCAGCGGGCCGGCTGGCCGGACCTGGAGGAGGAGCAGCGGGACCTGCTCGCCGCGATCGGCATCGAGGCCGACCCCGAGCTGGTGGCCGCGAAGGCCGCCGCCGAGGCGAAACCCACGGTGTCCCGCGGCGACAGGTTCGCCCAGGGCCTGGCGGCGTTGGAGGCCTTCGTCGAGCGCGAGGGGCACGCTCTGGTGCCGCGCGCCCACAAGGAGGACGGGGTGTCGCTCGGGACCTGGCTGAACAACCAGAAGGCCCGCCGGGCGAAGCTGAGCGCGGGACAGCTCGCGCAGCTCGCCGGATGCGGCGTCGTGTGGGCGGGCGGGGTGCGGGAGCATCACGAGGAGTGTGAGAAGGAGGAGTTCGAGGGCGGTTCCTGCACCTGCCACCTGATCCAGCGGCTTGGTCCGCCCTCCCAGCGTGAGGACCCGTCCTGGGACGAGGAGCCGAAGGGGCTGGACCTGGACTGGTAGGCCCGTTCCGAGCCGGGCCGACGGCCTGCGGCCGGGTGCTGATGAGTTTCTGGAGGCCGTCACCCTGCGGGGTGGCGGCCTCTTGGTGTTGGGAGCGGTGGGTCGGCTGGTAGTCCAGCTGGTGGTGGGGGATAAGGCGGCGTCGAGCTGGCCATGGCTCGGCCGACTTCCCAGCTCTGGACTTCAACGCCGGCGATCCGTCCTCGGGTCAGCGGAATGTTGGGAGGGGTTCGCGGCCGCCCGGGGAAGGCCTCGTGCGGTCCCCGGCTGCCGACGGCGTGTGGGGCCGGCAGCCGGGGCCTGAGCGGTGGGGTCAGTCGGTGTACTCGGCGATCTGGCGGATGATCCAGTCGGTGACGGAGCGGGCGGCGCCGGAGACGGCGCCGGCGGTGAGCTGTCCGGCGAGCCGGTCGCGGGCGGGGGCCTCGGGGGCGGGCACGGCCTGCTGTCCGGTGGCAGGTGCCGCAGGCGTGGCGACGGGCTGGTGGGTGGGGCGGGTGTGCTGCTGCTTCCTGCGGGACATCGGGTATTCCCCCTGGTGTGCGGGTCGTGGTGCGTGCGGGTTGGTCGGCTGGCGTGAGCACCACGATGCCGGGACGGGGAACCGGGGAGAGGATTCGCGGACGCACGCGGAGAACCCCGGAACCCTGCCCGCGAAAGCGCAGGTGGGCACTAGGGTGGGGAGCCGGTCCGGCGGAAGTCTGCGGACCGTCGCGGACGGCTGCGGACCCCTGGTGGGCCGCTGTTCGCAGACCAGGGGAAGGGACGCCCGGCCCGGCGACGAGAGCTCATTCGTGGCCGGCCGGTGCGGCAGGACAGGCGAGGGGGCCACCATGGCGCCGGGGAACACCCAGCAAGGACAACAGGCGCTGCGGGGCTTCGCCCGCAAGTTGAGGGAGCTTCAGGCCGATTCCGGGAATCCCAGCGGCCCGCAGCTGGTGAAGGCCTCCGGCGGGCTCCTGAGCACCAGTTCCATCGGCGACCTCCTCGGCGGCAAGAAGGGCGTCTTCACGGTCCCGCAGTGGGACCGGGTGTCCGCGTTCGTCCACGCGTGCAAGGCCCACTCCGAGGCCGAGGGATTCCCTCTGGAAGAACCCCTGGGAGACGTCCGGCATTGGCGCAGGCTGCACGGCGCCCTGATCAAGGAACTCGACGAACTCGACGACGAGACCAACAGGCCTGCGTTCTCGCCCTCCGGCG
The DNA here is from genome assembly GCF_042957205.1 of Kitasatospora sp. NPDC008115. Lineage (NCBI taxonomy): Bacteria > Bacillati > Actinomycetota > Actinomycetes > Kitasatosporales > Streptomycetaceae > Kitasatospora > Kitasatospora sp. NPDC008115. The sequence continues at coordinate 16,388 of NZ_JBIBHU010000053.1, read as the reverse complement.
GGCACGAATCGCAGGACCTGGCAGGCGACCGGGGAGCGGGCCGCGTTGCGGAGTCGGACGGCGCGGTGCTGCCGCTGCTGGCGCCGCCGCCGGCCGTGCCGACGGGCTTCACCGGCCGGGAACAGGACCTGGACAGCCTCCTCGCGCTCCTCGCCCCCTCGACCGCTGCCGGCGGACCAGCCGCGGAGGCGGTGGTGGTGGCGTCGGTGCTCGGGATGGGCGGGATGGGCAAGACCACCCTCGCCACCGCCACCGCCCACACAGCCGTCGAACGAGGCCTGTTCACCGGGGTGCTGTTCATCGACCTCCACGGCTACGACGACAACACCCTCGACGCCGCCCAGGCTCTCGACACCGCCCTGCGCGGCCTCGGTGTCGAACACGGACAGATCCCGCCGGACACCGACCAGCGTGCCGCCCTTTACCGTGCCCAGCTCGCCGCCCGCACCCGCCACGGGGAACGCATCCTGATCCTGGCCGACAACACCTCGAGCGGCGACCAGGTCGAGCATCTCCTCCCTTCCGCGGACGGCCCGCACCGACTGCTCGTCACCTCCCGGGACAACCTCGCCCCTCGCCTCGGTGCCCGCCTCGTCGACCTCGACGTCCTCACCCCCGATGACGCCGTCTCCCTGATGGACACCGCACTGCGCATCACGCTGCCCAAGGACGGGCGCATCAGCGCCGACCCTGCCGGCGCAGCGCGGGTCGCCGAACTGTGCGGGTACCTGCCGCTTGCTCTGCGGATCGCCACCGCGCAGTTGGGCCGTCATCTCAAGCCGGCGCAGTTGGCCCGGGAACTGGAGGATCTCGGTGAGCGTCTGGATGTGCTGGGGGGCCGCGATGGCGCGGTGCGGGCCGTTCTGGCCGGCTCCTATCGGCGGCTGGCGCCCACGCATGCGGAGTTGTTCCGCCTGCTCGCGGTGAATCCCGGGCCTGATGTGTCGACGGAGACCGCTGTCGCCTTCACCGGGATCGGCAAGCCCCGGGATGTCCGCCGGCGGTTGGAGGTCCTTGCCGAGGCCAGTCTCATCCGGCAGGACCCGGACACCGGGCGGTGGCGGATGCATGACCTGGTGCGCGCCTACGCGGGCGAACAGGCCGAGCTGAACCCCCGGCACACCGCGGCAGCCCTGGGCCGTCTCTTCGTGTATTACACCCGCACCGCGCGGGCCGCCGCCGCCCATCTCAACCCCTCCATGGACGGTGGCAAGAAGCCCTTCCTCGACCGGAAGGCGGCGATGGCCTGGCTGGACGCGGAGCGGGCCGGTCTTGTCTCCGCCGTCCGCGTCGCGCACACCACCGGCCACCGCGAGGCCACCATGAGGCTGGCATCCTTCCTCGGGGACTACCTGGATTCACGCCGGTACTTGCAGGATGCCCTGGACGTTGCCACCCTCGCCCACGACTCTGCCATCTCTCTCGGCGACCGCCACGGCGAAGGCATCGCGTGGAACAACCTCGGCAACGTCCTCCAAGAGTTGCGGCGCTTCGAGGAAGCCCTCGCCGCCCACCAACACGCCCTTGACATCTACCGCGACCTCGGCGACCGCCACCACGAAGGCATGGCGTGGAACAACCTCGGCCTCTCCCTCAAGGAGTTGCGGCGCTTCGAGGAAGCCCTCGCCGCCCACCAACACGCCCTCGACATCTACCGCGACCTCGGCGACCGCCACCACGAAGGCAGGGCATTGGGCAACCTCGGCAACACCCTGAAAGAGTTGCGGCGCTTCGAGGAAGCCCTCGCCACCCACCAACACGCCCTCGACATCCACCGCGACCTCGGCGACCGCCACAGCAAAGGCATGGCGTGGAACAACCTCGGCGTCGCCCTCAAGGAGTTGCGGCGCTTCGAGGAAGCCCTCGCCGCCCACCAACACGCCCTTGACATCTACCGCGACCTCGGCGACCGCCACCACGAAGGCATGGCGTGGAACAACCTCGGCCTCTCCCTCAAGGAGTTGCGGCGCTTCGAGGAAGCCCTCGCCGCCCACCAACACGCCCTCGACATCTACCGCGACCTCGGCGACCGCCACCACGAAGGCATGGCGTGGAACAACCTCGGCCTCGCCCTCAAGGAGTTGCGGCGCTTCGAGGAAGCCCTCACCGCCCACCAACACACCCTCGACATCCACCGCGACCTCGGCGACCGCCACAGCAAAGGCATCGCGTGGAACAACCTCGGCGTCGCCCTCCAAGATCTGCGGCGCTTCGAGGAAGCCCTCACCGCCCACCAACACGCCCTCGACATCTACCGGGACCTCGGCGACCGCCACCACGAAGGCAGGGCGTGGAACAACCTCGGCGTCGCCCTCAAGGAGTTGCGGCGCTTCGAGGAAGCCCTCGTCGCCCACCAACACGCTGTCGACATCTACCGCGACCTCGGCGACCGCCACGACGAAGGCAGGGCATTGGGCAACCTCGGCGTCGCCCTCAAGGAGTTGCGGCGCTTCGAGGAAGCCCTCGCCACCCACCAACACACCCTCGACATCCACCGCGACCTCGGCGACCGCCACAGCGAAGGCATGGCGTGGAACAACCTCGGCACCGCGTGGCGAGGTGCCGAGGTGTACGGGCAGGCGGTGGAGGCTGGTGAGCGGGCTGTTGCCCTGTTCGGGGAGTTTGGGGACCTGTACCGGCTGGGGGAGGCGTCCGACGAACTCGCCGACACCCTGCTCGCCGCCGGCCGGCCGCCAGCGCAGGTGCGGGCGATGCGCGAAGAATCAGCGGCAGCGTACCGGGCGGCTGGCGCCGAAGACGAAGCCACGAAGGCACTCGCGAAAGCAGACAAATAGTCCCCCGCCGAGTGCAGGGCGCAGCGGGCTGGCTGGACAGAGCTCGACCAGGACCAGCGGGACCTCTCACCGTGCTCGGCATCGAGGCCGACGCCGAGCTGGTGGCGGCCAAGCAGGCCGCCGCAGCGAAGCCGAAGGTCTCGCGCGCCGACCCGATTCGGCGCCGGCCTCGCGGCCCTCGCCGCCTTCGTCGAGCGCGAGGGCCACGCGAAGGTGCCGCGCACGCACAAGGAGGGCGGGGTGCCGCTCGGGGCCTGGCTGAACAATCAGAAGGCACGCCGGGACAAGCTCACCGGCGAGCAGCTCGGGCAGTTGGAGGCCCTCGGGGTCGGCTGGTAGGAACGCCCGGCCGGGCCGGTGGCTTGCCCGGCGGTGTGCTGCGCGGGGCCTGAGACGGCGTTGGAGGCCCTCACCAGGAGGTGGCGGCTTCCCCTATGAAAATACTGCGGCCTTGAGGCGGCTGAGTCCGTACCCTTTGGGAAACGAGGGGCCAGGTCACTCCAGGTGAGGATAAGTTGAGCGAAGAAGGTGTTGTCGTTGTAGCCACGTCCGTTGCGGTCACGACGATGGGCGAAGTGCCGGGCCTGATGCAGAAGATCAGGCCGGACTGGCAGGCGAAGAACCTGATCGAAAGGGTGCGCCGCATCCTGCCGGTCGATCCGAGCAGTGCCTGCCAACGCCTGTTCAACGCCGCGGTCCGGGATCTCAAAGACAAGATCCTGATCGTGGGCGTCGGTATCGCGGGCGAGGCCGCCAAGGCTGCGAATCCAAAGCTCCCGCCGATCCAGAACGCCGAGGACGTCGAACGCTACACGACCTCCAACTTGATCAAGCTCGCCTACCGCATCGGGCTTCTCAGCCGTGCCGAGTGGCGCAAGATGACGCGGGTATACGACATTCGCAAGGATCTCGAACATGAGGATTCCGAGTACGAGGCATCCTTCGAGGATGTCGTGTACACCTTCGTGACGTGCATTGACGCCGTGCTGTCCAAGGACCCGATCACATTGATCGAGGTACACGAGGTCAAGCAGATCATCGAAGCATCCGGGCCCATCGCGCTGGACAGCCGCCTACTGACCGACTTCGGGCACGCCCCGGACCAACGGCAGCAGGAGATCGTCCAGGTCCTGGTGAGCACGGCGCTGAGCGGCACCGAAGCTGATGTCGTCCGCGAGAACGCCTACCTGGTACTCCAGGAACTGCGTGAACTCATCCGAAACGGTGTGCGCCTGGCCGTCGCCAAGACCCTGCTGGACCGGCTCGGGCGCACCTCCTTGGACGAACTCACGGTGCGTGTGGCCCACGCCGCTGGACTGCTGCCCTACCTCCACAAGGGGCAGCGGAAGGACTTCTTCACGAAGCAGCTCGACAAGCTCAAGAGCATCGGCCACCAGTGGAGGCAAAACGAGGCGCACGGCCCTGCGCTGCGGCTGTTCGAAGAGTTCGGTGGTCTCACCGAGATTCCCGAAGACGTCAAGCCCGGGATCGTCAAGTGGATGGTGCGTTGCTACATCGGCGAGCCCGGTGGATATGGTGCCGGAATCAACCGGAAGGTCTTCTACAGTAACCGGGCCGCACCCATCATCGAGGAGCTCTTCCTCAACGGCCGCAGCGGCATCCAGAAGATCGTTGAGGATCTCCAGTCCGACAAGGACGTCCGGCGCTCCTGTGAGAACGAGCACGTGAACCGCCGTTTCCAGGACCTGCTCGACATGGTCAGCAGCTGATGAAGGCCCGCCGCGCGAAGTTGACGCCCGGCTGGCTCACGCTGTCCGCCACCGGGCCGACGGTCGCCTGACGTAGCGCCAGGAGGAATCTGGCCGGGCGTGGGTGAACCCGTTGCCTGGTTGTCGTTGGAGGCCGTCACCTAGGGGTGGCGGCCTCCAATGTGTGCGGTATCGGCTGACGGCGTTCTGCAGGGGTCATGGCTGCCGGAGCTTCGTGGCGGCTGGCACCCTAACCAACTGTCCAGGCCGTCAGCCGCCGGAGGCGATGGCCGTCTGGACGGTGGTGGACAGGGTCTGGGCGAGGGCGCCGCTGACCGCGGGGGAGTTGAGGATGTCCAGGATGGCGTTTCCCCAGCGCCGAATCCGTCCTGGGTCCGGGTTGTCCGTGGAGGCCTCGTTCTCGATCCGGGTGGCGATGTCGGCGAACTCCTCGGCGTCGCCTTCGGGCAGGCCCAGAACCGGCGCTGCTTGGCGAAGGGATCGGGCGAGGAGTACCAGGTCGCTGGGGTTGATGCCCTGGTTGGTGGTGGCGGTCTGGGTGACCTCGCGGCTGTTGGCGGCGATGTTGCCGGTGTTGGTGCCGATGTGGAAGTTCGTGGTGCCGCCGCCGTTGTTGCGTCGCTCGTAGGCGGCGAGGTCGGCGTCGTAGTTCTCCACGCAGTCTTCTCCTTCGGCGGTGATCTCGGCGCGCAGGGGTCCGTCCCCGCCCCAGCCTGGGGTCGTTCCCTTGATCATTCCCTTGGCCTGGAGATGGCCGGCGGCCCGGTTGATGTCGGAGGCCGTCAGTCGTATGCCTTCGAAGAGGGACTGGGGGGCTTCGAGAACATGGGCGACCACCGGCATGCGGGTGCCGTCGTGCTTGCGGTGCCACATCCAGGTCAGCAGGCCGGTGCGGGCAGCGGCGACACGGGCGGCGGGGTCTTCCCTCCGACGCCGTCGCTCCTCGACCCACGAGGTCCCGGCCGGCGTGAGGTTCGCGGAGGGACCCCCGTAGGTGGAGCCTCGGCTGGACAGCACTCCGGCTTCCTCGCAGTACAGCAGAAGCTGAAAGGCTTGTTGTCGGTCGAGGTGGTGTTCATCCGCGAACGGGATGAGGGAGACAGACCCGATGGGGCGCTCTCTGGTGTGGTCGTAGACCCATTCGATGAGCGGGTGCTGGAGGGTTCTCAGGTCGGTGGCCATGGGCCTCCTTCGACGAGCTGGGAGGGGTGGCTCAGGATAGGGAGAGGCACCGACAGCCGCCCCGGCGCGGCAGCGCGCAGTGGCGGCTTCGGTCGGCGGGCGGGGCAGGGCAGGGTGACTCGTAGAGAGCGGAGGAGACGGTGGAGAGCACCCTCCTCCGCGGGACCTCGGATGCCGGAGGAAGTTCTGCTGACCCGGTCGGATGGTGAGAATCAGCCAATAGCCGGGTTCCGGGCAGGAGATTCTGCGTTCGGGAAGGTGCCAGACCGGCCGGAGGGAGGGGTGGCTGCTTGCCGCCAGTGGCGGAATCCCGCCTTCCTTAAAAGAATCTAATGACACTCGGAGAGCAGGAGGGTGCCTCCGGCCTGCACGTTTGTCCGAATGGCGTGACAGATGGTGACGAAGCTCGGGAGTTCAGTGCTTGACGACCCGTTGAAGGTGCTTCAATGGCTGTCATGGTCGTCAGTACTCGACTCCGGTGTCGCCGCCCGTCGGCGTGGGTCTAGTCTGTGCGCCACTGCCTCATCAGGCCACCAGGGCGGCCCACGTTCGGTCCGGCATCGTGCCGGCCAGTGCGCGGACCCCGGAGGTCCGCGCGCTCTTCCGCAAGGAGAACTTGATGGGGCAACGCAACAAGAAGCGCCACCGGCCTGTCCAAGATCGCACGGACAGGAAGCCCAAGCGGCAGTTCCGGGTTACTCCGGATCAGCTGACCACCATCGCCACCGCCCTCATCACGGCGGCCACCACGGTGATCGCAGCCCGCTACGGCACCGGGCCGGGCACCCCGCAGTAGGGCTCCCGGACCCGGCACACGTGACGCGGTACCGAGGACGTCGCCCGGTGAACCTTTGCACGGAGAGCCGGGCGGCTCCTTCCTGCGCCATAGCACAGAGCCTGCCCTGCCAACAGGTGAACCATACCTGCTGGACATAAACATCCCCCTGCGCCTTGCCACCGTAACAGCCATCACACCCGCTGGCCGATGCGGGGCGATCAATTGTTACCAACACCTGAGACGCGGGGGCCACTGGGCCACATTGTGATGGACTGTCAGACTCTTTCTGTTCGACGGGAGTTGGCAATGACGCTCCGGTGCCTCTTCCAGCCCGCCACGTGACCGCAATGGCTCCTCCGGCGCCCTGGGGCCGCCTCGGCGGGCGCCCGGCTCCGGAGAGCACCGGGACAGCGCGTGAGAACTCCTCGATCCGAGGACGGCGGCCGACACCGTTCCGGCCTGGCCGGGGAGGGGTTGACTGGCACGCCGGACGGCGCATCGTTCGCCGGTCCGGCCCGCGCTCCCGCTGGCCAGCATGATGAACCTGCTGCTGGAACCCCCTTGACTGGCCACCTGAGGCCCCTACCTTCCGACACCACGGACCACCCGAGAGGCCGGGCAGCGCCCATCCGCGCCCCCGGCGGGCAGGCCATGGTCCGTACCCGCAACCCAGGTGAAGGAGAGAGGGACATGACGGAGACGAGGCCGCGCGGCCAGGAACAGGGCGCGGCGGGGCGGGACGGCGTCGAGAGGCGGCGACCGGTGGGGCCGGGGCGCGGCGCGTGGTCGGCCTGGCGGTCGCCGGGGCGAATGCGCAGCGCCGGCACGCGCACCGTACCGGGCGAGTCCTCGATGGGTGAGTCGGCCGCGCCGAACCGGGTGCGGGCGGAGCCGTTGTTGAGTGTGCGCACGACGTTGGTCCTGCTGACCGCTACCGTGATCGGGGTCGTGGTCGGCGTGCTCGCGTTCCTCGCCGGCGGTCCGGTCGCCGGCGCAGTCCTGGCCGGCCTGACCGCGACCGGCACCAGCGTCCCAGTGCTGAACGGCCTGATCCAGTGAACTGAGCCACGCCACTCGTTCGGGGGCTTGACGGTTCGATTCTGCCCGGGGCGGCTACGGTGCCGGCCATGGCCTCTCTCATGCTGTCGCCGGACCAGGTCCTGCGCGCCGTCGCCGCGCTCGCCCAGTTCGTCGAGCGGGAGCGTCATCCCCGGGTGCCCCGCCCGGACAAGGAGCCGGTGGAGGCCGTGGAGGCTGGCCCCGGTGGCGAGGAGCAGGTGGTGGTGTCGCACTTCGCGCTGGGCACCTGGCTCAACAACCAGAGGGCCCGCCGGACGAAGCTGACCGCAGGCCAGCTCGCCGAGCACGAGGTGGAGTGGGCGTAGCGTAGCGGACCGTCCCGGCCGGGCTGGCGTCGTTGGTCGGCGGTACGCTGCTGGGCCCTGATCAACGCCGGAGGGCGTTGATCAGTCGGCTCGTCTTCGGATCTCTTCAGCCCGCGCCGGATTGTCAGTTCCAGGTGGGAAGCTGAGCGGTCAACGACCACTAGAAGGAGGAGGTGGAGGTGACCGACGAGCAGTGGATCATCTTCGATACGAACGCGGTGAACCTTCTCAAGCCCGACAGTCTCACTGCGGACATAATTCGCAAGCTCAAGGAGTCCGGCCATCACCGGGTGGCCGTGCCGTGGATGGTGCTGGAGGAACTCTCGGCGCACCAGGCCAAGTACTACCCGGCCCAGTACCAGGCGGCTGTGAAGGCGCTGGGGAAGCTGGCCGAGACGGTCCCGTGGGCGGTGCAGAGCACTCTGGAGCCGCTCGATCTGGAGCGTCTCCTCGATCACTGGCGGGACGCCTACGGAAAGATCTTCGAGGTGATCGACACCAGCGGGGACATCGCGCGTAAGGCGCTGGCCCGGGAGGCCATGGCGCTGCCGCCGGCGAAGCGCGCCGCGGACCACTCCGAGGGTGCTCGGGATGCCGCCATCTGGTTCTCGATCCTCGAGTTCATGCGGGAGAACCCGCAGGCCCACGTCTGGTTGGTCACGAACAACACGACGGACTTCGGGGACGGAACCTCCTACCCGTACCCGATGGACCAGGACGTGCAGGGTCTGGAGAACCGTCTCAGCCGACTCAAGGACTTCACGCAGGTCGTCTCCAGGTTCACCACGCCGGTGCCTGGAGACGACGCGGTGGTCTCCGCCCGCGCGCTGCTGGAGTCGCAGCCCGTCCGCTCCGGGGTGGCCCAGAGCGCGGAGGAGCTCCTCAGTTCGCCCGGTGGCTTCGCCGGTCTGAGCGGCGACAGCAACGCGGTGCGGTGGCGCTCATGGCTGATCCCGCCGAAGGCCGAGTTGCTCGACGTCACAGAGGTCACCGGCCACGAAATCGAGGGCGACGTCTGGTACACGGCGAAAGCGCAGTGGCTGCTGCACGGCGTTGCCGTGCCCGGCGAGTCCGACGATCTCATCCGCAACGTCGCAGCTGTGTGGGAGACCAAGCTGCTCTTCTCCACCCGCGGCGAAGCCCATGCGCCGACGCTCCTGTCCTCGACGGAACCGTCGATACCGGATATGGCCGATGAGCGCTGCGCTGCCGCCGTCCAGAAGTTCAAGGCGGACCTGGCGCAAGCCTCGCAGTTCCCGCCAGCCGAGAAGACGGACGCTGCCCCCAGCCTGGATGTCCTGGGCAGCGGTGCCAGCATCGCGAAGCCGTACCTCGACTTCTGGTTGCACAGCGGCGCCGTGGCACAGGCCGCCGTCCTGAGAAATGCCATGACGCAGGGCGCGGGCATCGGCCTCGCCGCGAACGCCGCCCGAGAGGCCGCCGCCCTGAGGAACGCCATGACGCAGGGCGCGGGCATCGGCCTCGCCGCGAACGCCGCCCGAGAGGCCGCCGCCCTGAGGAACGCCATGACGCAGGGCGCGGGCATCGGC
>NZ_JBIBHU010000053.1:0-6871 GCF_042957205.1 Kitasatospora sp. NPDC008115 | reverse complement strand
GGCCTCGCCGCGAACGCCGCCCCTCGTTTCCCCATGTCCGTCAGCGCTGCGACCGAGGACGACCACAATCCCGAAGAGGAACAGGCTTCGGAAACCGAGGGCTGAGGAAACAGCGCGCAGGAAGGCCGTCGCCGTATGCCGGGCGACGGCCTTCCTTTGATCGCGGCCAGTGGCCATTCCGAGCAAGGCCAGCCCGGTCTCCGCCACTGGCCTGCTGTCGGCTCGGCTACTGGAGAGCGTCGGGGTACCAGGGGCCGGTCCCGGAGAAGGCGGGGTCCCTGCCGATCATGGCCCTCAGCCGGAGATCGTCGGCCCACTGCTGGAAAATCGAGTCGTAGGTCTGGCGGGCTTCGTTCAGCATGCCGACGTCACCGTCGAAGAAGCCGCTGCTCATGAGCTCGCGGATCGGGGTGCTGTTCCGCCGCTCGATGGCTTGGGCCAGCCAGTCGGAGGGAGCGGGCAGGCATTCCTCCCGGCGTCCGAAGGCCCGGATGTAGGGGACGTCAGAGCTGATGCCCCGCGGGAGGGTGTGGCGGGCCTGGGCGAGTAGGCGGAGGTACTCGAAGCGTTCCCAGGCGTCGCGGTAGGCGCTGGGTCCCAAGGCCAGGTGCTGGACGAAGAGCGGTTGCAGGTGGTCGTGGAGGCGCTTCGCGGCCCGGGGGACGCCGAGGACGACATCGGGGCTGAGCAGGCCGACCGCGGCTGTCTCCTCCTCGCGCTGTGTCTGCAGTTCCCCCAAGAGGTGGCCGACGAGGGACCAGCGGTCTGCGGCGGCCGCGGCGACGCCGGCGGTGTAGAGCATCATGAGCGCCGGGGCACTGGTCAGGTTCAGCAGGCTGGTGAAACCGCTGTTGCCAACAGGTTCGGCGAAGCGCTGGATCTCGGGCATCCACCAGCGGTCCGTGGTCTCGTTCCCCCAGTAGGCGGCGGTGGCGACCAGGGCGAGGAGTGTCTCCGAGGCGGCCTCGATGCCGTCGAGCCGGTGCTGGTGTTCGCGTTTGGGATCGGCGACCTGCCAGGGTCCCTCGACGCGGGCCGGCAGGGCCGCGAGGGCGCTGGCCTCTCGGCGCAGCGTGTCGTGCAGGCCGATGGCGGGCCGGTCGCCAGCGAGTTCGCGCTTGGCGGTGGCGACGGCGACGGCGGTGTTGAGCGGGTGCTGGCGGCCGGATTCGCCGATGGCCGCGACCGCGTCGGCGGTCCGGCCGAGGAAGCCGTCGGCGGAGTCCTGGACGACGGTGGCGCCGCGATGGGCCGCGGTGGCGGCCGCCTCGGGAGAGAGAGGCTTGGTGTCGATCCAGTAGGTGGCGAAGCGGCGGCTGGGGCAGCGGGTGATCGCTTCACGGAGCGCCGGGTCCCAGCTCGCGGACCAGCCGGCAACGACCAGGCCGTACTCGTCGATGACCCGGTCGAGGAGGGCGTCGGTCTCGCGGGTGTAGGCCTCGAGCTCGTCGGGGGTGTTGAGCATCGTGGCCGGGGAGAGGTAGTCGCCGTGCAGGTGGACGACCACGGCGCGCTGCGCGTGCAGCGGCAGCATGCCGCCGAGCGCCGCGGGTCCGGAAACCACGGTGGGCTCGATGCCGATGTCGCGGAGCGCTGCTTCCATGAGGTGGTCGAAGTTGACGGTCAGGATGACGCGGATGTGGCCGGAAGCGACGAGGCGGGCAAGCGAGCGGTGAGCGGCGCTGGGCGTCTTCACTCCTGCCTCCCGCTCCTGCGCGGTGGGTTCGAAGTACGAGCGCAGCAGGGCCTGGCGCTCGTTCGCGGTCGCGGTCAGGGCGGCGAGGAGGTCATCGTAGGCGGCGGGGCGGCCGTAGCGCTCGCGGTACCAGTCGAAGGGGGCGTCTTCTCCGTCGGGAACATCGGCCTGCTCGGCAGCGGCGATCTTGAGGATGAGGTCGCGCTGGACGTGCCAGGCCGCCGGTATGCCGGCGGCCGTCGAGACACCGGCGCCCAGGAGGACGCTGTAGGTGCCGGGGAGGGAGTGGAGGCCGAAGGCGAGGTTCACATGTGGTTCGGTCACGGGGTCTTCCACAAAGCCTTCCTGAACGCGTGGCGACGGCCCTGGTGGGCCACCACCCCCACTTTACGTCAAAGTGACGATAATGCCAGAGGGTTTCCGCCCCCCTTCCGAGAAACCCACAGTTGGCCATCGCGCTCGCGGTCGCACGGCACCCGCAGACGCCGCTGGCCGACCCCATGTGGCTGTGGGGTCGGCCGGCGGCGTTCTGCAGCGGGTCAGCGTGCTCCGGCCGGACGGGGCGCGCTTTCGGATGAACCCTGGGGACGTCCCGTCACCTGGGGCTTGCCGGGCGCGGTAGATCGGGCATGAGAATCCTGCCTGCCGCGCTCGCCGTCCTGTCTCTGGCCGCGCCTGTGGTGCTGTTGCCCTCAGGTGCGGCCGCGGCCGTCCCCGGTGCTGTGGTGAGTGCCCCGCTGTCGGACCTGGTCGCGGCCCTGCCCGTCGAGGACGAAGGGCCCCGCAACGGCTACTCCCGCGAGCAGTTCAAGCACTGGATCGACGCGGACCGCGACGGCTGCAACACCCGCAACGAGGTCCTGCTGCGCGACGCCTCCGTCGCGCCGCAGATCACCGGGCGCTGCGCCATCGTCGCTGGCACCGGCGTGTGGAGTTCCTGGTACGACGACACCACGCAGACCGACAAGTTCGATGTCGACATCGACCACATGGTGCCGCTCGGCGAGGCGTGGGACTCCGGAGCGGCGGTATGGACCGCGGCCGAGCGCCAGGCCTACGCCAACGACCTCGACGACGCTCGCTCCCTCCTCGCGGTCCACGACAGCGCCAACCAGAGCAAAGCCGACCGCGACCCCGCCCAGTGGATGCCCCCCGCCGTCGGCGCGACCTGCCGATACATCTCCGACTGGGTCACCGTGAAGACCCGCTGGGGCCTCACCGCGGACCCGGCCGAGCACGCCGCGATCCAGCGGATCGCGGCCGGCTGCGACAACCCCGTCATCACCGTCACCCTCGCCCGCTGACCCTGCCCCAGACCACCGGCACCCCGTAGACGGCACCACCGCAGCGAACCGCCAGGCCGCCGCCCTCACCCCGAGGGCGGCGGCCGATGTCGCTCCCGGCCGGCGAAGAAGGGGTTGACCGGCGCACCGGACGGCGTATCGTTCGCCGGTTCGGCCCTCGCGCCCGCCTGGCCAGCACGGCGAACCTACTGCTGGGACCCCCTTGACTCGCCATCTGAGACCTCTATCTTCCGACGCCACGGACTACCGAGCGGGCCGTCGGCGACGCGACCATCGCGTCCGGCGGCGGCCAGGCCCTGGTCCGGTTCCGCAACCACGTGATGGAGAAGGAGAAGGACATGGTGGGCATGAGGCCGCGCGGCGAGGAACAGGGCGCGGCGGGGTGGGACGGCGTCGAGCGCCGACGGGCGGCGGTGCCCGGTGCGGCGGGGCTGCGGCGGTCCAGGCGGTCTGCGTGGCGGTCGCCGGACCGGATGCGCGGCCGGATCCTGGTCGGCGTCGCCAGGAGCGTCGGCACGATCGCCGTGCTGCAGGTGTTGGGGACCGTCGCCGAGTACGCGCGCGTACTCCTGCACTGAACGCCAGCAGCGGGACGTGCTCCCAGCACGGTGCCTGGAGAGCAAGCACGATGACTACGCCGCCGCGCTGGAGTGCATCGTCGGGGCGAAGCCGCGCGGCTTCGAGGTCCCGCGCCCTGTCGGTGCCTTCCTGCCCGGGCCCGGCACACCGGTCGACCTGATGGCCGCCCTCGAACGCGCGCTGGCCAAAGCGAAGACCGCCCGCACCATCAATAGCACCTCGGCGGAGAGGGCACCGGCACGGCGCCGGCGGCAAGGCGCTGCCGTCGGCGGAGGAAGCCGGCGGCTGGCAGGCGTTCAGTTGCGGCGCAGGTACGGCACGGCCACGGCCGCGACGGCGGCGCCCGTGCCGATGGGCGCGGCGGTCTGCGGGTACCAGGCGACGATGCCTATGGCGGCGCCCACCAGGGCGGTGGCGCTGATGATGAGGAGCCGGCGTCGGCGGGTGGCCGGCTTGGTGGCGTCCGGGGTGGAGCGCGCCTTCATCAGGGTGCCTTTCTTCTCGCTCGGACCGTCCGTGGACGGGCAGCAGCGGGTCTGCCCGGTTCCGGGCAGCGGCTGGTGCGGCGGTGACGCTACTCAGGTGCGCCCGGGGGGCAGCGTGGCTACAGCCGGGCGTCCGGCGGACGGCCCCGGACGCGTCGCCCGGGGCCGAACCTGTCACGCTGACCGTCGGCCCGGGTCTCCCGGGCCGACGGTCAGCAGTGGCCGGCCAGCTCCTCCAGCCGGCTCGCGAGCCGGGGGCCGGGGCGGCGGGCGATGCCGTCGAAGTTGGCGGCGTCGGCGGGGTCGGCGTGCACGACCAGGCGCTCGACCTCGTCGACGAGGCCGGCGGTCGGCTGGGCGTTGTCGGCGGGGGACCAGGGCGGCATGACGGCCGTGATCACCTTGAAGTAGCCGGGCAGCGGCGGCACCGCGGGCGGCACGCCCGGGCCGCCCGCGCCGGCCAGGCAGGCCTGAGTGAACCAGAAGTCCGCCTCGTCGAGCTCGCCGTGCTCCAGGTGCTGGAGGTAGACGGCGAACGCGGCGGTCCGGTCGCCGGCCCCGGCGGCGATCCGCCACCAGAAGGCGGCGGACAGCGGGTGGCCGGCCAGGTGGAGCAGGCAGCCGAAGATCCTGGCGCCCTCGATCTCCAGGTCGGTGTCGGGCTCGAACACCGTGATGGGGCCGTCGTCGTTGCGGGCGAAGCGGGCCAACATGGCCAGCGCCTTGGGGCCGGTGAGCGCGGTGCGGGAGAGCGAGTTGAGGCCAAGCCGGGCCCGGTTGTAGTCGCGCCACCAGTCGGGTTCCCGGTGGCGGCCGGCCCGGTGGCGCGTGACGTCCTCGGCGATGCGCCGCAGGGCGGCGCCCAGGCCCGGCCCGCCGGCCGGGCCTGCGGCGGGCGGCGGGCCGGCCTCGCGCTCGGTGAGGATCAGGTCCACCGCCACCGCCTGGTCGCCGGTGGCCACGTAGCCGGCCGGCCAGACGCGGGTACCGGCGGCGGTGTCGATGAGGAGTTCGAGGTCGAGGTCGTGGTCGGCGAGCCTGCGCCCGGGAGACGGAGTGTTCCGCTCCGGGGGGCCGACGAGTGGCTCGGTCACCGGCGGTCTCCTCTGCTGCTGGCGGTCGGGGGCTTCAGGAGGTTCAGCGGGCGCAGCTCTCCGTCGAGCTGGTCCATGGCGCGCCGCAGGTCGCGGTCGACCGTGCTGGGGTGCGTGCCCAGGAACCAGGCGATGAAGTGGCTGGAGCGCCCGGCCGCTTTGAGGACGACGATGTCGAACTGGCGCGGTGTGAGGACGCGCAGCCGGGCGAGGAGGTGGGTCATGGGATCCCAGTCCTCGGCCTTCTCGCTGCCGATCTCCTCGGTGGGCAGCGCGGTGCGCATCTGCTCCAGGATGGTGCGAAGCCGGTCGAGGCGGGCGACGAGTTGCGGGTTGCGTTCGATGGTGCGGACCTCGGCGCGGATGGCGTGGCAGAGCATGCCCCAGGCGGTGACCACGACGTCGGGGCCGGCCAGGAGCCGGCTCCAGTGGATCGCGATCTGGACGAGGACTTCGTGGACCACCTTGTCCGCGGCCTCCGGGCCGCCGAGGACTTCCTCGGCGAAGCGCAGATAGGAGTCGCGGTGGGTGAGGACGAAGGCCTCGTAGTCGATGGGCATGCCGTCCACCGGCAGTTCCACGGCCGCGCCGAACAGACCCGCGTCGGGCTCGTGGCCGGGGTCCGGGCCTATGGCAAACAGGGAGAAGGCGTCGTCGTTCACTCTGGCCCCCCGGTGCCGGCCGGAGCGCGGCGGCGGCCGCGGGGAGGTGCGTGGCACGCTGCGCGGCGGCCGGGGGCGCACAGGAGCGAGGTGGTTTTCATGGGAGCGACCTTTTGTGGCTGATACGGCGTCATCTTGAGTTCGCCGTGGTCCGCTTCGAACCTGCGGACAGCAAACCAGCCGACCCTCTTTTTTCACGCACCTCAGGCGAACCAATTTCACACAGAGATCAACACCCACCACTGAACGTGACGTTGGGATGGCGGGCTAGACCAATATGAGGCCATCCCCGCCGACCACGCGGCCAGCCGCCAACCAGCACGGAAGGCACGGAGAGTGAAGAATGGCATGCCTAACGTGACCGAGACCACAGCGCTCCAGCCGGACCGCCGGCCGGACCGCATCCGATCGGCACCGACAAGAACGGTCGAAGGCCAGCCCGACCGGGCTGCGGCCCCGGGCTGCCTGACCGCGACCGGTAGCACGTCCCGGTGCTGAACGGCCTGATCCCCTGAATCCGCCCGGGGTCGCACCCGGGGCGGCTACGGTGCCGGCCATGGCCTCCCTCATGCTGACGCCGGACCAGATTCTTCGTGCCGTCGCCGCGCTCGAATCCGCCTGGACGCGCGACGACAACGCCTTGGCCGCCCTGGCCCAGGACGTGCCCGGTGAGCAGCCGCTCGCGGTGCTGGTCGCCTCGTACGGCACCCTCGTGCTGGAGAACACCCCGCTGACCGTCACCGGCATCCGCACCCTGCCCGAGGCCGAGCGTCAGGAAGCCGTCGAGGTGTTCAACGGCACGCTCAACGGCCACCAGGCCGAACTCGCCGCCGGCTTCCTGCACGGCTGGGCCCGCAGCGCCGGAACCGACGTCCATGCGGTCGGTGACCTCGCCCGCGCCGTCGTTCAGGCCGTCCTCTCCTTCACCGACGACGGTGACGACGCGAGGGACGTCAAAGGGCTGTCCCGTAACGCAGCAGGCTGAGGGTCACGCAGCATCCGGGTCGGTGCCGATGGCGCCGGCGGAGCGAAGCGATCGCCCGAGGTCTCC